>JAZKZL010000087.1:0-1797 GCA_045612645.1 Oscillospiraceae bacterium
CGTTCCCATCATACGCGAAGCGTATATCATCTGCGAAGCAGATATCATAGCGTTAGCTATATCATCCGTTCCGCAATGAACGGATATCATTGAAAAAACCTCTTATTTGTCACGGACAAATAAGAGGTTTTTTCTGGCGGAGAAGAGGAGACTCGACAGCAAAGCTGTCGCGTATCCTATTGTATGTCCGTCAGCGCTTGTTATCACAAGGCTGACATGGACTATTACGGAGTTCGAGTCTCTTTAAAAAAATACAATATAAAAAAATAATGCACAACCAAAAAGCTGTGCATTATTTGTGGCGGAGAAGAGGAGACTCGAACTCCTGCGCCGGTTACCCGACCTACGCCCTTAGCAGGGGCGCCTCGTCACCAACTTGAGTACTTCTCCATGGTGTCGATAAAGACTTGCTTATAAAATAAAAAATGGCGGAGAGAGTGGGATTCGAACCCACGGTACGCAGGACGTACGACGGTTTTCAAGACCGTTCCGTTATGACCACTTCGGTATCTCTCCGTATTTGCCTAATGATATTACCATAATACATTGGTTATGTCAAGAGTTTTTTAAAAATATTTTTGATTTTTTCGTTGCATTTGATAATAATTGATTTTATGGCGGATACTATCATTGAATTTATCAGATTTATATGATATACTTTTTAAGTAAATATTTCTTATGGAGGAAACATTATGATTATCCTTAAAATTATGTCCGCACTTATAGCTTTTCTTATGGCTGTACTTCCCTTTGGTGCGAAGCCTGAACAAAAGTGTAATCCCGAATTCAACGGCACCTTTCTGCAGTCCTGGATGAGCAGCAGCTGGGATGAGGAGCGTTGGGAAAAGGAAATCGAAAATATGAAAGCTGCAGGGATAGAATATCTTATCATTCAGGATGTTGCCAACAAGGGCTATAAGGCAGAGGGCGGCAAATGGAACGTCTACTACGAAAGCTCACTTTCCTGCTTTGAGGATGCAGCTTTCGGCGGTGATGTTATCAGGGCATCACTTGAGGCTTGTGAAAACAGCGGCATAAAAGTATTTGTCGGTCTTGCTATGTTTGACGATTTCTGGAACGAAACTGCACTTTCTCCCCAGTATAAGCAGGTATGCGGTGTGATGGCTGACATGGTTGAGGAAATATATGCAAAATACGGCTCATACGATTGCTTCTACGGCTGGTATTTCACTCCCGAAATCAGTAACAGCCTTATGCGTCAGATTTATCTTAAGGGTATCGCTGACGGTGTTAACATTGTTATCGACAGCATCAACAGCACCGATGAAACCAAGCCCTTGCTGATGAGTCCCTTCTCATCGGAATACCTTGCCGCAGGTCCTATGGTCAGCCTTGCGTCATATGTGCGCATTATTAATGCCATCAACTTCCGTGACGGAGACATCTTTGCACCCCAGGATGCGGTTGGTGCAAAGTGGGTAAGTGAGAAAAACCTTGAAAGAAACTGGAAAATGTATAAGGCGGCAGTTGATACCTGCAACGCAGATGTGAAGCTCTGGGCAAACTGTGAAAACTTCTCAACAGTTGTTGCTCCCTCGGCTCTTGAGGGTATACTCAATCCTCCCGCAACGGAAAATACCGTTTATGTAACCGAAACTCTCGACCGTTTCACCTGGCAGATGGAGGTTGCATCAAGATATGTTGAAAACATCATCACTTTTTCATATAATCACTATTACAGCCCCGATTATGTGAATGAAGGCTTTATCAACACATACTTCGATTACCTTGATAACGGTTATGTGCTCGAATCCGAGGCTCCCACAGCTCCTTTAA
>JAZKZL010000088.1:0-11706 GCA_045612645.1 Oscillospiraceae bacterium
TTGACAATTGTCGATTTTTGTACTATAATACATTATAGTGAATAAAATTGTTTATTTCAATCATCAGATTTAAATAGAAGTATTTTATGCAACGATTTGATTATATTGTATAATATGACGTGATGTTTTGGGATATATTAAAGTCGGTCGGATGGAGGTAATCATCATGGATCTGAGAATTCAGAGAACAAAATCAGCTATCAAGGATGCATTTCTGGAGTTCAGGCAGAAGAAGCCTATCGAAAAGATAACCGTTACGGAGCTTACCAAGGCTGCCAATATAAACAAGGCTACATTTTATCTGCACTACTCCGATATATATGCTCTGTCGGATGAAATCGAGAACACTATCATAGATGAGATACTGATAGATCTTCAGGTGCAGGATAAGTTCTTCGAGGATCCGCAGCAGTATGCCAACGAGATATTTAAGGCGATCGTTGCACACCGTGAGCAGATCGATATCGTGTTCTCGGGAAGCCGCAACGCTATCGCTGCCGATAAGATAGAATCCCGCATCAAGAATATGCTGTTTGGCACCTATCCTGAATTCAACAGCCTTAAAAACAGCGTTATCCTTTCGTTTCTGATCCAGGGAATCTTCCACACTGTAAAGACCAGCCGAATGACAGGCGATATGAAGGACGAGTATGAGGTGCTTTCAAACCTTTGCTCCATGGTGATCAATGAGACGGAGAGACCTGAAAAGCCGTAATACTGATATGACCGCTGTATGGCTGCAGTGGTCATATTTTTTTGTGATTATTGACATCAGTATTAACTTGTGATATAATGTAAACGATTATAAATAAAGGAACAAGCGGCTTTTGCTGCTGTGTACGGGAGGGAAATATAAGATGAGCAACGGCAATGTGATATACTTCGATCATGAGGGTGATCTTTCCAATTGGGAACAGCACTGTCTGCCTATAGGAAACGGTCATCTGGGTGCGAGCCTTTTTGGCGGCATCCGCAGGGAGCGTATCGTTATCAACGAGAAAACGCTGTGGGCGGGCGGCCCCTGCGAAAACAGGCCGAACTACTACGGCGGTAACAATCGCGACCGATATAAGTATGTAAAGCAGGTGCAGGATGAACTTAAGGGCGGCAGCTACGACAAGGTGCTGGAACTTCTTCCGCAGCTTACAGGCGACGGAGATTTCGGTACATATCTGCTGCTGTGCGATATGATGATAGAGTTCAATGTGCCGAATGAACAGGCGCAGAACTACCGCCGTGCGCTGGATCTTGATAGATCGCTGTATAGCTGCGAGTTTGAGATAGGCGGCGTGAAATATACCCGTGAAGCATTTGCAAGCTACCCCGCAAGAGTTATTGCATTTAGATTCACAGCATCCGAAAAGGGCAGACTTGGCTTCAGTGCGTGGCTTGAAAAGACCCATCCCGCAAGGATAACCTCCGAGGACGGCATGATGTTCTATAACGGTCAGGTGGTTGACAACGGCATGCGCTTCGATATGAGGGGTATGTTCAAGACGGACGGAGAGATCATCATAAACGGCGGAAAGCTCACCGTTACAAATGCTTCGGAGGCTACTATATTTATCACTGCCGCTACTGATTACGAGATGAAGTATCCCACATACCGCAGCGGTATTGATCCTGAGACCATAACCATTCCGCTCATTGAAGCGGCTTCACGCCTTGGCTGGGATGAGCTTTACAGAGAGCATCTCGCAGATTACTCCGCTATATTCAATCGAGTATCACTGGAGCTTGGTGAGGATTATGCCGATCTTCCCTCGGATAAGCTGCTGGAGGCTTACAGAAACGGCGACCGTGCCGCTATGAACAGGCTGGAGACGCTGTATTTCCAGTACGGCAGATATCTGCTGATATCCTCTTCGAGAGAGGGAACGCTGCCCGCTAATCTTCAGGGCGTGTGGAACGAGAGCAACACACCGCCGTGGTGCTGCGATTATCACATCAATGTTAATCTGCAGATGAACTACTGGGGCGCATATAATACGAATATGGCAGAGACTGTTCCTCCGCTGGTGGATTTCCTTGAATCCCTCAGGGAACCCGGCAGAATTACTGCGAAGGAGTATTATAACATCGTTACTGATGAAGCACACCCCGCAAATGGCTGGACTGCTCACACCCAGTGTTCGCCCTTCGGCTGGACAGCACCCGGCTGGGATTTCTACTGGGGCTGGTCGACCGCTGCAGTCGCATGGCTGATGCAGAATATATGGGAGCATTACGAGTTCACGGGCGACAAGAAGTATCTCGCAGAGAAGATATATCCCATCATGCGTGAGAGCGTTAAGTTCTATACCCAGTGGCTGATATATGATGAGAAGCAGAACAGACTTGTTTCTTCGCCGACCTACAGCCCCGAGCATGGCCCTGCGACCATCGGCAACACCTATGAGCAGAGCCTGATAGAGCAGCTGTTCATCGATTTCCTGAAGGCTGCGGAGGCGCTCAACACCGATCCCGAGCTTTGTGCAAAGGTTCGTGAGATGCTGCCGAAGCTGGATCCCTATCATGTTAGCAAAACCGGTCTGCTGAAGGAGTGGTTTGAGGAGGATGAGCCTGATTTTGACAGCTCCAAGGTTCAGAAGAATCACCGCCACATTTCGCATCTGATGGGACTTTATCCCGGAAAGCAGATCAATCACGACCGTCCCGAACTTATGGATGCCGCTATTGCCACAATGAATGACCGTGGCGATGAATCCACAGGCTGGGCGAGAGCATATAAGATAAACCTTTGGGCAAGAACCGGCGATGGCGACCGCACTTACAAGTTGCTGAGAGGTCTGCTGGAAAGCTGCACTTTTGTGAATCTGTGGGATTTCCATCCCCCGTTCCAGATCGACGGAAACTTCGGCGCATCGGCAGGCATTGCAGAAATGCTGCTGCAGAGCCATGAGGGAGTGGTAAGGCTCCTGCCTGCACTTCCTGCTGAGTGGAAGAACGGCAGCTTCAGAGGTCTTTGTGCAAGAGGCGGATTTGTGGTGAACGCCGAGTGGAAGAACGGCGAGATCGTTTCTTGTGAGATATTCTCTGCAAACGGCGGTGAGCTTACGGTGGAAATGCCTGCGAACGGCACTGTCAAGCGCAGCGTTATCAACACATTCAAGGGAGAGAATGCAGTGCTGCTGCCGATTGAATAAGCATATACAGATAAGAGCCTGAGAGGATTAACTCTCAGGCTCCTTTGTTATTCAGATGCTGATGTGGTGAATTTATAGCCTACTCCACGCACGGCGGTAATATGACTGGCATAAGTGCCGATCTTGCTCTTGATGCGGTTTATATGCACCGCTATGGTGCGGTTGTCTGACAGTATCCTGCCCCATATGCGGGAAGAAAGCTCGCTGCGGCTGAAGGTATGATCGGTGTGGGATATCAGCAGAAAAAGCAGTTCTATCTCCTTGGGAGAAAGCTCTGCAGGAGATCCGTCCACCGAGACTGTATAGGATTTGAGATCTACCGATAAACCGTTGAAAGCTGCTTTTGTGGTGTGGTGCTCCTCGGGCGTTTCTACGCGGCGAAGCAGCGCTTCTATGCGCAGTGCAAGCTCTGCGATGTTGAACGGCTTTGCAAGTACCTGATCCGCACCGTTGCGGAAATACATTATACTATCTATAGGCTCGCCTGAAGATGCAAGCATGATGAGAGGCGTATTTCTGCTGCCTTTCAGATTGGCTATATATGCGCCTGTATTGTTTCCTGCAACGTCGTTGCAGAGAAGTATCACATCTGCTTTTTCGGCTTCGTTCAGCGCATATCCGTCTATTCTTGATGTGGAGTGGACATCCATTCCCGTCTCCTGAAGATATTCAGTAACAAGGCGGCGTAAGTGAGGGTCCTCATCTATCATGAGTATTTTTCCGTAGGGCATTGCGCCACACCTCCAAAAGTTCTGATGCAATAGCTTGCTATAGTGGTGGATTGAATAATGAGAAAACAAGGGCGATATCTCTATCGCCCTTGTTATTGTTATTGGGGCTATCAGCCGAGAACTACCTCAACCTCATGCTCGCCGCCGTCAAATACGGGGATAACATTTCCGTCTACAGCCTTGCCGTCAACAGTCATGCTCTTAACGCCTGCGCAAACGTGATCGGGGTTCTTTACAGTGATGTTGTATACAGCGCCTCTGAACAGTCTGGATGCCTTGAAGCCGTCCCATGCAGCGGGGATGGAAGGATCGATCATCAGACCGTCGTACTGGGGCTTAACACCGAGGATGAACTGGGATACTGCAACGAAGTTCCATGCAGCGGTACCTGTCAGCCAGGAGTTCTTAGCCTCACCGTGGCGTGCAGCGTCCTTACCTGCGATCATCTGAGCGTATACATAAGGCTCGGTTCTGTGCAGATCGGACTTCTCCTCACGGAATGCGGGAGCGATCTTGCTGTAGTACTCATAAGCCTTATCGCCGTGGCCAACTGCTGCTTCTGCGCAGATGATCCATGCGTTGTTGTGGCAGAATACGCCTGCGTTCTCCTTGTAACCGCCGGGGTATGTGGAGATCTCGCCGTACTCAACCTTGTATGTAGTGAATGCAGGGTTGTTCAGTACCATACCGTGATCGGAATTGAGGTACTTATCGATGCTCTCGAGAGTCTTGATATCGTAGCCCTTATCCTTGCCGAGACCTGCAAGAACGCACCAGCCCTGAGGCTCGATGAAGATCTTGCCTTCCTCACACTCGGAGGAGCCGACCTTGTTGCCGTTGTGATCGTATGCACGCAGGAACCACTCGCCGTCGTAGCCGTACTTCTCTGTGATCTCGCGCATCTTAGCGATCTCAGCCTCAGCTCTCTGAGCCTCAGCCTCGTCACCCTTCAGGCGGCACATAGCAGCGTACTCGGGAGCGATGTAGCAGAACATACCTGCGATCATTACGGACTCAGCGATCTGGCTATAGAAAGGAGGCTCTGTGAACATCTCCTTGTTGTTGTATGTCTGGAAGCTCTCGCCGGGCTTGTTGGAGAAGCAGGAGAGGTTCAGGCAGTCATTCCAGTCAGCACGACCGATGAGGGGCAGACCATGAGGACCAACCTTCTTAACAACGTGGTTAAATGCTCTCTTAACGTGATCGAGCATTGTGTCGGCAAGCTCAACCTTGTTCTCGTAGGGAACCATCTCATCGAGGATGGTGAGATCGCCTGTTTCCTTAACGTAAGCGGAAACTGCGAGGATCATCCACAGCGGGTCATCATTGAAGTTGGAGCCAAGCTCGTGGTTACCCATCTTTGTGAGAGGCTGATACTGGTGGTAAGCGCCGCCGTCCTCGAGCATTGTAGCTGCGAGGTCGATAAGTCTCTCTCTTGCTCTCTCGGGGATCTGGTGAACGAAGCCGAGCAGATCCTGGTTGGAATCACGGAAGCCCATGCCTCTGCCGATGCCGCTTTCGAAGTAAGAAGCGGAACGGGACATGTTGAATGTAACCATGCACTGGTACTGGTTCCAGATATTAACCATTCTGTTGAGCTTCTCATCGGGAGAATCAACGCTGTACTGAGTAAGAAGCTTATCCCAGTAGTTCTTCAGGCTCTCGAACAGCTTGTCAGCCTTCTCGGGAGTATCGCACATAGCGATCATCTCCTCAGCCTTTACCTTGTTGATAACATTTGCGAGAGGCTTCTTGTTGCCGTTGCCGTCAACAGTGTAGCTTGCGAGGATGCCATCGTAGTTGCCGCTCTTGTCGAACTTCTCCTCAAGGGGCATCTCAACATAACCGAGGCAGAATACCAGCTCCTTTGTCTCGCCGGGGTTCAGCTCAAGCTCGATGTAGTGAGAAGCGATGGGAGACCAGCCGTCAGCAACGGAGTTGTGAGCCTTGCCCTCGAATACTGCATCAGGTCTGTCAAAGCCGTTGTACATGCCGAGGAAGCTCTCTCTCTCGGTATCGAAGCCCTGTACGGGTACGTTTACTGTATAGAATGCGTAGTGATCACGACGCTCCTTGTACTCTGTCTTGTGATAGATGGTAGAGCCAACGATCTCAACTTCACCTGTGTTGAAGTTTCTCTGGAAGTTTGTTGTATCGTCGTTAGCGTCCCAAAGACACCACTCCAGGAAGCTGAACAGCTTCAGGCTCTTCTTCTCGGAGCCTTCGTTTGTGATGGATACCTTCTGGATCTCGCCGTTGAAATCCTGGGGAACGAAGAACTTAACTGTAGCCTTTACGTTGTTCTTTGTACCGCTGATGATGGTGTAGCCCATACCGTGACGGCACTCGTAAGCGTCAAGCTCTGTTTTAACGGGAGACCAGCCGGGATTCCAAACTGTATCGCCGTCCTTCAGGTAGAAATATCTGCCGCCCATATCAACGGGAACGTTGTTGTAGCGGTAGCGTGTAATACGGCGCAGACGAGCGTCCTTATAGAAGCTGTAGCCGCCTGCTGTATTGGAGATCAGAGAGAAGAAGCCCTGTGTGCCGAGGTAGTTGATCCAGGGCCAGGGAGTACGGGGAGAGGTGATGACATACTCGCGATTGACGTCATCAAAATGTCCGAATTTCATTGTAGACCTTCTTTCTTTGTGATAACTTCAAGAACCGAAGTTCTTTCACAAAATTTAATTATGGGCATAGTTATGCCACTAAGCAATAGTATACTATAAATTCCGATTAATTACAAGACCTGAAAACGATATCATTAAATTTTCTCTATCCTTTTTGACTTTAAAACCGAAATTATATCTGCTAATATGTTGATTTTGCCCAAAATGGTTTTGACGTTTTTACCGCACTTGCCGAACATCTGCCAAGGGCGGGAGAATTGTACACTTATCCACTTGACGTACAGGTGATTCTCATATATAATATAAGTTAACACTTTATTTATTATCTAAAATTCAGGAGGATAATACCCATGAAGATAAAAAAGATCACATCTCTTATATTGGCTGCTGTTATGGGAATGACGCTTATGTCGGGCTGCGGTGAAGATACATCTTCCGGGACTGACAGTGAAATCACCCCTGCCACAGATACTGTTGTTGAGTCCGATCCCATTGATACAAACATGACCTCGCTGGAATTTACTGCGCAGATCAATGCAGGCTGGAATCTCGGAAATACGATGGACGCTACAGGTACAGGTCTTGAAAGCGAGAGAAGCTGGGGCAATCCCACCACCACTCCCGAGATGGTGCAGGCGTTGAAAGACGGCGGATTCAATGCCATCCGTATCCCTACCACATGGGAAAAGCACATGGATGAGAATTACAATATCGATCCCGCATGGATGGCAAGAGTTAAAGAAATAGTAGATTACGCTTATGAGCGTGATATGTATATAATCCTCAATATGCACCATGAGGAATGGTGCCAGCCCTATCCCGATAAGCAGGACGCCATTGCAGCTCAGCTCACTGCCGCATGGACTCAGATAGCCGAGACCTTCAAGGGCTATGACGAGCATCTTATCTTCGAGGGCATGAACGAGCCTCGCTGGAAGAATACCGAGTGGGAATGGAATGGCGGCAACGACGAGGGCAGAGCAGTCGTAAATCACCTGAACAAAGTATTCGTTGATACGGTAAGAGCGACAGGCGGCAATAACGAGCATCGTTTTCTGATGATATGTCCCTATGCTGCAAACTGCGGCGAATCCGCTTTATCAGCGTTGGAGATACCCGATGATCCCCGCGTTATCGTTTCGGTTCATGCATATATTCCCTATGGCTTTGCGCTTGCAACCTCAGGCGGCACGACGAGATGGATGAGCGATCGTCCCGGCTGTACCGCTGAGATTGATACTCTTGCAGATGTGCTGAACAGACTGTTTATCAGCAAGGGCATCGCTGTTATCATAGGCGAAACAGGAGCTATGGTGCGTCAGATGCAGGTGGATAATCCCGAATACACAGAAGGCTCCGAGCTGCCTGAAAAGATCAGCGTTCCCAACAATGAATTCCGTGCATATTGGGCGGAATACTTCTTCGGCAAGTTCAGCGAGACAGGCGTTCCCTGTTTCTGGTGGGATAACGGCGCCTTTTACAGCGGCGAGACCTTTGGCCTGCTTAGGAGAGAAGCGTGTGAATGGGATGCGCCCGAGGTTGTTGATGCGATCATGCGAGGCGCAGCAAAGTAACCATACAAGCTTTATATCGCAGTGGTAATGCTCCGCTGCGATATAAATATTTCTGATAAAACTTCCTTTCAAGGTTGGTGAACAATGAGATTTTTCCATATAGGCGATCTGCATATCGGTAAGCAGCCGGGCGGTATTGATCTGACAGAGGATATGCATGAGGTGCTGTTTGGACAGGTGTTGGGCAGCGCGTTCGAGCAGCTGCGTCCCGATGGACTGATAATTGCAGGGGATATCTACGATAAGGCGAGTCCCTCGCCCGAGGCGGTGGAGCTTTTTGATGAGTTCCTGACTAGGGCGGCGGAGCTTTCTCTGCCCGTGTACGCCATCAGCGGCAACCATGATAATCCGCAGCGTGTTTCTTATGGCAGAAGGCTGTTCAGCGCACAGAACATCTTCATGTGCGAGCCTTTTTCTGCTGAAACGCCCGTGACGGTCATCGCCTGCGGAGGCATTGATATCGCATTGCTGCCGTATATCTCGGCTGAGATGGCTCAGAGATGCTATCCCGATGAAAAAATAGAGGATATCACAGCGGCGCTGAAAACTGTGCTTTTCCATGCGGATGTGCCGAGAAAGGAGCGTCCTTGCATACTTGTGGCGCATCAGGCGGTGGCAAAGGCGGGAGGCTCACCCGTGGGCAGCCTTGAAATGGCGGATTACAGCGTTTTCGAGGGCTTCACCTACGCTGCTCTCGGACATTTTCACATCCCTCACAATGTGGGGAACAGTCGTATACGCTATTGTGGCTCGCCGCTGTGCTTTTCCGCAAAGGAGGCTCGTGATCCGCAGAAATATATCGATGTCATCGATATAGATGAGGATGGTACAGTTGAGGTGACTCAGCATCCCATTCAGCCGCTGCACCCTGCACGGATACTTTTTGGTAGCTATGAGGAGCTTATTTCGGATAAGCATCCGCCGTCCGAGGATTACCTGTTCATAACCGTCTGCGGCGAGAACGCCGAGAGCGACGCTGCACGCAGGCTCACAGCGAAATTTCCGAACTGTGTCAGCATAAGGTATGATGTGGATGTCAAGATGACCGAGACGGAGCGTTCTTATACGGAGATGGATTTCACTGAGCTTTTCAGTGGTTTCTATAAGCTCACCATGGGGCAGGATATCAACGAAAACCTGCTAGAAACGGCAAAGGATATCTATGACAGATCGGAGGGCAGAGCATGAAGATACTAAAGCTGACTCTGTCCGCTTTCGGACCGTATGCAGGCGCTGAGACGATAGATTTCACCCCGTTCATGGGAAAGGTGTTCCTCATTACAGGAGATACCGGTGCCGGCAAGACCACGATATTCGACGGAATAACCTACGCCCTTTTCGGCGAGACCAGCGGCTCTGTCAGGGGCAGAAAAACTCTGCGCAGCCTGCATGCCGCTTCCGATGCAAGGAGCTATGCCGAGCTTGTTTTTGAGGCTGGTGGCAGGGAATATACCGTTCACCGTGCCACGGAAAACAAGAAGAAAGCGGATTTCCGCCTGAGTGATTCGGAGGGCGGCTACTGGGAGGGCGAAAGAGAGGTAACGCCACAGATAAACGCCATTATCGGTTTTGATTACGAGGCTTTTTGCCGTGTTTCTATGCTGGCGCAGGGTGAGTTTGATAAGTTCCTGCGGCTGAAATCCTCCGAGCGTGAGGTGACGCTGAGAAAGCTGTTCCGCACAGAGCGCTACAATGCTTTTGAAAAGCTGCTGAAAGAGGAAAATGACCGCTGCGCCGAGGCTATCCGTGATATAGAAAAACTGTTTGCGGGGGAGCTTCACGGCGAGGTGCTGGATGGTATCGTGGAGGAGGAATATCACATTTCCGAAGCGGAGCGCATTGTTTCGGCAATGGAGGAGAAGAAGTCTGCGGCGGTCAATGCGCAGACCGAAGCTGAGCAGCAGATACAGCAGCTTGACAGGGATATCGCAAAGCTTTCGGGCGATATCTCGGCGGCAGAGAGCCGTAACAGGGCGATAGACGCTTTTGCAAAGGCAGAGCAGCAGTTGAAGGAGCTTGAAGAAAGAGCGGACGAATTTGCGCAGTCTGCGGAAATGCTCACCCTGCTGAATAACGCAGCGGAGCTGAAACCGATATATGACAGGATGCAGGCTTTGGTTATTCAGCAGCAGAACACCGAAAATGCTTTTGAAACGGCAAAGAACGAGCAGATTTCCGCAAAGGAGCGGCAGGCTCTTGCAGAAAAGGAAAAATCGGAAGCGGACAAGCTTACTCCGCGTTTATCCGAAAATGAGCGTTCGCTTGCGCTGCTGAATGCACTTCTGCCGAAGTTTGAGGAGGCGGAAAATGCAAAGTGCGATGCGGATGAACTTCTGCCGATCATAGAGAGCGTGAAAGAGGATATCGATAGAAATGCCGTTGAAGCAGCGGAAAGCGCTATTGCAGTGGAAAAGCTGGTTGAAATGCTAAGGAGCAATGAAGATAATGCAGCACGTCTGCAGCTTGTGGAAACGCAGGAGACTTCTGTTGTTAAGGGCATTGAAAGCCTGGCAGAACTGAAAAAGGCGATGATAAGGCAGGATGAATGCAGGGAGGTGTTCTCTGCCGCGGATGAAGCTCTCCGCGCTGCGGAAACGACTTGTGCAGATGCAGAGCAGAGCTATCACAGCATTGCGGCTGCTTATCATCTGAATGCAGCGGCGGTTCTTGCGGATATGCTGAGAGGAACGCCTCATAACGCCTGCCCCGTGTGCGGGTCTACAGAGCATCCTCAGCTTGCGCAGCACTGCGAAAACGCTCCCACACAAAAGGAGCTTGATGCGGCGGAAAAGCTGTGGAAAAAACAGCAGACCACTCTTTCAAAGGCGGAAAAGTCTCATTCGGTGGCGGAAACAGAGCTTTCAGCAGCCGTAAAGGACACCGAAAGCAAATATTCGGCAATATTCGGTGAAACAATAAACGACACAGCGCCGCAGCGGATACAGGGGATGACAGAGGAGCTAAACACACAGCTTGCTGATATCCGAAAGGACCTGGAAGATATCCGATCCAGCGGAGAGCTTATAGATACCATAAAAACGCAGATCAGCGATGTAAAGCAGAAGCATGAACGCGTCCTTGCCGAGGGCAGGGCGCTCGCGGAAAAGCTTTCACAGCTTACGCAGGAGCATGCGGCAAAGCTTGCTGTGGCGGAGGAAAAATCTGCTGCTCTCGATGGCAAGTGTCTGACAGAAGTCGAGGCGCAGATATCGCAGCTGAACAGCAGCAATGCAGATATCCGCAGCAGGATTGCTGCAGCCGATAAGGAACTGAGCGAAGCGGGAAATCTTATGGCGAAGGCTGCTGCTGATGTTAAGAATTATGCGGAGCAGTCTGAGCGCACCGCAACGGAGCAGATGGCGGTACAGGAAGAGCTGGCAGCAGCACTGCAGCAGTACGGCTTTGCAGATGAGGAAATGCTGTGTTGTGCTTTCTCGGAGAAATCGGAGCGTGAAAAGCTCGCCGCAGAGATAAATGCTTATAATGAGCAGCTTGCAGCAGCGAGATCTTCGCTCGATATCTGTCGTGAGAATCTTCCCGAAAGCAGTGAAAAGCAGGATATTTCAAAACTTGTCGAAGAGGAGAAAGCACTCAGCGAACAGCGTAACGGGCTTCGTGGCAG
>JAZKZL010000089.1:0-10682 GCA_045612645.1 Oscillospiraceae bacterium
AAGATCAGCACATACCTCAAGGGCAGCAAGGCTAAGGCTAAGAAGTTCAAGGAGCTTGTTGCGGTTCACTTCAATCTTCTGGATGTTTCCGAAAATATGTATATCGAAGTTAAGGACGGAGTTCTTTCCGTAATGCCTTACGAATATAATGACAATCAGGCTGTTGTAACAGCATCCACCGAAACTCTTGACAAGCTTTTCTCAGGCGCTCTGTCTATGGACGAGGCTATTGCAGCAGGCTATGTAAAGGTTGAGGGCGATGTGGAGAAGTTCAAGGCTCTCGCATCACTCATCCCTGCAGCAAAGGATGAGAAGGCTGCCGCAAACGCAGCAAAGAAGGCTCCCGCTAAGAAGGCTGCTGAAAAAAAGGAGACCGCTCCTAAGGCTGAGAAGGCTCCTGCTAAGAAGGCTGCACCCGCAAAGAAAGCTGCAGCTAAGAAGTAATAAAATATAATGCAAAGGGAATGTCCGCTGTTTCGGCGGACATTTTTTGTGGTAAAAATGAAGAGAATCATTGACTTTTTTAAAGGCAACGCAGTGCTTACGATTTCGCTTGCCGCAGCGGTGATATCCGCTTTTTTCGTTCCGCCGAGTATGGATTATATCGGCTACATAGATTTCCCCGTGATAATTCTGCTGTTTTGTCTGATGGCAGCGGTGGCAGGTCTAAGGAGTCTCGGCGTATTCGATGCGCTTTCAAAGGCGCTGTTGTCAAAAACATCATCAGCTCGGATGATCGCTTTCATTCTTATGAATCTCTGTTTCTTCGTTTCAATGCTGGTTACCAATGACGTGGCGCTCATCACTTTCGTTCCGCTCACAATGGGTCTTTATGCAGGCAGCGGTATGGGCGCTCAGCTCATAATAACGATAGTGATAGAGACCGCTGCAGCCAACCTCGGAAGTATGCTGACTCCCATAGGCAATCCGCAGAATCTGTTTTTGTTCCGTCATTATGAGATGGATATGGCAGGCTTCATGGGCGCGGTGCTGCCGTTGGGCGTTGTCAGCTATCTGCTGCTGTGTGCGGCGTTGCTGCTTGTGAAGAAGGGGACTCTTCCTCCGATGGGGGAGACTGACAGACTCAGTACAGGCTGGAGACTGTGGATATATGCAGCGGTATTTATAGTGTGTGTGCTTTCTGTTGCAGACATAATTAGCGCATACATCTGCCTCGCAGTGACTGTTGCAGCCGTACTTATCGCAGACCGTACGCTGTTCATAAAGGTGGATTATCCTCTGCTTGTGACATTCCTCTGCTTTTTTGTTTTCGTGGGAAATCTCGGTAATATCGAAGCGGTGAGAAGCTTCGTGGGAGAGCTTCTTGCAGGCAGGGAACTGATCGTTTCGGCAATGCTGAGTCAGGTGATAAGCAATGTTCCTGCAGCCGCAATGCTGGCAGGCTTCACCGAAAATGCAAAGGAGCTGCTGCGGGGTGTGAATATAGGCGGTCTGGGAACGCCTGTAGCGTCGCTGGCAAGTCTGATAGCTTTCCGCTATTACTGTGCAGGCAAGGATATACACAAGGGAAGATATATGCTGGTCTTTCTGGCTGTAAATATCGTTATGCTTATAATTATGCTCGTTGTAGGAATTTTTCTTCCGTAACTGTTGCAAAATATCTTGAATAATGTTATGATATAGTTATCAAAATTAAGGAGGAGCATTGTAATTATGAAAGCTCTGGAAAAGCTGTTCCGTCTGAAAGAATATAAGACGGACGTAAAAACTGAGGTCATAGCAGGTATTACCACCTTTATGACTATGGCGTATATTCTGGCGGTTAATCCCAACATCCTTTCCGAAGCGGGAATGGACAGAGGTGCAGTATTCACTGCCACCGCACTGACAGGATTTCTCGCAACGCTTATCATGGCATTCATGGCAAACTATCCTTTTGTGCTGGCTCCCGGTATGGGTCTCAACGCGTATTTCACCTACACCGTGGTATTCAATCTCGGATACACATGGCAGGAAGCGCTTGCGGCTGTCCTTGTTGAGGGTATCATCTTCATTATCCTTTCTCTCACGAATGTAAGAGAAGCGATCTTCAATGCGATCCCGCTCAACCTGAAACACGCAGTTACTGTTGGTATCGGACTATATATCGCCTTTATCGGACTTCAGAATGCCGATATCGTTGTGGATTCCTCCACACTGGTAACAGTATTCTCCTTTAAGCAGTCCGTTGAAAACGGCACTTTCGGCACACAGGGTATTTGCGTTGTGCTGGCTCTGATAGGAATCCTCCTCACTGCCGGTCTTATGGTTAAGAAGATCAAGGGCGGCATTCTGTGGGGAATCATCGGCACATGGGTGCTCGGAATGATCTGTGAGCTTACAGGACTGTACACACCCAATGCAGAGCTTGGATCCTACAGCCTGTTCCCCGATTTCAGCAATGGTATCTCCATCCCCTCGCTGGAGCCGATCTTCTGCAAGATGGATTTCTCTGACTTCCTGTCGCTGGATTTCCTTGTTGTTATTTTTGCATTCCTGTTCGTTGATCTGTTTGATACTCTCGGCACACTGATGGGTGTAGCCTCCAAGGCAGATCTTCTGGATGAGGATGGCAAGCTCCCCCGCATAAAGGGCGCACTGCTCTCTGACGCTATCGGTACAACAGCAGGCGCAGTTCTTGGTACATCCACCGTCACCACATTTGTTGAGAGCGCATCGGGCGCAGCGGAGGGCGGCAGAACAGGTCTTACCGCGCTGACATCTGCTATCCTGTTTGCGATATCACTGATACTCTCGCCTATCTTCCTTGCAATTCCCGGATTCGCAACTGCTCCCGCGCTGGTAATGGTAGGCTTCCTTATGATGACCTCTGTGATCAAGATAGATTTCTCCGATTACACCGAAGCTATTCCTGCATTCATTGCCATCATGGCTATGCCTTTTATGTACAGCATCTCTGAAGGCATTGCAATGGGTGTTATCTCTTATGTAGTCATCAACATGATCGGCGGCAAGTTCAAGAAGATATCTCCGTTGATGTATGTTCTGGCAGCACTGTTCGTGCTGAAGTATATACTGATATAAATCAATAAAAGGCGGCATTTGCCGCCTTTTTTGTTAAGCTGAACGGGTTGAGATCAGCCGATGTCAAATACATATTATTTGTTTAAGGAGTGGTATAGATGAAACGCTTTATGTGTTTTGCAAGCATATTGCTTGTCTGTATCCTGATGGCAACAGGCTGCGACTCAAAGCAGCAGGAATATCCTGAATACTTTGCTGCAGAAGGATGCTCTGAATTTGTATGCGAAGTCGAGGGATATCTTGAAAGTTGCAGTTTCAATGGTGCAGTGCTTGTGTCGGTTGACGGAGAGCCATTATATGCTTCAGGCTTTGGCTATGCAGATGAAAAATCCGACGTTGTGTGTAATGCTGCGGATACTTTTGAGATAGGTTCGTTATCAAAACAGTTTACAGCCGCCGCAATACTCATGTTGTATGAAGATGGCCTGCTTGACCTTGACGACAGTATTGATACATATTTTCCTCAATTTGAGCAGGGACAGAGCATTACTGTGCGGAATCTGCTTAATATGCGTTCGGGACTTTATGATTATATCAATGATGCACACAAGTTTTTCCCCGCCGATTATGTTGAGGAGTACCTTGCGAAAGCAGATTCGGATAGTGCAGACACGCCCGATTTCGAACGGAGTTTTCTGCTGCAATACCTGTATTCGGCGCCGATAAGGAATACTCCCGATACTGATTTTTATTACTGTAATACAGATTACTATCTACTGGGACTGATAATTGAGCAGGTTTCAGGAATGTCATATCAGGAGTATCTTGAGCAAAATATATTTATTCCCTGTGATATGCTTACTGCAAATAATGATTTTATGGGTACTACTACACGAGGCTATTATGCAGATGGCAGTACGCTTTCAATGCGGACGTCTACTGCACTGGGCTGTGGTTCTGTCAATGCAGGTGTGTACGACCTTTACAGGTGGTACACTCAGCTTTACAGCGGCAAGCTGATAAATGAAGCATCGCTTAGTGAGATGACGACTTCTGTTGGCGGATACGGCTTCGGTGTTATCTGCTCTTCGACACTATGGTATCACGGTGGCAGTACAAATGTATTCAATAGTTTTTCCGCATTTTACCCTCAGGATGACCTGCTGATAATCGTGCTTTCAAATTCTCCTATCGAGAACACATCTACTACTTATGTGGCCAAAAACATATGGGAGATATATACTTCCATATCCAAAGATGAATAGTCATATATCAGAATCACAAATCAAAAAGGAGAGGGACAGCGGGCGAACAGGAGCCGTTTTTCGCTTGCGAAAACGATTTTCCATAAGGGAAAATCGAGGCGTATGTTTGCTGCCAAATAAAAAAGGACTACTTTCGTAGTCCTTTTTTATTTGGCGGGGAACAAGGGATTCGAACCCTCGCGCCGGTTACCCGACCTACTCCCTTAGCAGGGGAGCCCCTTCACCACTTGGGTAATTCCCCGAGCGCCGAAGCACCTGCTGCATAAACAGCATAATAATTATAGCACACTGTCGCGGTTTTGTCAAGCACTTTTTTGAATTATTTTGCCATTGACGGTAGACTCAGCTGCTTTCCGTGAGATATTCCTCCAGTATCTGCTCAGCTGCTGCGGGCAGGGCGGATTCTGTTTCCCCAAGCACCTCCACAAAAATAAAGCGGCTGTCGCTGCTTTCGTAGCGGAGACTGTTTCCACTGCAGTTTACATATATCAGCACCACTGCGCCTGAGTTGCGAGATGCTGCAGCTTCTGCGGCGGCAAGAGTATCCTCGTTCACTGTGGGAGTCACAATGAACATCGCCGAGGTCTCTCCCGCAGACCATTTCCTGATAAGCTCAGGCATGCCGATTGTCTCTATATAAGGCGGCATAACGGATATCATATCATAGAAATACTCGAAACTGCCTGCGCTGTCGCAGATATCACAGCTCATTCCGTCAAGCGAGCCTGTATCGGCTGTGAGCCTTACGCCCGAGCGGGCAACGGACATTGCCACGGCAATGGCGGTCTCTGCCACAGCATCGCTCCTGCGGATCATTGCAGCTGCGGTGTGTTCGCTGCCGCCGAAATCCATCAGCAGCACGCAGTGGCGGTCTCCTGTTGCGTCATATTGTTTTATCATAAGCTCATCCAGCTTTGCGGTGAGCTTCCAGTGTATCAGCTGAACCAGGTCTCCCTCAATGTATTCCCTTACATGTGAGAGATCCTCCTTGTCTCCGCTGCGCAGGGTTTCAGGCAGACCGCCTGCTTCACCGCAGGAGATCATTCCGAGATCCTGCAGGGGAATGCGCCTTGGCAGTATCACCAGCTCTGTTGCGGCATCCACACGCTTTGTAAGGCGGATGAGTTTAAGCGGATCAAACACTGATATACACATGATCTGCGCCGTATATGAGCCACGATAGCGGTGCATACAGGGAACGAATATCCTCATCCTTTTCAACGGACCGACAGAGACATATATCTGCTTATGCAGGAAAAGCCCCGTATCGTTATCGGGGATAAGGCAGTCAAGCTCTATAGGGGCGTAGGGAAAGATGAAATTATTCCGTATGGATATCGGGAGCTCGAATTGTTCCTGCTTCTCATAAACTGCACGCTTTTCGATAAAGCTGACCGAAACAGGCAGCAGACTCAACGCCGTAAGCGCCAGAGCCAGCAGCGGATAAGCTATAGCGGTCACCAGCAGCACTGCCGATATCCTGCTTTTATAAGCCACAGAGAATATCAGGCAGGCGATGACGAAAAGAGCGTACAGTGTGCGGTTCTTTGCCATGCTCAGCGATCCTTTACAGGTGCTGTGACGGATGCCAGCACTTCGTCCAGCACCGCCGATATGCTCTGTTTTTTCATTCGGGTCTCATGGCGGAGCGCTATCCTGTGAGAGAACACAGGCTTTATCAGTGCTGCGATATCCTCGGGAACAACATATTCTCTGCCCATAATATAAGCGTAAGCGCGGCTTGCATGCATGAGGGCGAGGGATGCTCTGGGGCTTGCTCCGAGTTCAATGGCAGGGTGGACTCTCGTAGCCGCTGCGAGCTGCGCTACATATCTGCACAGACTTTCGGAGAACTCCACATTCTTCACGTCCTCTATGCAGTCTGCCAGCTGTTCTGCCGTCATAACAGGGGAGATATCATCGGCAGGATTGCCGTGCAGTCTGTCAAGCATGATGTCGGTTTCCTCATCAATGGTGGGATAACCCATGCAGATCCTTATCTGGAAACGGTCAAGCTGTGCCTCGGGCAGGGGGAAGGTTCCCACATAACCCTGAGAGTTCTGCGTTGCGATAACGATGAAGGGTGATGGCAGCTGATGTACCACGCCGTCCACCGTAACACGCCTTTCCTCCATTGCCTCCAGCAGTGCGGACTGTGTTTTGGGAGAGGTTCGGTTTATCTCATCTGCCAGCAGGATGTTTGTCATTACAAGACCTGAGCGGTATTCAAAGCGATTTTCGTCCTTGTTGAACATAGTGAAACCGGTTATATCCGAAGCCATCACATCGGGCGTGAACTGCGCTCTTCTGAAAGAAAGTCCCGTTGCCTTGCCGAGAGCCAGCGCAAGGGTGGTCTTACCCACGCCGGGAACATCCTCGATGAGGATATGTCCCTGAGAGAGCAGCGCGGTGAGTATCATTCTAACTGCGTCATCCTTTCCCTTGATAACTCCCGATATCTCCGCAGCGAGCTTTGCTATAAGCTGCTGATTTTCTTTTATATATGACATCTGCAGATTACCTGTCCTTTCATAAACGTCCTGTATATATAACGATGTTTCTGCGCAAAAGGTGGCAGAATCAGCTGAAACAATTTCATCTGTTATTATATCACATAACTAAAATATTAACAACCATCTTTTTTGAATTTGTGAACATTTTTAAGATTTTACGGATATGCACAAAGGATTGCGGGGGAATAGAAAAATGCAAGTATCTCTTCAGCAGACTTGCCTGCGTCAGCCATTTCCGCAGCTGCATTGAGACTCATGCCGAGGTTATCCCCGATGCCTCTTACGGTGAAGAGAAAGCGTCCCTCAGAGTATTGAACGGATATTGCTGCGCTTCTCAGCGCGAATACCTTACGCAGCTGCTCTCCTGTGAGCCGTGCGCCGCCGAAGTGTATTTCGGAGAGCGTGCCGCCGTTGGTGTAGATCGCATTATCGAACCATTCCGATGGCTCTGCAGAGAGGTGTGAAACGCCTGTAAGCTCTGTAAGGATGCGGCGCAGTTCATTGTCAGAGCAGGCGGCAGTGGATAGCCCATCGTCATTGTTCATGTCGCAGGGCAGCTCCTTTGGAGAAAGGCAGGCGCCTCCATCCTCGGTAATGCCTGTTGAGATGGCGCAGAATGGCGCGGGGAAGATGGCGTCCTCATAGAGCAGCACATGGCTTGTTCCGAACTGCACGGCATTCCGCACCTTTCTGAGATAGCTTTTGTAGCTGCTGCCGTATTCCTCTGCTGCATCCTCGGGGGAGAGCCATGTATGCTCCTCGTCAGAAAGCTGAGCGCCGTTTACGCGCTTGTTCTCCTGCAGCAGGCAGAGGGTGCGGCAGTTGATCGCGCAGGCTGCGGCTTTCAGAGCCTCCTCGCCGCAGGCAGGGGAGATCTCTGCGAATATGCAGCCTGTGAGGTATTCCTCGTATGTAAGAGTATCAATGCGGCAGTCGCTTTTCCTAAAAAGCGAGACCGTTTTGGGAGGATCGACAGGCAGACGGTGCTTTTCGTTTTGGATGCATTTAATAAGCGCAGCCGCAGTTAAGGCGACAGCGGCGGCAAGCAGCAGAATTATCGTTTTTTTCAGCATAAAATGTCCTTTCTGAAATAATTCTCGTTTGTGTATTATGAATTTTTGTTTTCTGAAAAATTCATTTTCGTCAAAATTTGCTTGACTTTGGCTCTAAAACATAGTATAATATTAAATGTATATTTTTATAATGTCGTAGAACAAATATATTCAAGGAGGCAGAGAAGATATTATGAATAAGATGGAAGAACTTAAATCCTCCGCTGCGCTGCAGGAAATGTGCGCAAATTTCGTCGCTAACACTGCAGTTGATAACAGCTTGTACAATAAGTTCGGCGTAAAGAGAGGTCTGCGTAATTCCGATGGCTCGGGCGTCGTTGCAGGTATTACAAATGTCTGCTGCGTACACGGTTACGTTCTCAGCGAGGGTGATAAGCAGCCTATCGAGGGTGAGCTTATTTACCGCGGCTATAACGTGAAGGATCTCGTCAAGGGCGTTATGAGCGATCAGAGATACGGCTACGAAGAAGTTGCTTATCTGCTGCTTTTCGGCGAGCTGCCCACTAAGGAAGAGCTTACAAACTTCTCCCGCATGATCGCAGATTACAGAGAGCTGCCCATGTACTTCAGCGAGGACGTTATCATGCGTAACCCCTCCCCGAACATCATGAACAAGATGGCTCAGGCTGTGCTGACTCTTTACAGCTACGATTCCTCTCCCGAGGATAAGAGCGTTGAGAGCGAGATGCTGAAGGCTATTTCGGTCATTTCGAGACTGCCTGCTATCATGGTTACTTCTTATCAGACCATGCGCCGTTTCTACCACAATGATTCCATGGTCATGCACCAGATAAACAAGGACGAGAGCCTTGCAGAGAGCATACTCTCCACTCTGCGTGACGACCGCTCCTACACTCCCGAGGAGGCAAAGCTGCTCGACCTGTGCCTGATGCTCCATGCAGAGCACGGCGGCGGTAACAACTCCACATTTACCTGCAGAACCGTATCCTCTTCGGGTACTGACGCTTATTCCGCTTACGCTGCGGCTATCGGTTCGCTGAAGGGTCACCGTCACGGCGGCGCTAACATGAAGGTTATCGAGATGCAGGATTACGTTAAGACAGGCGTACATAACTGGGAGAGCGATACCGAAGTAAAGGAATTCCTCAGAAAGATTCTCCGCAAGGAGGAGGGCGATCGTTCGGGTCTTATCTACGGTATGGGCCATGCGGTATATACCCTGTCCGACCCGAGAGCAGTTATTCTGAAGGAGAACGCAATGAAGCTCGCAAAGGGTACACCCTACGAGGCGGAGTTCATGCTGCTGGATTCCATCGAGAGACTTGCTCCCGAGGTATTTGCAGAGGAGCGTGGCGCTATTAAAGATATATGTGCTAACGTGGACATGTATTCCGGTCTTGTTTACAAGATGCTGAAGATCCCTGTTGAGATGTACACAGGTCTGTTTGCTTGTGCAAGAATGGCAGGCTGGTGCGCTCATCGTATGGAGGAAATGGCAAACGGCAAGCGTATCATCCGTCCCGCATACAAGGCTATCAACCTCAACAAGACATATATTCCTCTGGACAAGCGCACTTAATAGAAAAGAGATGTTCAAATGAAAAGAAACAGTATGTTCTCATTGCTGGCAGCGATCCCTGCATTTCTCCTGTGCTTTGCGGCGAGGTTCGTTCAGATAGCAGGCGGCACGGATATGAATACAGGTTTCCTGAACAGGGATAACGGTTTCGTTATCAACCTCGGTTTTTACGGCTCAATGGTGATCGTTTTTGCGGCTGTGCTGGCGCTGTGCCTGCTTGATAAAAAACGCAGCGGCGCATATCACTCCAACGACATCGGCGGCTTTGTGGATGGCAAGGCGGTCATGCTCGGTTTTCCGCTGCTGGTGGCAGGAGCGCTCGCTCTGTACGAGGGATATGCTCAGACCAAAGCTGTGCTGCCCTCAGGATTTCTGATATTTGTGGATTTTGTATTCGGCGCAGTTATGGTGATTATCGCCTTTGCGGTGCTGTACAATAAGCAATTCAAGCCTTTCCTCGGTTTCTGCATGATATTCCCTGCGATATATTACACTCTGCGTGGAATAGGTGTATTCCTCAAGCGTATGGCAGTGACCACTATCCCCGAGTATCTTATCGAGGGGCTTACCATCATCGGCGCTGCGATATTCTTCATGCAGCTGGCGAAGCTGCTCACAGGCAACGAGACCAAGACCACAAGACCGCTGCTTTCCGCAGTTGGAATCACCACCTCGGTGACTATTCTTTCCAATGCGATCGCAGTTATCGTGGCTGATATATTCGATCCCTACAACGTAAGCGTGAGGATAGTTTCCAGCGCAGTTGAGGCGGAGATAGCAGAGCAGCAGAAGCGTGCGTCAGGTTATTTCGGCTACCACATGGCGTATGTTTCATGGGTGGATGTGATGATTGCAGTGTGCATCATTCTCACTCTGACAGCACTGTATATCAAGAACAAGCCTGTTTCAGCACCTGTTGAGGCAGAAGAAACAGCTGAATAAAACAACAATACCCGATACAGAGCGTATCGGGTGTTTTTTTCGACAGGGGTTGACAAAAAAATCCTGTTGGTTTATACTATAAACAGGGCATATGCCTTGGAATTTATTGAAAATACAAGGAGGTATTTCAAAAATGAAGAAGTATATCGCAGAATTCATCGGCACAGCAGTGCTGGTCATCCTCGGCTGCGGAACTGCAATGCTGGTAGGCTGCAATGCTGCGGCTGGCGGCGGCTACATCCTGACTGCTCTCGCATTCGGTCTTGTTATCGTAAGCATGGCTTATTGTGTTGGCAATATCTCGGGATGCCACATCAATCCCGCTGTTTCTCTCGGCGTTCTGATGAGCGGCGGCATGACAGTC
>JAZKZL010000090.1:0-3522 GCA_045612645.1 Oscillospiraceae bacterium
CTCAGTTTCCTCTGCTTCATCGAGCAGAGCCTCAATGTCCTGCCGGCAGCGGCGGGTCTCAATATCCATGATTGCATCGATTGCGCGCTTGCCCCACTCGTCAAGGGAGTCGTACCTCTTTGCGAGTTCAAGGGCGGTATTGGAAAGCTCTTTAGGTTCGGAGCTTTCGCCATTTGCAAGATATTCCATCGAGCAATTAAAGAAATTCGCCAACTTGCGCAGGGTGGGAAGAGTGATATTATCGTAACCCTTCTTATACCAGCCATAGATAGTGCTGACAGGAATACCGGTCATCTGTGCAAGTTGATTCTTGTTAATATCAGCAATCTCCATAAGTTCATCTATCCTGTCGAGAAAAGTCATTTCAACCCCTCCTTGTATGTGAGAACATTATACAACCAAAAAACGCGACCTGTCAATAAAAATTTTGCGAACAGGGGCAAAAAAACTATTGACAAATCGCGAACAGGGGTGTATTATATGCTTGCAATCGCGAACAGGGGTGAAAGGAGATGAAACGATGTTCCCTAACATCTACCGTGAGATGGCTGCGCGTGACCGCATGACCATCAAGCAGCTGGCATCCCATGTGGGTATCTCGGCAACCAGCATGAGCAACAAGCTCAACGGCAGAACACAGTTCAATCTCTCAGAGATGAGCAAGATACAGGCGTTATTCAGGAATTACACGCTGGACGAACTGTTTAAGCAAGTTTAGCCATTGTCTTTGGCAAAACCGACGAAGATGCCGAAAGCCCCGAAGATGCCAATGGCACCTTGCAAGAGCCACCAACCGGGCATCTCGCCGAATATTGTGCTGTATACCAGCACACCGAAACCGATAACGGCTGTGACTATTTCGGACACAATTATCGTCCTTCGGCTTCCGCTGCAAAGCTTATAGATTACCCAAGCAGGCAGCAAGCACGGCAGCCCTATGACTAAAGTTGGTACGAGGTGTCCGAAAGCATCAGACCTTTCGATCCACGAGATCACGTCAAGTATTGCGTTGCCTACCGGCTCGACATACACAACAAGAAGAGCCGGTATCGCAATCAACACAAGTACACAGACTGTCCAAAGAATAAGACCAACAAGAACCGACAGAATTCCCTTAAATACGTTTTTCATGATACATACCTCCTTCCCTCCATTATAACATGGCGTGGAAGGGCAATCAATCATAACGGAGGAGTTCAGATGAAAGAAAGCAACTACAGCGGCAACGTGCGAATAGGCGCAGAGCTACTGAACAGGATCAAGGCCATCGCCGACGAGTGCGGCGTAAGCAACGCAGCGGTCGTCAACTCCGCGATATCGTATGCACTTGAACATGCAGAGATCAAGACCGAGACCAAGATGATCGAAGTCAAGACCGTCGCGTTTAAGTAAGGAGGGCGCATACATGAAGCCCATGTTTTACAAGTTGAAGGGCGCACTGATGGCAGCGGGATACAACGGGCAGGAGACCGCAAGGAAGCTGCTGATATCTCCCGCGACCTACAGCCTGAAGCTTAACGGACACAGTCCGTGGACAGCTGATGAAATCTATACGCAGCTTGACCTTATCGGCTGCGGCTACGACAAGATGAGCGAGTATTTCCCCGATAGACGAAGCTATCGCGGACAGTAAGAGGAGGATCCGAATCATGGGTGGAGAGGTAATGCATGCGCTGGGCTACATCGCCCTCGGCATGATGGTATCAGAGGTATACAACCTCGCAATGTGGCGCAAGTATCGCGAGGGCCTGCGCAACGGCAACAACGCTGCTGATCAGCATCAGCAGTACAACACGTCGAGGTATGGAGGTGGCAGACCCCGATGAGCGACGGCATCATACGCGGCAAGGGCTTTGGCAGAGATAAGCGCATAGGCAGGCTGAAGGTGCTGGGCTTTATTGGCAAATGGGCTGACAGAGCCACAGGTGTTACCAGCGAACACTATCTCTGCCGCTGTCATTGCGGCAGGAAAATACAAGTCAAGCGCGAGGATCTTGATTCAGGTGCGGTCTTCAGCTGTCCTGACTGTGTAAGCCTTGGAAGAGCTATTACCGAGACTACGCACATGCAGGCAAGCCCGATGCCGATTGACAACGAACTGACCAAGCGGCTGCTGATCTACTATAACCAATTACCGAAATGGTACTGGAACTCCCTCGGCACTATCGTAGATGAGATATGCCAGATGGACGGGCGCGGGACATACACTGACGCTCAGATATGCAAGTATTTTGAGTGCCCACAGGAAGTCCTCGACCTGATCCGCAAGCACAACAAGGCGCGAATCAAGCACATCCGCAAGGAAACCGAGCGCATCCGTGAGCAGTTCTCATACATTGAGAAGGTTCCGGCAGAACTTATCCCCGCAGGTCGCTTCTGCACGATTTTCAGCATTGCGATGAGCGGCAACCGACGCATTGGAAAGATACCGATATCAGGAGGGCATGGCTTTGGCGACAATTAAGCAGATAGCCTACGCAGACCGTGACGAGTGGTTGAAGCTGCGTAAAGGCTACATAGGCGGCAGCGATGCTGCGGCAGTAATGGGTCTCAATCCCTATGTCAGCCCCTATAGTCTGTGGGCTGAGAAGACCGGCAAGATCGAGGGCTTTGAGGGCAACATCACCACCCGCGTGGGTGCTTACCTTGAGGACTTGGTTGCAGTCCTCTTCATGGAAGAGACGAACAAGCGCGTCCGCAAGCAGAACAAGATGCTGGTTAACGAGGAATTCCCATGGGCCTGCGCTGATGTAGACAGAGTCGTAGTCGGCGAAGATGCCCTGCTGGAGATCAAGACAACCACTTCGCTGGGCAACATGAAGATGCTCCGAGGCGGCGAGTATCCGGCTCAGTACTATTGTCAGATGATGCACTACCTCGCGGTCACAGGCAAGCAGAAAGCCTACCTCGCAGTCCTCATCAACAACCGAGATTTCAAGCACTTTGAGTTGGAGCGCGACGAGGACGAGATAAAGGCCCTGATGGAAGAAGAACGGAAGTTCTGGCAGCTGGTAGAGTCGAACACTCCTCCCGATGCCATCGGCATTGATGCTGACACGGAGACCTTGCAGACCATCTATCCTGAGAGCATGGGCGGCAGCGTTGATCTCATGGGCTACAGTGCAATGCTGAACCACCACGAAACACTGACTCAGCAGATCAAGGAACTTGACAAGCAGCGACAGGCTATCTGCCAGCAGATTCAGCAGTTCATGGGCGCGGCAGAAATCGGTCGCGCGGAGGGCTACAAAGTCAAGTGGTCGAACGCGACAAGGCGCACTCTCGATACAAAAGCAGTCAACGCTGCGATGCCCGGAGTGCTGGATGCATTTTATAAAGAGACCCCGTACAGGGTGTTCAAAGTGATTAAGGAGGGTTAACAAATGGGACGACGGATTTTGTCAAAAGCGCAGATGCAGGAGATACGCGACAGGTTCTCTTGCGGAGAACATGCAACATGCCTTGCTGCCGAATACGGAGTAAGCCTCAAGGCCATATACTACCATGTTTACGGCGGTAACA
>JAZKZL010000091.1:0-28161 GCA_045612645.1 Oscillospiraceae bacterium
GCTTGCAGGCGGTCATGTGCTTATTGAGGATGTGCCGGGCGTTGGTAAAACTCTCCTTGCCGAGACCCTTGCAAAGAGCGTTTCAGGCAGCTTCAGGCGCATACAGTTCACCCCCGATCTTATGCCGTCGGACGTTATCGGCTACACCTCCATTGACATGGTTACGGGAAAATCCGAGTACAAGGAAGGCGCAGCAATGTGCAATTTCCTGTTGGCAGATGAGATAAACCGCACCTCTCCCAAGGTTCAGTCGGCTTTGCTGGAGGCTATGGAAGAGAAACAGATAAGCGTGGATGGAGTAACCCATGCTTTGCCGCAGCCGTGTATGACTCTTGCAACGCAGAATCCTATCGAAACATACGGCACATATCATCTTCCCGAGGCACAGTTGGATCGCTTTCTGATGCGCATTTCCATCGGCTATCCCAGCCGCGCCGCAGAGCTTGAAATGCTCGGTGTGATGCCGCAGAACGCAGAAGTGTCAGCTGTAATGTCGCTGGATGAGCTGCTTTCGCTGCGTGCATCAGTTGAGAAGATAACAGCAACTGATCATGTCAAGGCGTATATTCTCTCTATAGTTTGTGCCACGAGAAGTCAGCCGCAGCTTGTAAAGCTGGGAGCGAGTCCCCGTGCCTCTATAGCTTTATTCAGAGCAGCACAGGCAATGGCGCTAATGAATGGCAGGAGTTATGTCACGCCTGATGATGTGAAGATGTGTGCTGTATCGGTGCTTAGTCATCGTTTGATACTTGCCGCAGGGCAGCAGGAATATAATACGCCTGAGGAGCTTATTGAACGGATACTCAATGATATGCCTGTTCCAGTATAACAAGAAAGACCGAACAAGTAGTTCGGTCTTTTATAATATCAGCAATAATGTTATGTCGGGTCGCCTTTCCTTAACTCATCCGCAATCTTGGATAGCTTTTTCAGTCGGTGATTCAGCCCGCTACGGCTTATCGGCTGTCTGAATTGTTGACAAAGCTCGGAAAGAGGCATTTCGGGATATTCCATGCGCAGTTCTGCGGTCTCTCGAAGCTCATCATTGAGCCATTCTGCACCCTTTGTGCGATAGATGTATTCGATATCCTGCACGCTTTTGCCTGCGGCAGCAACAGTCTTGTCGAGGTTTGCGCTCTCGCAGTTTACAGAGCGGTTAACTCTGTTGCGGAAATCCTTCATTATCTTCACCTGCATTATCTCCAATGAGTGGTTTCCTGCACCAATATAGGTGAGGAAGTCCTCGATCAGCTCACTTTCCTTGGCGTAGATGACCAGGTTCTTTTTGGAGCGCAGAGTGGTTTTTATAGGCATTCCATGCTCGTTTATAAAGCTGTGGAGAGCAGCCGCTTTATCGTTGTCAGGCAGCACTATCTCCAGGTGATATTCCTTGTTGGGATCGGTCACAGAGCCACAGGTTGCAAAAATTCCACGAAGGAATGCGCCGCTGCCATTGTCGTTTCCCGAGACCACCGAATAATTTATATCAGAATAGTCGCCAAACAGCTTAGCTATCTTATCAGCACCGTACGTTATGCGGAATGTATATAGCGAACCGCCGTTTTTTACGAGGCGCACTGTTTCGTGCTTTGCCTCAGGGAAAACGGCATCGCAGAGGGTTCTGACAGAATTGAGCAGATACATTTTTTCGGTTTGCAGCAATGGTGTGTCATCGTCTGCTGTTCGGGAGGCATAGAAAACGCCGTACAGCATTGCTGCCATCTCGTCGGCAGGCATATCGCGCACATCGCATAGTTCTTTTTTGATATCGGATGAGAAAGACATGAGATCCTCACTTTCACGGTATCTTAATTCTTTTTTGCATCCCTGTGCAGTAATCGTGTTTTGTAGTCGTTCTCTCTGAGATGTTTTGCCGTAAGCTCCGCAAAGGTCACGCTGCGGTGCTTACCACCCGTGCAGCCGAATGCGATGACAAGACGGCTCTTGCCCTCTGAAACATAATGTGGGATAAGAAAATCTATCAGATCAAACAGCTTGTCTTTTAGCTGCTGAGATTGCTCAAAGCTCATAACATAATCCCGCACTTCCTGATCAAGTCCTGTTTTTGGTTTCAGTTCAGGCAGATAGAACGGGTT
The DNA here is from genome assembly GCA_045612645.1 of Oscillospiraceae bacterium. Lineage (GTDB taxonomy): Bacteria > Bacillota > Clostridia > Oscillospirales > Ruminococcaceae > CAG-115. The sequence continues at coordinate 2,097 of JAZKZL010000091.1, forward strand.
TGGCAGACAGCGCACATCGAACACCAGATCGGCTTCGCCGGGAGCGCCGTATTTGAAGCCAAAGCTCATGCAGCTTACGATCATGCCGTCGGAAGCCTTTTCAAGAAACAGACCTGCGATCTGCTCTTTTAATTGACCCGTGCTTAGCAGAGAGGAATCCACGATATATTCGGCGTTCTCTCTTATTTCGGCAAGCAGATCGATCTCAGCATCCACCGCTTTCATTATGTCTCCCTCGAATGCCTCCTCCAGCGGATGCTTGCGGCGGGTCTCCTTATAGCGCTTGATAAGCACTTCGCGGGAGGCTTCAAGGAACAGCACCTTTACATCCAGCCCACGGATATGCAGAGTAGTGATGCTTTCGCCGAGCTTGAAGAACATAGCACCGCCACGGATATCTGTGACGATCGCCACCTTTGATATGCTGCTGTTTTCGCTGCATATCGCCGCAAAATCGGGTATGAGCTGCGGGGGCATATTGTCGATGCAGAAATAGCCTATATCCTCCAGCACTTTTACTGCGGAGGATTTTCCTGAGCCTGAAAGTCCTGTTACAATTATAAATTCCATTTTTATGTCCTCATACAGTGTCATTCAAGAACCAGCATCTCACATTCAAGCTCCACGCCTTTTTGCTCAAGTACGGTCTTTTTGATGTGTTCCACTAGCTGCATTACATCGTCATAGCTTGCACCGCCACGATTGATGACGAAGCCGCTGTGTTTTTCGCTGACCTGTGCTCCGCCGATGGTGTAGCCCTTCAGACCGCATTCCTCGATAAGTGCAGCGGCAAAATAGCCGACGGGACGCTTGAACGTGCTGCCGCAGCTTGGAAATTCCAGCGGCTGCTTGTCACGGCGGCGCTGCATAAGCTCATCCATCTTTGCTTTGATCTCGTCTTTATTGCCCTGTTTCAGTTCCATTGTGACAGATGTTATAACGCACTGTTTTCCTGAAAAAAAGCTGTGACGATAGGAAAGTGACAGCTCTTCAGCAGACACAGTATGGATATCTCCGTTTTTGTCGATATATCGGCAGGAGGTTACAACGTCTTTCATTTCTCCGCCGTAAGCGCCTGCGTTCATGTATAATGCACCGCCCACCGATCCCGGGATGCCGTAGGCGAACTCGATGCCGGTAAGCTCATTGTTCAGCGCAGTCATGCATACGGATTTGAGACTTGCGCCTGCGTTAGCGGTGATGGTATTGCCATTTACAGAGATCTCACCCATATACATGTATGGTTCGATTGATATTATGCAGCCATGGAAGCCATTATCGCTGACAAGTACATTGCTGCCCTTTCCCAGTACAAAATATGGTATACCGTCAATTCTGCACTGCTTTATGATCTCGCATATCTGTTCTTCTGTGGCAGGCTTTACAAAAAAGTCACAGTTTCCGCCTATCTTCATCGAGGTGTGTGGTGCAAGAGGTTCATTTTCCGAATATATGATGCGGTTATTGCATAGAGCAATGAGAGAAGAATAATCCAAAATGCTTTCCTCCATGTGAAATGTATGGGCGGCAATCAGCCGCCCGTTTGTTTGATTATTCAGCCAGTGTGTAGAGATAAGCTGCGCCGATGATGCCTGCGTCGTTACCGAGCTTTGCGATATCAAGCTTTGTGGAGCGGTTGGGATCTATGCAGTAGCTCTCACGGGCGATGAACTCGTTCAGCGGCTTTGTGAGGTTTTCGCCTTCCTTGCAGATGCCGCCGCCTATGAGCAGCACCTCGGGCTGGAATGTATTTACGATATTTGTAAGTCCACAGCCGAGGTAGTTGATGTACATATCCACAACATCACAAGCAGCCTTGTCGCCCTCTCGCCAGCCGTCGAAAGCGGTCTTGCCATCAACGTTGTCAAGCGAACCTGCGATCTGCCACATCTTGCTGTCCTTATTTGCTTCCATAGCTTCCTTTGTCATGTTGATGAGAGCGGTGGCGGAGGAGTATGCCTCAAAGCAACCCTTTCTGCCACATCCGCACTGTCTGCCGCCGTAGCTGATAACGCTGTGACCCAACTCAGCGCCGCAGAAGTTGAAGCCGGTGTAGATCTTGCCATCAATGATGGTACCGCCGCCGACGCCTGTGCCGAGAGTTACGACTACAACGTCCTTATATCCCTTGCCGGCGCCGTTGAGTACCTCACCGAATGCCGCAGCGTTTGCGTCGTTTTCAACGTAGATCTCCTTGTTGAGCTTCTTCTGGATGAGGGAGCGCAGATCGGTGTTGTTGAAGCTGAGGTTGCAGGAGTACAGCACGATTCCGCTGTTGCGGTTTGCAACGCCGGGAGTGCCGATACCGATACTGTTTACCTCGCCGATAGTAACCTTAGCCTCGCCGAGAGCTGCCCATACAGTTTCGACGATAGCGTTTGCGATCTCCTCGGCAGGGCGGGGAAGATCGGTCTTAGCAGTAGCCTTTGCTACGATATTGTAGTTCTCATCAACAACGCCAACCTTGATGTTAGTGCCGCCGAGATCAATTCCTATATTATACATTTTCTTTCATTTCCTTTCGGTTGATATTGTTTTACTTTATATCAGATCTTAATATCTGTCATGATCTCCTCTTCATCAGAGTCAATGCCCAGCTGCTTCAGCAGATCCTTTGCAGCGTTGTATCCCATCTTCTTTTGACGATTATTCATAGCTGCAACCTCGAGGATAACAGCGAGGTTACGTCCGGGCTTTACGGGGATAGTAAGCAGAGGGACCTTTACGCCGAGGATGGTCATAAAGTGAGTATCCATGCCCATTCTGTCATAGGTCTTTTCAGGATTCCACAGCTCCATCTCTACTACCATGTCGATCTTCTCGGTGAGCTTAACTGCACCGATACCGAACAGCTGTCTTGCATTTACAATTCCTATGCCGCGAAGCTCCAGAAAATGACGGATATTATCGGGAGAGCTGCCGACCAGTGTGATGTTGGAGGCTTTTTTGATCTCTACCGCGTCGTCTGCGATAAGGCGATGACCACGCTTTACAAGCTCGATAGCGGTCTCGGATTTACCCACGCCGCTTTCGCCCAGGATCAGTACACCCTCACCGTAGATCTCAATAAGAACACCGTGGCGTGTGATACGAGGAGCAAGCTGCAGATTTAGGAAAGCAACCAGCTTTGCAATGAATGTGGATGTGCTTTCTTCTGTGCAGAAGAGAGGTGTTTCTGATTCCTTTGCAGCTTCAATAAGCTCAGGGAAAGGCTCCAGACCTCTTGTAATGATCAGCGCAGGGAAACGGTATGCAAACAGATCCTTTACGCGCTGACGGCGGGTATTGGAATCCAGTCCGCTGAGGTATGCGTATTCGCTGTTGCCCATTACCTGGATGCGTTTGTTGTCGAAATACTCATAAAATCCCGAGAGCTGCAAACCGGGACGGTTTGTGTCGTTGCTGGAGATAAGGCGATTGCCACCGTTTTCGGGCATGAAAGTCACGCCGAGACGGAATTCATCAACGATACGCTGCAGGGGGAAGGAAAACTCTCTGTTTATTTCTTCAAGGGGCATAATGATGATCCTTTCTTGAACGGATATGCTCCGTGTTTTACGTCATTGCAGACATATTCCGTATATATCTGCCTATACACTATATATTATACATTATAGGCGCAATTATTTCAAGATATTTTGGGAATTAATTTCTGCGAACGTTGACAGATATTGTATCCTTGACAAAAGCACTATACGGCTGTATAATTATTCTGTAGGCTTACTATCAGGGAGGTGCGATATGAGCATTCCTTTACAGCAGATGATAGACGAATGCAGCCGTATAGTCTTTTTTGGCGGTGCGGGTGTTTCGACCGAGAGTGGCATACCTGATTTCCGCAGTGCGGATGGATTGTATAATCAGCATTACAAATATCCGCCCGAAACTATAATTAGTCATAGCTTTTATATGCGTGACCGTGAGGAGTTCTACCGTTTCTACAAAGATCGTATGATATTTCCCGCAGCGAAGCCGAATGCCGCACATCTGAAGCTCGCGGAGCTGGAAAGAGCAGGCAAGTTATCCTGTGTGATAACACAGAATATAGACGGTCTCCATACGGCTGCGGGCAGCAAAGAGGTCGTGGAGCTTCACGGCAGCGTCCACAGGAATTTCTGCGAAAGCTGTGGCAAGGCGTATACTTTGTCCCATATCATGGAGAGCGATGGTGTTCCGAAATGCTCCTGCGGCGGATATGTAAAGCCCGATGTGGTGCTTTATGAAGAGCAGCTGAAGGATGAGGATATAACCCGTGCTGTGGATGAGATATCTAAAGCGGATATGCTCATCATCGGTGGCACTTCTTTGGCGGTGTATCCTGCGGCAGGGCTGATACGATATTTCAGAGGAAAGTATCTCGTTATCATAAACAAGTCGCCGACTAGCGCAGACGAGAGTGCAGACCTTGTCATATCGGACAGTATAGGAACAGCTTTGGGAGATATTGTTGTTTCCCGATGATATAAATGGAGAATAATTATATGGAAATGAAGATTGTAACCTACCAGTGCCCGAATTGTAATGCGGCGCTGGAATATGACAACAGTATCGGCAAATTCCGTTGTTTTTATTGTGACAGCCATTTTGACGAGCAACAGATCAAGCAGCACTTTGCCGAGAATGAGGAAATGAAGCTGGAGACTGCCGATCCCGAGCAGCTTACCGATGAACAGAAGGAGATCGAGGAGTTCACCGGCGCTTCTGCGCTGTATTCCTGCCCGAACTGCGGTGCGGGAGTTATCTGCAACGAGCTGGAGGCATCTGTGCGCTGCCACTTCTGCCATACTCCCGTTATTCTAACAGGTAGACTTTCGGGTGCATACAAGCCTGATCTCATCATACCTTTCTCCACAACAAGAGAGCTTGCTGAGTCGGCATTCAAGGATTATACCAAGGGAAAATTCCTGCTGCCTACAGGCTTCAAAAAGAATGCGGAGATCGTCAAGATATCCGCACTGTATGTTCCGTACTGGCTGAAGAGCGGAATAACCAATGTACATACCGAAGCAAACTGCACCAAGGTCCGTACCTGGCGTGTGGGAGATGTCCGATATACTAATACGAAATATTACAAATCCAATCGTGAGGCAGAGCTTGCTTTTATCCGTGTGCCTTGCGATGGCTCCAAGCGCATAGATGATGCCCTTATGGAGAGCATAGAGCCGTTCAATTACAGCGGTGTGAAGCCGTTTTCCATGTCATATCTTTCGGGATGTGCGGCAGAGAAGTACGATGTCTCTCTCGGAGAGGCAGAACAGCGTATAGACCGCCGCATCTGTGAGGCTGCAACTGAGGTCATGAAGACTGATATCTCGGCTCAGGGATACACATCAGTCAGCATTACAAATTCCTATGTGAATTATAAGAACAAGACCTCTGTTTATGCGCTTCTTCCCGTATGGTTCCTCAACTATCGGTTTGAGGGCAAGGATTATCCCTTTGTAATGAACGGACAGACAGGTCAGCGCTTTGGAATACTTCCTGTTAGCAAGCTTAAAACCGCGCTGTTTGCCGCAGGCGTCTTTGTGGCACTGCTGCTTGTCGGGCTGGGTTTCGGCTGGCTCATGAACCAGTAAGGAGGGCAGCGTAATGATGAAAAAGATCACAAGGCTGTTCCTTGCAGCGATAATGATATTCACAATGACTTTCGGCTGCTTTGGCTTGACCGCTTCGGCGGCAGGCGTCGGAATGTTGAAGGATATAGATGACATCTTCACTGCAGAACAGGAGAAGGTGCTTTGTACGCTTATTGCTGATGCAGCGGCTAAAACCGACTATAACATTTGTGTTGTTGTATCGGATGATATCGGCAGTTCCACTCCGAGAGAATATGCTTCGCGGATGCTGGACAGCGCCTTCGGTGCAGACAGCGATTCTATCCTGCTGCTCATCTGCAACGATTTCGATGCAGCGGAATGCTACGACTGGATCGATATGACAGGCGATGCGGCGATGGAGTATTATTCAAAGCTGAACGACATCTATGATCGTCTCTACAGTGGTCTCGATACCGATTGTTATTACGCTTCTGTTATTGAATTCTGCGAATATTTCGGTGCGGACAGCAGCTTTATCAAGGATGCTCCCACTGGCGGTGGCTTCAAAGTGAATCTGGCGGATTACGATGATGTTCTGGATCCTGAAGAGCAGCTTGAAGCGTTGGAGTATATGCAGATGTGTGCCGACGAGATCGAGTGCAATGTGGGTGTTGTAATCACGGACGATCTCGGCGGAATGAGCGACTACGAATACACCAAAACCTTTCTTGAAACGAGCTTTGGCGCAGGCGCTGATGGTATCGCACTGCTGTTTAATAACGACCGTACCAATATGAATTATGTCGATTGGATCTATACCTATGGTCAGGCGACTGATATGTACGGCTACAGGACCGATGATATCTTCGATTATCTCTACGTCGGTTTTGATAGCGACGGCGGCGATAATTACTACAAGGGCATAACATATTTCTGCTCATACCTCAGGAATCACAAGGACGCAGGTAATTATGACGATTACAACAGCGGTGATAATTACTATTATGAGGGCGACGGCGGTTATGATATAATGGTGGGAGTGCTTATTCCCATAGTCTTTGCAGGAATAACCACACTTATCGTAGTAAAGAGTACAACAAAGGGATACTCCAAAAAGAAGCCCATAAGCGCAAGAAGCTACATGGATGCCGGCAGAACAAAATATCTGCGCAGGGATGATATCTATCTGCGTGAGACTACCACTCATGTTCGCATCAGCAGCAGTTCGGGCGGCGGTGGTGGCAGCCGAGGCGGCGGAGGCGGAAGAAGCCGAAGCGGTGGCGGCGGTGGCGGAGGCCGCAGAAGATAAAGAGTACAGGGGCGTGAAAGCGTCCCTGTTACATTTGAATATTTTAAAGGAAAGTAAAGTATGAGAATAGTTATTCAGCGTGTGGAACACGCGTCGGTAAAGGTGGATGGTAACATCTGCGGAAAGATAGGCAAGGGATATCTTGTGCTCCTCGGAATAGGTCAGGAGGATACGGAAAAGGAGTGTGAGCGCCTTGTCACTAAGATGATAAATCTTCGCATATTTTCAGACGAGAACGGAAAGACAAATCTTTCGCTGAAAGACGTGGGAGGAGAGCTGCTCATAATTTCGCAGTTTACGCTCTATGCAGATTGCCGCAAGGGTAATCGTCCTAACTTCCTCATGGCTAAGGGACCCGCGGAGGCTGAACGTCTGTATGAATATTTCACGGATCTTTGCCGCAAGGAAATACCTGTTGTGGAAAAGGGCATTTTTGGCGCGGATATGAAAGTGGAGCTGCTCAATGACGGTCCGTTCACTATCGTTCTTGAATAACGAATTGTATAATTTATACCTATTATGTCTAATTGTGTATGCGAACGCGGATGATACTTGTATAATATTGCACAAATATAACTGATTGTAGTATTATATGCTGCAGAAAAGGCGGTCTTGTGACCGCCTTTTCTTATTTATAATATTATACAAACAGTAAATTTCGGGTAAAATATCCGTAGTGTTATTCAACTGTAACGGATTTTGCAAGATTTCTTGGCTTATCCACATCGTTGCCTTTCAGAACGGCAGTATAGTAAGCAATGAGCTGCAGCGGCACAACTGCTGTCATCGGTGCAAGAATATCTGGGCATTCACCGAGGTCGATAACATAGTCGGCAGCATCGGAGTCGATCTTGATGCCCTCTGCACACACAGCGATAACGTAAGCGCCTCTTGCCTTCATCTCTTTCATGTTGCTGACGGTCTTTTCCACTAGATTCTTCTGCGTAACAACGGCGATTGCAGGCATTCCTTCAGTGATGAGCGAGATAGTACCGTGTTTCAACTCGCCTGCGGCATAGCTCTCGCTGTGGATATAGGATATCTCCTTCAGCTTCAGAGAGCCTTCCATGCTCAGAGCATAGTCAAGACCTCTGCCGATATACAGCAGACTCTCTGCACCGACAAGGGTAGACGCAGCATACTGGGACTTTTCTTCAAGCTCCACTGCCGCGGAAATGCGCTCGGGCATCTTAAGCAGTTCGGAAGTCAGTTCGCGGCACTTTGCTTCATCTATCGCGTTGTTTGCGAGGGCGATGGAGAAAGCAAGCAGGTACATTACAGCGATCTGCACCATATACGCCTTTGTGGAGGCAACTGCGATCTCAGGACCTGCGAGGGTGTAGATCAGCATATCTGCCTCTCTTGCGATGGAGCTGCCCTTTGCATTTACTATGGCGAGAGTCTTAGCGCCCAGTTCCTTTGAGAGACGGAGAGCGGCAAGGCTGTCGGCAGTCTCGCCCGACTGGGAGACGATTATAACAAGATCGTCCTTTGTTACCAACGGATTTCTGTAGCGGAATTCCGATGCGATATCAACGTTTACGGGAACTCTCGCAAGCTCCTCAATGATGTATTTTCCGACAAGACCTGCGTGCATTGCGGTACCGCAGGCAACCACATGTATGTTGCGGAAACCGCGCAGCATTTCGAGAGTAATGCCGCATTCGTCAAGGCAGGGGAGACCGTCTGCAATTCTTGAGCGGATCGTGGTCTTTACCGCTTCGGGCTGCTCGTGGATCTCTTTCAGCATGAAGTGAGCGTAGCCCTGTTTTTCCGCGGCATTTTCATCCCAGTCTGCGTGAAGCAGGGGTTTCTGTATCTTGTTATAGTGGAGATCATAGATATTTGTTCCATAGGGAGAAAGAACGGCGATCTCGTTCGGCTCCAGCAGGTGATAATCCCTTGTGTAGCCGAGTATCGCAGTAACATCAGAGGCAATAAAGCTTTCATTCGCGCCGATTCCTACGATCAGCGGGCTTTCCTTTCTTACTGCGAAAACAGTGCCTGGGAAATCCTTGAACATGATACCGAGAGCAAAGCTGCCTCGGATATCGTGCATGGTGTTGACGATGGCGTCAATGGGATTTCCGTCATAGTAGTAATCCAGCAGCTGTGCGGCAACCTCGGTATCGGTCTGGCTTATGAAATGCCTGCCCTTATCGATAAGGAAATTCTTGATCTCTTTATAGTTCTCGATAATGCCGTTATGTACGATGGTAACTCTGCCGCCGTTATGGGGATGAGAGTTTATGTCCGAAGGCTCGCCGTGGGTCGCCCATCTGGTGTGACCGATTCCCGCAACGCCTGAAGGGACGCCGTCCTTCTCCATTTTAGCTTTGAGATTTGCTAATCGTCCCTGTGCCTTGCGCACCTCGATGTTGTCGTGGTCAAATACTGCGATGCCTGCGCTGTCATAACCGCGATATTCCAGTTTTTCGAGTGTTCCGAGAAGTATTTCGGCACAGCTCTGCTTTCCTACATAGCCTACTATTCCGCACATGATATTTTCCCCCTGTATATGATTTTATATAATATAGATATGCTGAAGCGAATATATTGATTCAGTTTATATTTTACAGCAAAACAAGAAGATTGTCAATGTTTTTTCAATGCAAATATAACGCGTGGGCAAAATTACCATATTTTATTTTGATGATATGTGGAAATGGTAGATTTTTGTGTAACTTTCATGTAACTCAAACGATTACATTGACAAAATATTGGTGATATTATATAATTATATTGCATTCCTACGGGAAAAATTTAAGGAGGTTTTTAACATGAAGCTTAAAAAGTTTGCGGCAGGAATCCTTGCCGCGGTAATGGCTGTTACTTCTGCTATCTCAGCACCTGTAACTGCCGGTGCAGCTGCTGAGATGGTAGATATCACATCTGCCGTAGCAAGCGGCATATCTCCGTCAGCGCTGGAGGCATATCAGTCTCTGACTATTACATATGCTCCTAAGCTGGCAAGTGAATGTGGTCACTCTGCGAACCACTCCACCGAAACATATTGCCCGTGGGCAGCTGTTGCTTTTGTTGGCAGCAATGTTTCCAGTACAGAGATGGATTTTACCGATAACGGCAACCCATCCGATGTAACATACTGGTATCAGCCGAGCAACCCTGCAAAGGCAAGCAGCGGTATTGACGCTGAAAGCTGCACTGCTACCATTGCAGTAAGCTCCATTCTGGATTCTTTCGCTAATGACGCAAACTGGCTCGACAGATATACGCTCAACGCTGTGACGGTTACAGGCTGGGATTGCAACGTTACTCAGGTAATGGCTACTCCTATAAATGAGGATGGTCCTACTGAGCCTTATACTTATGCGTATGACGGCTCTCCTATCACAATGACAGTTCAGGATGCCAACTGGCTTGAGAGCGGTTTAGCTGCACAGTGCAATATGAGCCTTACACCTGATGGATTCTCAATGGGCATGGCTTATTCTGAACTCAAGGCGCTTTATACAGGTATTACTATTGAGAACTGGGCAATTGAAAATGTTCCTGCAGGTCTTAACGCTGAGGATTTTGCTGTCAGTGTTGCTGTTCAGCATGGCGCTGACTGGAGCGGATGGACAGCTACAAATGGTACAAGCGTTAATTTCCTGAGTGTTGCGGTTGCTGATAATGCTCCTGTACAGGCAATTATTTTCCAGATCAACTACAACATTCCCACAGGTACAAATTACAAGGTAGGCGATACCTTCGTGATAAATGCAGCAGAGCCTGCTCCTGTATACGTTACAGCTATCTCCATCTCCGAGACACTTGCTCTGGAAACAGGCGCGACCGATACGCTCAAGGCAACACTCACTCCCGCAGATGCTGACGATGTTACAGTATCCTGGAAGTCCTCCAATGATAAAGTAGCTACCGTTGACGCAAACGGTGAGGTAACAGCAGTTGCAGCAGGTACAGCAGTTATCACAGCAACAGCCAACGGCTCCGATCCCGAAGGCGCGGCAGTTACCGATACCTGCACAGTTACAGTTACAGATCCTGCAGTTTACGTTACATCTATCTCTATTCCCGAGACACTGGCTCTGGAGACAGGCGCTTCCGAGACACTCAAGGCAACAATCACTCCCGCAGATGCTGATGATGTTACTGTTTCCTGGAAGTCATCCAAGGAGAGTGTAGCAACCGTTGATGCAGACGGTAAGGTAACAGCAGTTGCGGCAGGTACAGCGGTCATCACAGCTACCGCAAACGGCGCTGCCGAGGGCAAGACTGTTTCCGATACCTGCACAGTTACAGTTACAGATCCTGTTGATCCTTCTTCTATCATTCCTCAGAACGTAGCTGCTGAATATGCAGACGAGTCTGTAACTATTACATGGAATGCAGTTGAGGGTGCTACCGTATACCGTGTTCGTAAGAATGATGGCACAGGCTGGAAGGATCTTGCTGATGTTAAGACTAATTCCTATACTGACGAGAATGTAACAGCAGGCACTTCTTATCGTTATGTAGTATATGCAACTGTTGACGGCACACGCAGTGGCGCATCCACAATCGTAAGCGTTTCCGTTCCCGTTGCAAAGGCTTCCAACGTAAAGGCAACAGCAGGTGCTGACAGCATCACCATCACCTGGAATGCAGTTAACGGCGCTGATGGTTACCGTGTACGCAGAAATGACGGCACAGGTTGGGTAAATCTCGCAGATGTTAACACAAATTCCTACGTTGACGAGGATGTAGTGGCAGGCACAAAGTACCGCTATGTAGTATATGTTAAGTCCAACAACAAGTACGGCGCAGCTTCCGCTTCTGTATCTGCAGTTGTTAAGCCTGCAGATACAGCTGTTAGTGCTACTGCTGACGTAGACAGCGTTGATCTTACATGGACAGCAGTTGACGGCGCTACAAGCTATAAGATCCGCAGAAACAACGGTTCCGGCTGGGTAGACTATGCAACAGTTGCCGCTGTTACTTCCTATACCGACACAGAAGTTGAGTACGGTAAGACCTACCGTTATGCAGTTTATGCTATAGCAGGCTCCACCACAGGCGCGGCTTCCAACATCGTATCTGCTAAGGTTCCTGTTCCTGCAGCTACCGGTCTTGTAGGCGTTGCAAATGGTGCTGAGAATAATCTCACATGGACTGCTGTTGAGGGCGCTACTTATCGCATCCGCAGAAATGATGGCACAGGATGGACAGATTATGCTACATCCGATACTGCTTCTTTCTCTGATACCACTGTAACAGCGGGCACAACATATCGCTATGTTGTATATGCTGTAGTAAACGGTGTACAGAGCAAGGCTTCCAACATCGTTTCTGTAAGGGCTGATACAATCTAAATCGATTTTCTCTGCGCCGCAGCATCGACTGCGGCGCAGTTTCATGCTTTGCAGAGATATAAACAAAAATCCCTGTTCTGTATTGACGGAACAGGGATTTTATTGTATAATTATATCATGGATTATGAAGAGGAACGCTTTGTTCGGAGGGATAGGTATGAGATTTCTGAAAAGACTTGCTGCGGTGGCGGTGGCTGCTGTGACGGCGTTTACTATGGCAGTGGGTGCTTTTGCGCAGGAGGGTCTGCTGAGCAGCAGCGAGTACAGAGAATATGGTGCTACAATAAAAACAGTAGCATCACCTAAGGCAAATTATGCTTCAGGTGATTATGACAAGACTCTTAATATAAAGCTGACCTGCTCCACAGGCGGAGCAAGGATCTTTTATACCACAGACGGAACAGAGCCTACTTATTACAGCGACATCTATTCAGACCCTATCAGAATCAAGGCGGATGACGGCGTTGTTACTATCCGTGCCTTTGCGGTAAAGACAGGCTTTGAGGATAGCGAGATCGTGGAGTTTACCTATAGTGTATATGAACCCGAAGTGCTTGGTGTAACATACATGGAGATATACAGAGAGCCGAGTCAGAAATCTTATTTCAAGGGTGATACGCTGAATCTGACAGGCGGAAAAATTGCTGTTACATACGAGGACGGCACTTATGAGAATATCGCCATGACCCAGAGTATGGTTTCGGGTTTCAACAGCAATACAGCAGGTGAAAAGATTATCACTGTCACATTTGAGGGTTTCACAGATACCTTTAAGGTGACTGTTAAGGAAGGCTACGACCGCGACAATACCGATGCAGGCAGCGAAAATGAGCCAACATCAGGAGCCACTGTACCTGAAGAAGAACCTGAGGAAGAGGATATGCGGCCTCAGATATCGGGAAGTACAGTGAAGGGCTGGAGCGCTATCGAGTCAGAGCTTGCTTCAAGGAATGCAAAGTCCACTGTTACTATTATGCTGAACGGAGCAGTGACCGTACCTGACGGCGTAATTCGTGCAGCGGCAAAGAACGATCTGATTCTCAACTTCCACATTGATGATAGCTTTAAGTGGAAGCTGAACACCGCTCTCATAGACAAGGAAACCATAATCCCTTATGTGGGACTCGGAATCCGCACTTCCGCAATATATATCCCGAGTGTGCCGCTGAACAGCGGTAGGGGTGTGGAGATGGTGAGATTCCACATCAACAGCGATAATAAGCTGGGAGCGGATATCGTAATGAATCTTGGCAGCGGCAATAAGGGCAAATACGCCTGCCTGTATCGCTATGACAGTGAATCAAACAAGCTTATCAGGCTGGATAATGTGAAGATAAGCAGCAGCGGTCAGGCGATTCTTACTCCCGATATCAGCGGAGATCATCTCGTATATATTGATGAAGACACCGACATCGTGGGTGATCTTGACAGCAATCTGCTGGTAAACGCGCTGGATGCTGCGATATTTATGAAAGCACTCGTAAGCGGTGGTGTTCCTGATGACGAGAAATGGGATGTCAATTCTGATGGTGCGGTAAATGCACTGGATGCGGCGCAGATATTAATGCTTTCCGTGCGGTAATTCAGCACACGAAAGGACGAGTTGTTATGAAGGTTACTCTCAATCCTGACGAAAATGTAGTTCGGATGATAAAGGAAGGTCTTGAAAAGAAGGGTGGATACTGTCCCTGCAAGCTGGGGACCGATGAGGAAAACAAATGCATGTGTAAGGAGTTCAGAGATCAGATCGAGGATCCTGATTTTGAGGGTTTCTGTCACTGTATGCTTTACTACAAATCGAAATAAGGAGGAGATATCATGGCTGAGATAAAGCTGACAAAGGATAATTTCGAGCAGGAGGTGCTGAAGTCCGATAAGACTGTTCTGGTGGATTTCTGGGCAAGCTGGTGTGCACCCTGCATGATGCTTTCGCCCGTGATCGCTGAGATCGCAGCAGAAAATGAAAATATAACAGTCGGCAAGGTAAATGTGGACGAGGAGCAGGAGCTTTCTGTTCAGTATGGCATCAGCAGCATACCCACGCTCCTTGTTTTCAGGAACGGCGAGATCGTGAATGCGGCTGTCGGACTCCGTTCAAAAGAGCATATAGCAGAAATGCTTAAATAAACAAATATTGTAAACGTTATAACAGGCACATGGTATAAAATGTGCCTGTTTTTTAAAATTATCCCATTTTTTCCTTGACTTCACCGGAATAAAGTGATATAATTATACTGATAAATAATGTATGGTTCATCATACAAGGTTATCTAATGTTTTTAAGGAGGCTTGACCCAATGAACAGAAAGTTCAAATCGTTTCTGAGTATGTTCATGTCTGCGGCTATTGCTGTCAGCTCTATCCCTCTGACCGCTTCTGCCGAGACTGAATATCAGGAACTGTCGGTCGGCAATGCTGAAGTTGTTACTGTTGACGCTGAAGCTGTTGACTACACTCCCGATGATGCGCTTACTGTCATCATCACAGAACCTGACGAAGAGGTTTCTCCTGTCCTTGATGAAGCTTTTCTTGAGCTGCATTACGGTGATAATGCTGCTACAGGCGGAAGCTGCGGCGATTCTGCCACATGGTCCGTAAGCGGTACCACACTTACCGTAAGCGGCAGCGGCGATATGATTGATTTCGCAAGCAACTCTGCTGCAATGGGAAGTGAATGGTGGACTGAGTATTCTTCTACTATCACCAAGATTGTTATCAGTGAAAATATCACCTCTATCGGTGATTATGCGTTCTACTATTTTGAGAACCTTACTGAGATCTCTCTGCCCAGCACACTGACAGAGATTGGCGCTCATGCGTTTGATAGCTGCACAAGCCTTGTTACTGTTACCAATAAGGCAACAAAACTCACAACGATCGGCGATTCTGCGTTCTCCTCCTGCTCTAAGTTCGAGGGCATTGATATTCCTGCTACCGTTACATACATCGGAGAATCCGCTTTTAATGGTGTAAAGGGCATTACTGAGGTAACTATCCCTGCGGCTGTAGGCGCTTCTCTCGGTAAGAATGCGTTTTATGGCTGTACTTCTCTGCAGGTAGTGACCATCGAGGATGGCGTTTTAATGATCTCAGAGGGTGCATTCGGTGGCTGTGAAAAGCTCGAAGAGCTGACTATGCCCGATTCCGTGCTGATCATTGGCAATAACGCTTTCAATGGCTGTGCAGCGCTGTCGAATGTAAACGGCGATTCCGCACTGCTGACTATTCCCGCTACAGTTTTCTTGATCGGAGAATCTGCTTTTGCAGGCTGTAAGAGCATTAAGTCGCTCATCGTTGAAGGAAATGCTATATTCGGTACTTCTTGCTTTGCATCCTGCGAGGGTCTGACTGCTATCAAGATCAGCGGTAAAACTCCCGATGGTTCTGAGGAAACAGAGACCATTATCTGGCCTGCTGCATTCAGAGGCTGTACATCACTGAAGGCTGCTACTTTGGACGCTGATGTAACCGCTATCGGTATCGATGCATTCCGTGATACTCCTCTTGAGACTATCACACTGCCTCCTACATTGGTCAGCATTGATTACGGTGCGTTCAACAATACCAGACTCACTGCTATTACCATTCCGGATAGCGTAACAAGCATCGGTGGTTTTAATGCGGCTATTTTTGGCAGCTACAAATATGATCTTTACGGCGCATTTGCAGGCTGTGAGCTTCTGGAAACTGTTACTGTAAAGAACACAGCAAAAAGAACCGCACCGCTGATCATCAACGAATTGTCTTTTGATTGCTGTTCAGCACTGAAGAATGTGGATATTTCCGGTACAAGTGTGATCGGAGAAGAGGCATTCAGAAACTGCTATGCACTTGAAAAGATAACTCTTCCCAAGGAACTGATCGATTCCACTAAGGATACAAATTATTATAAGAATCAGTTCGTTGACTGTACTGCTCTGTCACAGGTTACAATCGAGGAAGGCGCTGCCGCTCTCGGTCAGGAGATGTTCAAGGGTTGTACCAGTCTGAAGTCCATAGTTATTCCTTCCTCTGTTACAGCTAATACAAAGGTGTTCTATGATAATACCTATATCACTACCGCAGAGATAAACTGTCCCACTATCGGTACAAGTATGTTTGATGGCGCTACTGCTCTTAAAAATGTTACACTCGGCGGCGATGCAGAGGATAAGGGCGCTGTTGAGAAGATCGGCAGCAAGGCATTTTTGGAATGCTCCTCTATAGTCAACATTGATATTCCTGATACTGTAAGTGAAATCGGTTCTCAGGCATTCGATTCTTGTACTGCTTTGAAGAGCATAGTTGTTCCTGATGATGTTACCGAGCTTTCTCAGAAAGTGTTCAACGGCTGTACATCTCTGGTTGCAGTTAAGTATAGTCCCAAGCTCACTGAGCTCGGCAATTATGCATTCTGTGGCTGTTCTGCTCTTACAGGCGTTACATACGATGCTTCTGCCGAGATCAAAAATGAGGGCGCATTCGTTGGCAGCCAGCTTCTCAAAGGCGCAACAATGCCTTCTACCGTTACTACCATCGGTACAGATGTATTCAATGGCTGTGCAGGACTCAAAGCTATTGAGGTTTCCGATAATGTTACATCCATCGGAAACAAGGCATTTATGCTTTGTACAGGTATTACTGAGATTAGTATTCCCGAAGGTGTTACAGCAATCAATACCAGCGTATTCCAGGATTGTTCCAACCTTGCGAAGGTAGTTCTCAATGGTGAAGTTACTACTATCGGTAGCAAGGCGTTTATGAACTGCGCTAAGCTTAATGGCTTTATCATTCCTGCAACTGTCACTTCTATCGGTTCGTACGGATTCTCCGGCTGTTCTCTGCTGGACAGTGCTATTCCGTCAGGTGTTACCAAGCTGGATACATATGCTTTCCAGAATTGTGTAAGCCTTGGTAAGACAGCAAAGATAATTCTCCCCGCAGGCATTGATAAGATCAATAACGGTCTGTTCATGGGCTGTACATCTCTGTCTAATGTTCTTATCGGCGATAACATCAAGTCTATCGGCAGCTCTGCTTTCAGCGGTTGTTCCGCAGCGGGCTTCAATAAGCTTTCTATTCCCTCCAGTGTTACTTCAGTAGGTGCAAACGCATTTGATGGCTGTACATCTCTTGCAACAGTATCCTTTGCTGTATCGGGCTGCACAAAGCTGAATAATTATGCATTTGCAAACTGTTCTGCACTGACAGATGTTTCACTTCCCACTTCCGATCTCGAAACTATCGGTACAAATGTTTTTGAGAACTGTGCAAAGCTCACTACGATCACCATTCCTTCCACAGTAGAGTCTGTTGGCAAGGCGGCGTTTAAGGGCTGTAAGGCACTTAACAGAGTAACTCTTACCACGAATTCTTCGTTCAAAACGATCAGTGCCGAAATGTTTATGAACTGCGACTCTCTGCAGAACATCGAGATCCCTGATTCTGTTATCAAGATCGACTCAAGCGCATTTGAGGGCTGTAAGGCACTCGCAACCGTAACTATCCCCGGTAGTATTACAACTCTCGGCGGTCGCGCATTCTATGATTGCGACGCTCTCACTTATGTGGTAATTCCCAGATCCGTGGAAACCTTCGGCTCATCTACATTGGCAGAGTGTAGCAGTCTGGAAACAGTTATTATTCTCAGCACGAAGGCTCCCACCACTTCCTCCAAGTTCATGTATAACTGCAAGAACGCTACCATCTACTGCTATGAGGACGCAACAGGTGTTATCAACTACGCAAAGAAGGATGGCATCAAGTGCGAGGCTACTCTTGCAGGTGCAGAGGGTATCTTCGTTGTTATCCTGAAGCAGCTGGAGAACATCACGGGCGCTGAGATCGGTAAGTCTTACACCTTTACTGCAAAGGTAGCTTCCGAAGGTAACCTCTCTTACGAGTGGTTCATCAAGAATCCCGGCGATTCCGAGTTCAAGACTACAGGTGTTACCACTGATAAATACACAGTAAACCTGACAGCAGCAAATGACGGTGTTCAGGTAATGTACAAGGTTAAGGTAACATCCCCTGACGATGTAAATATCACAGCAGCAACAGAGTCTGCAGCAGCTGTTGTTTCCACCTTCGGCATTCCTGCTGCAAAGGCTGATATGGTGCTGGATTCTGAGGTAACTCTCAGCTGGGATGCAGTTAACGGCGCTGCAAAGTATAATGTATATCGTTCCGCAACTCTGGCAGGTGAAAAGACTTTACTTGCTGAAGTAACAGACGCTCTTACTTATACAGATGCCACGGTTGAGCCTAAGACAACATATTACTATTTCGTAACAGCATACAGCGTAGATCTGGAGCTTGAGAGTAACTATTCTGCTGCTGTAAAGGTAACTACTCCCGCAGTTGTTACCACTGCTACAGTTACTGCTGTTGCAGGTGATGGTACTGTTACACTCAAGTGGAACGCTATCAAGAACGCTACTAAGTACAAGCTCCGTCGTCACGACGGCACAAAGTGGTCTGATTATCAGATCCTTACCACTAACTCCTACACTGACACTGATGTAACAAACGGTACTACATATAAGTATGCTGTTTATGCATATATCGATGGTGCATGGGCAGGCTCTTCCAATATTGTTACAGTTACACCCGCAAAGCCTATTCCTCAGAATGTCAAGGCAGTTGCAGGCGATGGTAAGGTAACACTTTCCTGGAGTGCTGTAAGCGGTGCGACTCAGTACAAGATCCGCCGTCACAACGGTACGGCATGGTCTGATTATAAGGTTGTAACTACTACAAGCTTCGTTGACTCTGATGTTACAAACGGTACCACATACAAGTATGCAATTTACGCTTATGTAAATGGCAAGTACGGTGCAGCTTCTGCTACTGTTTCCGCTAAGCCTGTATCTTCCGTAACAGTAGTAAGCAACTTCAAGGCAGTTGCAGGCGATGGCAAGGTAACGCTGAGCTGGAGCGATATCGGTGCAAGCAAGTACAAGATCCGTCGTCACAATGGTACTGCATGGTCCGATTACAAGGAAGTAACCACCAACAGCTATGTTGACACAAATGTTACAAACGGCACCACATACAAGTATGCAATTTACGCTTATGTAAACGGCAAGTACGGTGCAGCTTCTACAATCCTTTCCGCTAAGCCTGTATCCTCTGTAACAGTAGTAAGCAACTTCAAGGCTGTTGCGGGCGATGGCAAGGTAACTCTGAGCTGGAGTGACATCGGCGCAAGCAAGTACAAGATCCGTCGTCACAACGGTACTGCATGGTCTGATTACAAGGAAGTAACTACCAACAGCTACGTTGATACAGATGTTACAAACGGCACTACATACAAGTATGCAATTTATGCTTATGTGAATGGCAAGTACGGTGCAGCTTCTACGATTCTCTCCGCCAAGCCTGCAGCCTCTGTAACCGTAGTGAGCAACTTCAAGGGTGTAGCAGGTAACGACGCGATCACACTCAGCTGGAGTGATATTGGCGCATCAAAGTACAAGGTTCGTCGTAATGACGGTAGCGGTTGGGTTGATTACGAGATCGTAACAACCAACGGCCTTAATGATACAGAAGTTACCGCAGGTACATCCTATCGCTATGTTGTGTATGCTTATGTAAACGGCAAGTGGGGCGGCGCTTCCACTATCATTACCGTAAAGGCTTAAGTATATCAAGGTATAAAAACTGAATAAAAAAGAAACCATCGGTTCGCCGATGGTTTCTTTTTTGTGTGAAATGTATATTTGTTTAATGCGATGATAGTCAAAACACACAAGATTGCAGTAAACACTTGACGGTATGAGCAGTGATATGGTAAAATAAAAAATGGCTAATTATGACATATTATCAGAAAGGGATAATCGCCATGAGACACAATACCTTATTAAGAAAGGCTGCTGCTGTTGCTGTTTCGGCAATATTGGCGGCCACCGCAGTACCTGTAACATCATTTGCTGCCATAGATATGGATGGATTTCCAAGCGGTTACACATACCCTACTGAAATGCGTGGACTTACTGCATTCCAGATGGTGAGTGATATGGGAGCAGGCTGGAATCTCGGTAACTCTCTGGAGTCTGACTACAATGAGACTTACTGGGGTAATCCCAAGACAACATTCGCAATGATCGAGGGTATCGCAGAAAAAGGTTTCACCACTCTTCGAGTACCCGTGCGTTGGGATGATAATTACTCCAACCCCTCCACTTACACTGTAAATGAAAGCTACATGGACAGAGTGGAGACCGTTGTAAACTACGGTCTTGCAAACGATATGTATGTTATTCTGAACGTACATCACAATGATCTTCAGCATAATGTTCCCAATACTGAGGCTATATCTGCTGAGCTGTCTGCAGTCTGGACACAGATAGGCAATCGTTTCAAGAACTATGGAGATAAGCTGATATTTGAGGTAAACAACGAGCCTCGCAGCAACGATGACTGGACAGGCAATGCTGAGTATTATGAGTGCGTTAACCAGTGTAATGAAGCTGCCCGTGCGGCTATACGAGCAACAGGCGGCAACAATACTGAGCGTCTCGTCATGCTGCCCACTTACTGTGCTTCGGGTGATGCTGCCAAGGCTGCTGCATGGACAAAGAATTCGAATGATGATATGATAGCTGCGTCTATCCATGCATACTTGCCTTTCGGTTTTGCATTCTCTGACGATACAGAAAATGGCGCTCACTCCAACTGGCTGGATACTGATCTTCAGGAGCTTGAGTATTTCTTCGAAAGAATGGATAAATACTTCATCAGTAAGGGTGTTCCTGTAGTCATCGGCGAATTCGGTGCAACAAACAAGAACAACACTTCTGAGCGTGAGAAGTGGGCAGAGGCATATATCAGCCTTGCCAGACAGTTCCCAGAGCAGGATATTCCCTGTGTAGTATGGGATAATCACTATGTGGATACCAATAACCCCGGAACTGAGCAGTTCAAGCTGTATGACCGTAATTCCCGCACTTTTATCTATGATGGCATAGCAGAAGCTATTACCTCTGGCTATAACGGCAACCCTGACTATAAAACAGCATCTGCGGGAGATATCGTTATAAGCACCTCCCCTATTTCTATGTCGAATTGGTCAAATTCCGCTATCGGTGGCGATTATGTCATGAACCTGAAAGCAGGCGAGTCGATCAAGGCAGAGTATACGGGAGATGCGCCCATAATCGTTCTGCAGAGCTGGAGCGGTGGCGGCGGATGGGTAAAGGTTTACCCGGACAGTGCCTCTAATGGCGTTGCTACATTCACTTATGAAACACTGCTTCGTGAATACGGCGGCTCGTTCTCGCTCCTCAATCAGGCGTATATATCAGCAACTGAGGGTTCTACCACTGTAACAAGGATCTACATCCCCCAGTCTGCGGCTCATACTCATAATTATAATGGCACAGAGAAAGTGACTCTTGCGGCAACTGCGACTACTTATGGCAGAAAGACAGTGGCTTGCTCGGTAAGCGGCTGCGATGCAGAAAAGGTAGTGCTGGTCGAGAAGTCTGCTGCAGAAGAGCCTGTTGCTCCCTCTGCACCTGCTAATTTAAAGGCAGTTGCAGGTGAGGGTAAGGTAACTCTTACATGGGATGCAGTCGATGGTGCAGAACAATATAAGATCCGCCGCCACAATGGTACAAGCTGGTCTGATTATCAGAGTGTAACAACTAACAGCTACGTTGATACCAATGTAACAAACGGAACAACATATAAATATTCTGTTTATGCCATTGCCGATGGACTTACAAGTCAGGCATCTGCAACAGTATCTGCCACACCTCGTTCGGCTAATGTTACCGGAGTAAAAGCAACAGCCTCTGCGGGCAAGGTAGTTCTTACATGGGATGCAGTTACAGGTGCAACAAAATATAAGGTGCGCCGTAATGATGGTTCAGGCTGGGTAGATTACAAGGTAGTAAGCACAAACAGCCTTACTGATACAAATGTGGTGAATGGAACTTCTTACAGGTATGCTGTGTACGCTTATGTGAACGGAAAGTATGGCGCAGCATCTGCAACAGTATCAGCAAAGCCCATGGTAAGTGCTGTAACAGGTGTTAAGGCGACGGCAGCAGAAGGTAAAGTAACTCTCACATGGGATGCGCTGACAGGCGCAACAAAATATAAAGTACGCCGCAACGATGGTTCAGGCTGGGTGGATTACAAGGTGGTAAGCACAAACAGCCTTACTGATACAAATGTTGTAAATGGCACATCTTATCGTTATGCAGTGTATGCATATGTGAGTGGAAAATATGGTTCGGCTTCTGCAGTTGTATCCGCAAAGCCTATGGAGACTACAGTAAAGAACGTTAAGGCATATGTGGATGGTGATCAGATTGTGATTTCCTGGACAGCACTCAGCGGCGCGACAAAATATCGCATACGCCGTGATGACGGTTCGGGCTGGACAAATTACAAGGATCTTACGGCTGCAAGCTATACTGACACAGCGGTGGAGAAGGATAAGGTATATCGTTACTCGGTATATGCTTATGTGAATGGTAAGTGGGGTGCAGCATCCGCTATTGTAAGTGCGCGACCCTCTGATACCATTGTAAGCAATCTTACCGCTACAGCCGAAAATGCAAAGGTTACACTGTCCTGGACAGCTCTCAGTGATGCAACAAAGTATCGCATACGCCGTAACGATGGCTCAGGCTGGGTGAATTATAAGGATCAGACTGCTACCACATTCACTGATACAGACGTTACAAACGGCACTACATATCGTTATGCAGTGTATGCGTATATCGGCGGAAAGTGGAAGGGCGCCTCTTTCACTGTTTCGGCAAAGCCTGTAGGTTAATTTCAATATAGAAAATGAGCGGTTTTTCTGCTCGTTTTCTTGACATTAGCATGGTAAAGTGATATAATAATTTTGGCAATAAATTGAATATGAATTAAGGAGGACAAAATGAGTTTGGTTAAAAACAGATTAAGATCAGCATTGGCGCTGATAATGGCTGCGGCAACCGCTTCGCAGATCACTGTCGGTGCGTTTGCGGAGGTGCCATCATCTTCTGAGGGATCTGAACATTTGGCGTTGATGATGACAGAGACACCATCAGAGTATGGCTATGCACCTGTAAAATTCGTTGATGAAAATGGTGATGAGATTGTCCGCAACCTTATTCCCGATGAAACAGAGGATTACGGTACACTTCCCGCTTCGTATGATCTGAGGGATTATGGAAGAGTAACAACGGTAAAGAATCAGGGTAATACAGCAACATGTTGGGCACATGCAGCTCTTGCAGCTGGTGAATCCTCGCTTATTACCGCAAAATATGCTAATTCATCAATTGACTTGTCTGAGGCTCATTTGGTGTGGTTTTCCCAAGGAGCAGCAGTATCCGACGCTTATGGAGTAACAGCAGGTGACGGAAGTGTTGCTTTTGACCTGGGAATATATGCCTATGACGAGGACTTTGGTGGCGGTAATGATACGATTGCACGTTCTGCGTTGAATTCAGGTTTTGGTGCAGCACTGGAAACGAGCTATCCGGCTGTTACTACGTGGCCTGAAATCAGCGAGAGTTATCGATTTGATGTGAATTATTTTTTAGAGAACTCTAATATGTTTGCCCCAAGCGACAGAGCCTCAATTAAATCTTATTTGATGACTAATGGCGCATTAACAATAAGTTATTATTATGAGGATGCATATGATAACTGGAAAGCTAATGGTGTGCCTGCATATTATTACAACGGAAGCGAAAATAGTAATCATGCTGTAACTCTGGTGGGATGGGACGATAATTATAGTGCATCCAATTTTATAAACAAGCCCGCAGGAAATGGTGCTTGGCTCTGTAAGAATAGTTGGAGTAGTAGTTATGGAGATAACGGTTGTTTCTGGCTGTCATATTACGATACTAGTATAACCGAGATTTCTTCCATGGAGATGGAACCACTGACTTATAACAGTATTTATCAATATGCATCAAATGCTGTGGGTAATGTGTTCAATACGTACTATGCTGCTGCTATGGGTAATATTTATACTTCAGATGGTGAGGATCCTATTACGGCAGTAGCATTCCAAACATCAGATGCTTCTGTAGGATATACTATTAACATCTATTCAGGTGTCGGTGCTACACCTACCAGTGGTACATTGATTCATACTCAAAGTGGCAAGGCAACATATGCTGGTCTGCATACGATACCGC
Organism: Oscillospiraceae bacterium; assembly: GCA_045612645.1. Classification (GTDB taxonomy): domain Bacteria; phylum Bacillota; class Clostridia; order Oscillospirales; family Ruminococcaceae; genus CAG-115. The sequence goes on from JAZKZL010000091.1 coordinate 26,392, forward strand.
TCACCAAGAATTTGGATATAGCATCGAATACTAAATTTTCTGTTGTAGTATTTTTAGATAAGGTTGGCACAGGTGTTTTTGTGGACGATTATTCTGATACAACAGGACGAAGCTTTTTTGGCTTTGGTAATAGCATATCTTCTATTAGCGTTTGGCAGGATGCATGTGAAAAGTATTCTCGTGACGTATATGTAAAAGCCTTCACCGCTGCTGAAACAGGCGCTCCTGCAAATCTCAAGGCAACCGCAAATGATAGCAAGGTTACTCTTACATGGGATAAGGTTAGTTCCGCAACAAAGTACAAGATCCGCCGCCATAATGGCACAAGCTGGTCTGATTACAAGACTGTAACCACAAACAGCTTTACCGATACTGCCGTTACCAACGGTACCACATACAAGTATGCTGTATATGCATATGCGAATAATATGTGGGGCGCATCTTCTTCTGTTGTTTCCGCAAAGCCTTTTTCTACTGCAGTAACCAACTTCAAGGCAGTTGCAGGCGATAAGAAGGTAGCCCTCAGCTGGACTGGTGTAAGCGGCGCAACCAAGTACAAGATCCGCCGTCACAATGGCACAGCATGGTCTGATTATAAGGAAGTAAAAACCACAAGCTTTACCGATACTGCTGTTACCAACGGTACCACATATAAGTATGCGATTTATGCTTATGTGAACGGCTCCTATGGCAGTGCATCTCCTGTTCTTTCTGCAAAGCCCGCTGCAGCTACGGTATCTAACTTCAAGGCAACCGCAGGCGACAAGCAGGTAGTTCTTACATGGACAGGCGTAAGCGGCGCAACAAAGTACAAGATCCGCCGCCACAACGGCACAAGCTGGTCTGATTACAAGGTGGTTTCCGCTACAAGCTTCACAGATACAGCAGTAACCAATGGCACAACATATAAGTATGCGGTATATGCTTATGTAGGCAGTGCTTACGGACCTTCTTCCACCATTATTTCCGCAAAGCCTTACGCATCCGTTGTAAGCAATTTCAAGGCAGTTGCAGGCGATAAGAAGGTAAGCCTCAGCTGGAGTGCACTCAGCGGTGCGACCAAGTATAAGATCCGCCGCCATAACGGCACAAGCTGGTCTGATTACAAGGTGATTACAGGTACATCTTTTACAGATACTTCTGTAACAAACGGTACAACATACAAGTACGCAGTATATGCTTATATTAATGGTGCATACGGCGGAGCGTCCACTATACTTTCTGCAAAGCCTGCAGCAGCAGCGCCCACGAATGTAAAGGCAACAGCGGGCGACACCAAGGTAACACTGAGCTGGAGTGCAGTAAACGGTGCAACAAAGTACAAGATCCGTCGTCACGATGGCACAAGCTGGTCTGATCTGAAGGTAGTATCCGGTACAAGCTACACAGACACAACAGTAACAAACGGCACAACATACAAGTATGCAGTATATGCATATGTTGGAACAAAGTACGGTGCAGCATCTGCGACCGTATCTGCAAAGCCCATGGCAGCAGTCAAGAACGTAAAGGCAACTGCAACCAGCGGCAAGATCACTGTTACATGGTATGCTCTCAGTGGTGCTTCCAAGTACAAGGTACGTCGTCACAACGGCACAAGCTGGGCAGATTACAAGACAGTAACCACCACAAGCCTTGCAGATACAGCAGTAACTGCAGGCACAACCTACAAGTACGCAGTATATGCGTATGTGAACGGTGTATGGAGTCCCGCATCTGCAACAGTTTACGCAACGGCGAAGTAATCATCGCATAAGCGATCCCCCTCTC
>JAZKZL010000092.1:0-2627 GCA_045612645.1 Oscillospiraceae bacterium
CAAGCGTGGCGATATCGTAGTGATACAGGCTGATCTGCTCAGACCGGGCATCGATGCTCCATACGGAGAGCCTATCATCAAGCGTGTTATCGCAGTTGAGGGTGATACTGTGGAATTTGATTTCGAGAATGGTATCGTATATCTCAATGGCGAGGTGCTGGAAGAGGATTATATCGCAGAGCCGACTGTACGTCAGCTCAATATGGTCAGCGGCAGGGAATATGTCGTTCCCGAGGGCCATGTTCTTGTCCTCGGTGATAACCGCAATAATTCCACTGACAGCCGCGATATGCGAGTAGGACCGGTAAATGTTGATTCCATAATGGGCAGGGCGGTATTCCGCTTCGCTCCATTTGATAAAATGGGTTTGTTATGAGTGATGTAGGAAATATCCAGTGGTTCCCCGGGCATATGACCAAGACCCGCCGACTCATCGAAGCGGATCTGAAGATGGTGGATGCTGTGGTGGAGATCACTGATGCGCGCATACCCGAATCAAGCAGAAATCCTATTCTGGATGAACTTGTGAAGGATAAGCCCCGCATTATGATAATGAACAAATGCGATTATGCTGATGACGGCGTAACTTCACGCTGGAAGCAGTATTATGAGAAGCAGGGCATCATGGTCATTATATGTGACTGCCGCAGCGGTAAAGGCATCAATCGTTTCCTGCCTGCTGTTAAAACTCTGCTCTCGGAGCTTATAGAACGCCGTAAAAAGCGTGGTATGATAGGAAAAGCTCTCAGACTTATGGTCGTAGGCATACCTAATGTCGGAAAAAGCTCGTTCATAAACCGTATGGCTAAGACGAAAAAGACAAAGGTCGGCGACAGACCCGGTGTCACCCGTGGAAAGCAGTGGGTGAGCATTGATAAGGATGTGGAGCTTCTGGATATGCCTGGCATACTCTGGCCGAAGTTCGATGATCAGGAAGCGGCTCAGAGACTTGCTTATACGGGCGCAATAAAGGACGATGTAATGGATGTCGAGGCTCTTGCGAGGGCGCTGGGTGAACTCCTTTTGGAGCGCTACCCTGAGCTTATCAAAACTCGCTATAAGATAGCGGGTGAGGGCGATGTCCTTACTGAGATCGCAAAGGCGAGAGGTATGCTCATCTCAGGCGGCGAGCCTGATACGGAGCGTGCAGCCGCTACACTTCTTGATGAATACAGAGGCGGTAAGATTGGCAGGATCACACTTGAACAGATCCCCGTCTGATGAACTTCAGATGACTTTTGAGGATCTTGCAAAGACAGGGCTTTTCGGCTATGACTCGGAGATACGCTCTGAATATGCTGTAGTCTGCGGCATTGACGAAGCAGGTCGCGGCCCGCTTGCAGGCGATGTTTACGCAGCAGCGGTGATATTCGATGAGGGCATTGTGATCGACGGTATAAACGATAGTAAGAAGCTCACTGAAAAAAAGCGTGATCTGCTTTTTGACGAGATAATCGCAAAGGCTAAGGCTTACTGCATTGCAACAGCTTCCATAGCTGAGATTGAGGAGATAAACATCCTCAATGCTGCGATGCTTGCCATGAAGCGTGCTTATGAAGGTCTCGGAATGAGCGCTGATATCATCCTTATTGACGGCAACAAGACTCCGCCCATTGACGGAGAGCTTCGCACAGTTGTCAAGGGAGATGCAACTTCCGCTTCAATAGCGGCAGCTTCGATACTTGCAAAGGTAGCACGAGACCGCTATATGGATGAGCTTGCGGCACAGTATCCCGAATACGGCTTTGAAAAGCACAAGGGTTATGGCACAAAGGCGCATTATGAAGCGGTGGACAAGTTCGGACTCTGTCCGATACATAGACCTTCTTTCTTTAAGAAGTATTTTGCACAGAAAAATGGATAAACGAGATAAAGGCATTCTCGGCGAAGATGCGGTATGCAACCGCCTTGTTGAGAAAAGTCACAAAATTATCGAACGTAATTTCCGCAAATCTTTCGGCGAGATAGATATAATCTCGCAGATCGATAATATTATAGTTTTCACCGAGGTAAAGACGCGGCAGGAAAATAGTATGGTCAGCGGTCTGGAAGCGGTAACTCCCGCAAAACAGAAGAAGATCATACTGACAGCCGATCATTACCTGTGCAACATATATCCCGGGCTGCAGAACAGAACGTTGTACCCGAGATACGATATTGCCGAGGTCATAATTACACGGGGAAGTACACCCACGGTGCTGCGCATAGATATCTATGAGAACGCATTTACTGCCGATGGTATATATACATTGTACTGAACCTATGAAAGGACGACTTTTTATGAACTACAGAAGTACGAGAAATTCTGCTCTGAAGGTGACAAGCGCACACGCTATCACAAAGGGTCTTTCCGATGAGGGCGGACTTTTTGTGCCTGAGAGCATTCCTCAGTTCACTGAGGCTGAGCTGCTCGCTATGTGCGATAAGAGCTACGCAGACCGTGCGTACGATATCTTCAGCAGACTGCTGACAGATTTTACACCTGAGGAAGTGCGCCACTGCGTTGATTCCGCATATAACGATAAGAATTTCGATACAGATAATATCGCAGAGATCTCTCATCTGCTTACAGGTACATATGTTCTGGAGCTGTGGCATGGTCCCACATGTGCATTCAAGGATATGGC
>JAZKZL010000093.1:0-4061 GCA_045612645.1 Oscillospiraceae bacterium
CGTAAGCTTACAAAAAAATTATAGCACAGAATAAGCCGTCAATCAACCACGATACGCTTGACTTTTTCGGATTTTCCGCAACCTGAGGTTGACAGGTGATAAAATGAACGGAAACAGTGCCTTAATCACCCCAGCGTTTCCCGTATCTTCTCGCAGCACTCCGCTGTGTGCTTCAGCAGAAACTCGCCGTGACCAAAGCCCTCCATTATCGTTTCCTCGTAGTTTTTCAGATACTTTTTCAGTTCCTTGTGAGACTTCAGCGCATACGGCTCCTTGCTGCCGCACCAGAGGTACACTATGGTTTCATTCTGTGCGATCTCGGGGCGGGTGCGATAAGTGTAGTTCTCCATGAAGTTGCGCTTTACTGATTCATCGCTTGCTTTCATGTACTGGTTGTCCGTCATACTAAGGTCTTCCTTTTTCAGACCGCAAAGCTTCATAGTAACCATGATCAGCGCAGGGAATTTTCCCTCGTTCTTTATTTTGCAGAACATCTTATATGTAAACCAGCCCGCAAGCTTCCCCTGATGCGCCACATAGCAGCCGTCCATGATGACCTTGCCGAGATCTATCCTGTTTCGTGTGAGCAGCTCCGTCAGCATAAGTCCGCCCTGCGATGCACCGTATGCCCCGTGTACCTTTCCGCCGTAGTTTTCGTGTATGTACTCCTCTATCTGACGGCACTGGTCTGCAAAGCTTGTGAAATCTCCGCTGCCGTCATAAAAGCCGTCCTGTGCAGGAATTATCAGGCGGTAATGCACCTCTAAGGGCTTCAGCAGTTGATATTCGCTGTGCCAGTCCTGCATCATTCCGTGAAGCAGCAGCACGGGCGGATTTTCCTTTGAACCAAATTCGTTGAACAGCATAGTTTTTCCTCCTACATAACATTTGTTTTCTTTTGTTATCTGAAAAGGCTCAGTCAACCGACTGAGCCTTTGTGATACTATTGAATTTTTCCATCATCCCTGAAAAGCCGCTGTCGCCGTAAAGCTCCATCAGCTCCGAGAATTTCATCATCTTATCCATGTCATGATCTCCGTTTAGCATCTCGATATATCCCTGAATACGCATCTTGACTATAAGCCCCATGATGTCACGATACTCCGCACTACCGCCGCATTTGTCATAGAACATATAAAAGCCTTTTGCAGCCTCGGCGCAGTAGCGCTCCCTGAAATCGCTGTAAGCAGTGCCCTCGGAGCAGTAGAAAAGTATCCGCACGATATCCTTGTTCTCGCAGAGGTATTCGTTCAGCTCACGCTGATATGCGGCGCTGTCGCCCCTGCCGTTTACCTCGCTGTCGGTCTGCCGCCTGACAAACTGCAGCAGCCGCTCCGCCACATCTCCCACAAGGCAGCTGAAAAGCTCCTCCTTGCTTTTGAAGAAGAAGTACAGCGCACCCGTCGTCACATCAGCGGCGGCGCATATCTTCCTTAGCGAAGCTTTCTGATAGCCGCTCCGCAGAAGCTCCGCCCTCGCAGCGGAGAGAAGCAGCTCTTTTGTATTCTCCTCTGACATTTTATCACCCATTTGATTATAGCATAACAGACGTTATGTTGTCAAGAGATAATGATGAGAAACCCGATTTACATTGTCATTTCAGTATCTTTTTTCTCCGAATTCATGTACTTATTCAGCAGCACCAGCAGTCCCGCAAAAGTAATAAGCGAACCAAGTCCCATATCCGCCATATTCAGGGCGTTGACGAACTCGGTGTTTGGCATGAATACCGCAAACACAGGGATGATGACCTTTGCAATAAGCGGATTGAACACCACCGCCCACTTCGGGAATATCGTCCTGCCCTTGATTACGGGAATTATCATCACCACCGTCATAACGGTGTAGACCGACATAAACACCGCCGATATCGGAAGCACCAGCCATAAGGTGAAATCAATCACGCTCTGCGGAATGGTGTCCGAAAGCGGCATTTCCATTCTGATTACGAACATCAGCGCAATGCAGATTATGTGGACTATTCCTCCGAAAAACGCAATGAACCTTGCACCGAGATGAATGAGCATACCGCACCTTTTGTTTCCGCCCATTTCCGCTATCTCTCCGATAGCCTTGTAGCCGTAGTATTGCAGAGGTATTACGATGCCGCCGAAGAACACTCCGCAGGCGAGCTGTGCAAGCGAAAGGCTTCCGTAGCCCATTATCATTGAGAGTAGTTCGTTATCAGCCTCGGGATTTACTACCCAGCCGATGGGCATTTCACCGCCGAGTACCGTTACTGCCGAAACGATTATTCCGATGATAAATAGCTTTTTAAGGTGCGGATATTTCTCGTTATTCATAGCTTTCTCCGATATTGTCCGTTCTTCTTTCCTGAAATCTTCTTAGATCGCTGTTGAGCATCTTTGCGTCAATGGAACGCTTTATCGCATACACCCAGAATGTGCAGAGATAGCACACCACCATGTACGCTCCGAAGCCTACCGCAACTGCAACGTTTCCGTCAAACCAGCCGAGGAAGTGTCCCGACACTGCATACACAGCCGAGCCGCAGAGCATCATCGCCCACTCCTTTACGCCGAGCCTGTCCACCTCGTCGAAATCGCAGTGCAGCAGCACCTGAACCCATTCAAGGATATACGCCGCCCACACCATCTCGAACATGTGAAGTATACCAGCCTCAGCAAAGCCGTTCACCCATCTGTAAACTGCGTAATAGCACAGGATAAGCAGAAAGGTCAGGCAGCATTTTATCTCTGCGCCTATCTTTCGGGTGAGGTATTGTTCAAGGAAGTTTCTCAGCTTACTCATCGCTGCTCTCTCCTTTCAGTATTCTTCTGAACTCCGAGGCGTATGTCCTCGATATCATGATATGCTCGCCGTTCGTGAGTGTGGCGTCAATGCGGTTGGACGCAAGGCTTTTCAGAGTTGCTATCTTGTCGATGTTTATTATCATGGACTTGCTGCATCTGAAAAAGTTTATGGTGTTCAGTATCTGCTCAAGCTGTGCAAGGCTGAACTCCACACGGCAGATGTCCTCTGCGGTGTAGATGAAGGTCCGCCTGTCAACGCTCTCCGCATAGAGTATATGATTCAGGTCTATGACGGTCTGGCCGCTGTCCGTTGTGCCGATGAGCTTCTTCTGCGGCGAGTTCATAAACTCCAGCACCGCCTGCACCTCGTCGTTCAGCCGCTGATAGCGAAGTATCAGCTCGTCCTCACCCGAGGATATCTGTTGGATGGTGTATTTCATAGCTATGATTTCCTTTTCTTAAGATGGTTTAATTATAGCAAGCGTGAGCCGATTTTGCAATACTCATATGCGTATGTGACAGTTTCGGGTGCGTGAGATGCACTTTCAGAAAAACGCAAGATAAAAAGTGCGAAAAACAAGGAAAAACGCAGGATAAATTCCCGCAAAAAGGGTATAAAACACAGGATAAGGGTGATTTTACGACAAAAGCCGCACTCATTTTACGAATACGGCTCGACATATTGCGTCTGATAAACTGCATCAGAAATAATTCACCAGCAGAATGACGATACTGGTGGCTATCATCACAATGCCCACAACACGGTTCAGTGTCTTGGCATCGGCTTTGTTGGCGATCTTTGCGGCGATCCTTGCCCAGATCAGCGTAAATACAACGCACAGCACAAGGCAGAGGATATCGGGCATTCCGCCTATCATAAAATGGCTGACGCCGCCCGTCAGAGCCGTAAAAGCCATGATAAACACGCTCGTGCCGACTGCCAGATGCATAGGATAACCGAGGAAAGAGGTCAGAACGAGCAGCAGCATCATTCCGCCGCCTGCGCCCACAAAGCCACAGATAAAGCCGACAAATATGCCGCCGATAATTGCCTTTATCGTTCTGTTCTTCGGGGAGACTTCTTCAAGCTGCTCCCTCGTTTTGTTCACAGGCTTCAGCAGGAAGCGCAGTCCGATGATAATTAGCGCAATCTGCATCGTGCCTCCCATGGTCTGCTCGGGCAGAAAGCTTGCCACAAGGCTTCCGACCATCGTTACGGCAAGCACGCACACAAGCAGCGGCAGGCTGTTCTTTACGTCTAAATTTCCGCTTTTCTTGTAGGTATAT
>JAZKZL010000094.1:0-2295 GCA_045612645.1 Oscillospiraceae bacterium
ACCTCAAGATAATCCGCAAGCTCCTGACGGTTAAAGGGAATCTGAAAGCTGCTGCAGCCTTGCTTTTTTGCCTCTAACATGAGGTATGTCATCAGCTTGTCGCGTGTGGTGCGCTGTGATGTGACCTCTATCTTCTGATGGAACATCACGTTTTTCTGAGCAAGATCCTTCATCAGATTGAATATCAGCTGCTGGTGAAAGCCGCAGACATGGGGGCAGGGGTTCATTATCCGTGAGCAGTCTATCAGCATCACCTCGCTGTTTTCGCTTGCGATTATTGAAACGGGCACTGAGTTTACCTCGGCGCAGGCAAAGGCTTCGCAGAAAACTTCCGCAGATGATATGCCGCTGACGATGCTCCTGTTGCCGTTGTAATCATTGTGTACTGCCTGAGCGGCGCCCGAAAGCACTATGCCTATGTGTTTCACAGGCTTGCCCTCGGGTATTATGGTGTATTTCTTGCCGAATCTCTCCACCTTAGCATTAAGGCAGGAGAGCAGCGGGAGCAGATCATCATCGCTTATTTCCTTAAAAAGCGAGCATTTTCGCAGCACTTCAAAATATTTTTTCATTTTTTCTCCCTTTGTTGAATTTTCAACAGATTTTTTACGAAAATTATACTATACTATGATCAGAAAGTCAAGGAGGAAACCTGAATGAAATTTGCTTTTTTTGACGCAAAGCCTTATGACAAGCCTTCCTTTGAAAAATACGGCAGTCAGCACGGCGTTAGATTCAAATATTACGAAACTAAGCTCAACGAGGACACAGTTGACCTCGCAAAGGGCTGCGACGGCGTGTGCGTTTTCGTGAACGACACAGTAAACGCCGCTGTTATAGACCGCCTGCAGGAGATGGGTGTTAATGTTGTTGCTCTGCGCTGCGCAGGTTTCAATAATGTTGATATGAAACATGCTTTCGGCAAGCTGCATGTTGTGAGAGTGCCTGCATATTCTCCCTATGCAGTTGCGGAGCATACAATGGCTATGCTGCTTACCTCCATCCGCCGCATCCACAAATCCTATATCCGCACAAGAGATTTCAATTTCAGCCTTTCGGGGCTGACAGGCTTTGATCTCCACGGAAAAACTGTGGGAGTCATCGGCACGGGCAGGATCGGTCGTGTTTTCATCGATATCTGCCGCGGCTTCGGCATGAAAGTGTTGGCTTATGACAAGTTCCCCGCCGAGGGACTGGATAATGGCGACACTGTAAGATACGTGGAGCTGGACGAGCTTTTTGAAAAGAGCAATATCATCTCTCTTCACTGCCCTCTGACGGATGACACCTATCATGTGATCAATGAGGAGGCTCTTTCCAAATGCCGTCACGGTGTTGTGATCCTTAACACATCGAGAGGTGCGCTCGTTGACGCAGACGCTCTGTTGGCGGGCATCCGCTCCCGAAAGGTCGGTGCAGCATGCCTTGACGTTTACGAGGAGGAATCTGATTTCTTCTTTGAGGATCATTCGGGTCACATCATGGAGGATGACACCCTCGCAAGGCTCATCTCCATGCCTAATGTGATAGTTTCCTCCCATCAGGCATTCCTGACGGAGGAGGCGCTGGAAAACATTGCAGAGACCACGGTGCAGAACATCGTTGATCTCGCAGAGAAAAAACAGTGCGCTAACGAGCTTTGCTACCGCTGCGGCAACACAGTGGACTGCAAGGACGGAAAGTGCTTTTGATCAAAGGAGGACACATATCATGTTTATTTCGGAGGATATCCGTTATATCGGCGTGAATGATCACGCTGTTGACCTTTTCGAAGGTCAGTACATCGTTCCTAACGGCATGGCATATAATTCCTATGCCATCGTAGATGAGAAGATCGCTGTCATGGATACTGTTGATGCAGGCTTTACCCATGAGTGGCTGGATAATATCCAGAACGTGCTTAACGGCAGAAAGCCCGATTATCTTATCGTGCAGCACATGGAGCCTGACCATTCGGCTAACATCATGAACTTTGTGAAGAGCTATCCCGATGTTAAGATAGTGTCCTCCGCAAAGGCGTTTGTGATGATGAAGAACTTCTTCGGCACTGATTTTGCCGAAAAGCAGGTGGTCGTTGGCGAGGGCGATACACTCTCCCTCGGTAAGCACACCCTCACTTTTGTGACCGCTCCTATGGTACACTGGCCCGAGGTCATCGTGACCTACGACAGCTATGCCAAGGTGCTGTTCTCCGCTGACGGTTTCGGCAAGTTCGGCGCTCTCGATGTTGAAGAGGACTGGGCAGACGAGGCAAGACGCTATTACATCGGCATCGTAGGAAAGTACGGCGCACAG
>JAZKZL010000095.1:0-1483 GCA_045612645.1 Oscillospiraceae bacterium
CTGAGAAGCTCGCAGACCTCCTGAGCGGAGCCGCGCAGAGTCTTTTCGTCGCTGTCGGTGGAATCATAGGGATAGCAGCGGACAACGTCACGCAGAACGGAGTCTGCCTGAGTGGAGAGGAAAGTCTCGTAGTTGTCTACATTGAACACAGCCTTAGCGGTGTTCACAACACGCCATATAACAACGATGCCCACTTCGATAGGGTTACCCATCTGATCGTTTATCTTCTGCTTGCGGTTATCGTGGGTGAGAGCCTTCAACGAGATCTTGCTGTTTGCGATGGCAACCGCTGTGCCGTTTGCTGTGAGATTTACAGTGGGAGCATTGCCGTTCTGAGGCTTAACAGCGGAGCTGAACGGATTGATAAAGAAGAAGCCCTCGCGCTTAAGAGTGCCTGTGTACTTACCGAACAGAGTCAGCACCAGTGCCTCATTGGGGCGGATGATGCGCAGACCGAGGAAAGGTATCCATCCTATGCACAGCCATATCACGCCGACAATGAGCAGTATAACTCCGAGTGCGCCGCCCATGTCCTCCATAATTACGCCGCCTGCGATAGTCGCAGCCAAAGCGCCGATATACAGTATAATTGTCACGAACAGTGCCAGCCATCCATTGGGAGCATTAAGTTCGCGTTCTTCATATTCCATACGGGTCTTGGTAGTTTCCATAATATTACCTCCATGTTGTGTTGTTGTAAAATGATATCAAATTGATATCACAATGTTAGTATATCATTTGTTTCCTCTGTTGTCAAGAGGTTTGATGAAAAAATAACAATTTTTTATAAAATCGTTCGGAAACACTTGATTTTTGTCATGTTCTGTCGTATAATTATAAATATATTTATACCTATCAACTTATTATATGGAGGATCAGTATTGAGATCTATTCAAACTAAGTTCATTCTGCTGATACTGGTGGGAATAATCCTTTGCGCACTTGCAGTAGGCGGAACGGGAATATATAGATATTCTATCGGCGCAAACAATAAATCCGCCGAGATCATAAATATGCTCGCTGAATCAAATGCGGCGGAGATAAACGGTATCATGGGCCGTATTGAACAGTCGGTGGAGGTCATTGCAGGGTGTGCGGAGGAGTTCATTTCAGATCCTGCAAGATTGTCGGACGAGCAGTATTATAACGAATATATGGATTACCTGCTGCCTATCATGCTGAACGCAGGCTATGCCACTGATGATTCGGTATCAGTATACATAAGGCTCAATCCTGAGCTTTCCACACCCGATGCGGGTCTTTTCTATATCCGTGAGGATAACGATTCGGCATTCCGTTTCGAGCCGAATACGGATATGTCGCTTTATGAGCCGGACGATCTTGAACATGTGGGATGGTATTATATCCCTGTGAAGAATGCGCTTAACGGTCAGCCTGCCACATGGATGAGACCTTATCTTAATAAGAATATCAATGTCTATATGATATCTTATGTAATTCCCATTTTCTGCGGGGATGAACT
>JAZKZL010000096.1:0-11730 GCA_045612645.1 Oscillospiraceae bacterium
AATATGCGTCCTTCGGGATGCGCTCTCGGGTCACCAGTCCCTTGTCGTTCTGTCCCTTGGTGTCGCCCTCCTCCCTGCCGTCAGAGGCAAAATCGAACATACACCAGATATACTTGCCCCATAGGAACTGCCTTGCAGCAAACTGAGCCCAGATGCGCTCATGCATGGCAGACTGATAGTTTTCATAGTGACGCTCGCCCCAGGGGTCAATCTCGTTCTCCCAGTCGATGTTGTCCTTGTGCTGGGAGATAGCTCCCCCACCGCCATATTCCGATACGCATATCGGGTGATGAGCCTTTTCAGTGTGCTGCCTGTCAAGCCAACCGCCGAAGCTCTCCGCTGGGCCTGCATCCTTGTACCAGCCGAAATAGCGGTTATATCCCACCACATCCACAGGCATATCAAGAAACTGCCCCCAGAACTGATTATCCGCAAGGGTAATGAGCCTTGTGCTGTCCTCTTTTCGTGCGAGGTCGCTCAGCTCCGTCCACAGCCTGTATATCTCATCGTTCATCTGATACAGCTCGTTTGATATACCCCACACGATTATCGAGGGGTGATTGTAATTCTGACGGATAAGCTCTGTAAGCTGCTGCTTTGTGTTCTCTCTGAAGCCGTCAGCTATCGTAAGAGTAGCATTATCAGGCGACATCTGATTTACAATCCCTATCTCCGACCAGACGGTAATTCCGTATCTGTCGCAGAGATCATATTCATCCTCGCAGTGCTGATAATGCGCCATTCTGACGGAGGTGCAGCCCATATCCAGCATCATCTTATAGTCACGTTCACGCTGCTCGTCCGTCATTGCCCAGCCGTTTTCGTAGCTGTCCTGATGGTAGTTCACGCCGTGCAAATCAAGATACTGTCCGTTAAGAAAGAAACCCTGCTCCCTGTCGATGTGATAGGTGCGGATACCAAAGGTCTGTGACTTGATGTCGAGGACATTTCCGCCCTCGCTGAGCGTGATATTTGCAGTGTAAAGATGTGGACATTTTTTGCCGTTCCACAGCGCGGGAGCGGTGATATCGGTATTCAACGCAACACTTGTCTTGCTGTCAGCGGAGAGTGTTATATCCTCCCGTGCAACCGCAACAGCAGTTCCCGCTGCGTCGAGTATCTCTGCGGTAACAGTGAGCGTTCTTTCTGTATCTCCGTCATTCGCAAGCTTTACAAGGATATCTGCCTGTGCATTGTCTGCGGTAATGTTTTTCGGCGTTATATACACCCCCGACGAGCCGTAATCAAGCAGATCGATATGTACATTCTCAGTGACTATCAGCTTAACTTCACGATAAAGACCGCCCATTTTTGTGAAGTCACCCTGATCGGTTATGGGAGCGATATAGTTAGTGGGGGAATTGTCCACCTTTACTGCGATCACATTCTCGCCCTTGTTCACAAAGTCTGTGATATCAAATCTGAAAGCGGAGTAGCCGCCCTCGTGCCTGCCGACAAAGCTGTCGTTCACGAACACCTCTGTAACGGTATTCGCAGCCCCGAACTCGATAAATACACACTTGTCGGAGCAGTCGCAAACAAACCTCCTGCGGTAGCACGCAAGACCTCTGTAATAATTCTCGCCGCCCTGACAGATACCTGTCCTGCCGCTTGCACCGTCCTTGTCATTCCATGTATGAGGGAGCGTTACTCTCTCCCAATCTTCATCCCCGAAATCAGACTTATGCACAGGCTGGTTCGCGGAGCCGTCCTCCTGCGGAAGTCTTGAAAAGCACCAGTCCGAATTGAGATCATATATTACAGCCATTTCGTTATCCTCCTGTGAGAAGCTATGCTTATATTCTGCATATTTATATCATATTTCCTTAAATAGCACGCAGATCTGTCCTCACGCAACTGCGATACATCAGCAATGTAGCCACGACAAGTACAGCACACGTACAGATATTGAACGGAAGCAAGAAACCATTCGGTATAACAGCTGCAATAAAAGCAGGTATCGTCATCCCCAGCAGGCTCACAAGACTACTTATCATAGTAGCGCCACTCTGCTTTATCACATCGACCTCGCTTTCCCACTGAAACTTAGGCATCTTCAGATTAATAAATATGCCGAACACGCATGAAAACACTACGCTTAAAGCCGGAACAAGCACAAACCATATACACTCCATGATGTCAAGGCTCTGAGTTGCCATCACGATTATCTCTGACACCACATAAAACGGTGAGAGCAGACACAGGCTGAAAAGCAGCTTGCCATTGATGATATCCTTAGCCGACAGCGGCAGGCTCATAACTATCCACCATTGCTTGCCCTCCATTGACACAGAAGCCGAACTGGGATTCATCATACAAAGGACAGCTGCAAACGCAAACGGAAGAGCAGCATAGATATTTATCTCAACAGGCATTTCAGGTAGCAGATCTTCCACTCCGACAAATGCAAGTGCAACGCACATTGAAACTGCAAGTATGGGCCCGATTATCGTGTTTGTAACATACGAACTCGATGAGAAATACCGCTTAACCTCACGCTGCACAAGTGCCCTAAGCATGGATTTCTTCTGCTGCACCTGCATTTTGTAGCTATGTTTTGCTGATGTACCGTGAAGTCTCTGACAGATACCACGGAAATTCAGCGTTACTATCAACACCAGCGCACCGAATGCAACAACAGATATTCCAACAAAAAGCAGAAGGCTTATGATATCGCTGTTTACAGCGGCCTTTCCGAACATAATTGCAGGCGGATACACCTTTCCGAGAACGTCAGAAATGCTTCCCACAAGCTGCATAATCATTTCTTCTGTAAGCTCGCCCTCAACACCTGAAGTGGAGGAGCTCAATGAAAGTACGCCCAATACGATCATGATCGACAGCACCGCTTCTATTACAGATCTGTGCTTCATGCGGGATGCTATGCCTGTTACCAACGCTCCTATTGCAGTAGAGATCGACACAGGGATCAGCGGAGCGGCTATTATCCCGAACAACGCACTTATGTAAAACATAACATTCGGAGCTGCCACGAGCGCATAAATGATAAATCCGGGAATCATTATCAACGTTGATATGATAAGGCTTTCGGTGTAAAGCCTTAAAAATCTGCTGAACACCACTGCGCCGTCAGACAACGGCAGCGAGGAGATGATATCAAAGCTGTTTTTGCGGAACAACACACCGCTTGCCTTGAATACCGCCAACATCAGCGATATGATGCTTGCCATCGTGAGCAGATATACGGGCACAGCATCCCCTGCTCCAAAGCTCATCAGCAGAAAGCTTAATCCGGCAGCATATGACATGACAAACAACAGAAGCAATCCTATAATGCCGTATATCACAAGCTTTTTTCTGCGCTCGGCAGGATCTTTGGTGTGCCTTAAAACATTAAATCCGTAGAGGTTGCACAGCTCTGTTACCGCAAGTGCCTTAATCTGTTTCACCCTCAAGCACCTCCATAAAGATATCCTCAAGCGAATCGCCGTTTTTCGTAAGCTCGCTCATGCTGCCGCCTGCGATAATCTTGCCGTCTTTGATTATCGTAACCTTGTTGCACAGCTTTTCTGCCACATCAAGCACATGTGTAGAGAAGAATATCGCTCCTCCGTTGTCGCAGATATCATGCATAATACCTTTCAGCACAACTGACGCCTTGGGGTCGAGTCCCACAAAAGGCTCGTCGAGGATAAGCAGCTTAGGCTCATGTACCAGTGCGGAGATTATCGCAAGCTTCTGCTTCATTCCATGAGAATAGCTTGAAATGAGATCGCCAAGTGATTCTGTTATATCAAAAGCGTCAGCGTATTTCTCTATTATCTCGCTGCGCTTTGCGGCGGGCACTTCAAAAACATCCGCAATAAAATTGAGGTACTGGATTCCCGTAAGATACTCGTAAAGATCAGGGTTGTCAGGAATATATGCAAAGCTTTTCTTGCAGCCGATAGGGTCCTTTGAGATATCCTTTCCGTCAACCAATATCTCGCCGCTGTCAAAGTCATGTATTCCTGTAACACATTTCAGTGTGGTCGTCTTTCCTGCGCCGTTATGTCCGATAAACGCATAGATATCGCCTTTTTCAACGTGGATATTGATATCCTGTACCCCTTTATCGCTTCCCTTGTATTTTTTGCATAGGTTGTTGATCTTTAACATTTTTGTTCTCCATTGTATATTGATATTGCATTCATACATTCTGCCATCTCTGGCAGAAGAATTCTATCTCCTCACCAAGAGGTCCCTTACAGAAAGCCACCTCCGCAGGGAAATTTTCATCGCCGCCGATGTTCACTGACTTAGGCTGAATAAACACCTCATAGCCTGCCTGTTCCACTAAACTTACACAAGCGGCTACATCATCAACAGCGAAAGCGAGGTGACGAAGCACACCCTGAGGTAGCGGCTCAACGCCGTTGCGGAAGATCTCCACGATTCCGCTGCCCGTATCAAGCAGCAGACAAGCCTCGCACTCCTTGACTATGCGAAGCCCCAGCAGGTCAACATAAAAGCTCCTTGCACGGCGATATTCCTCGTCGTTGCAGGTCTTCATTGATATGTGGTGAAGTCCTTTTATCAGGCTCATTTTTCCATCTCCTTTATGATATCCTCAACGACCTCAACCGCAGACCGCACCATCTTCGGGCAGAACTCGGTGAACAGGCGGTTTTCGAGGGCATAATTCACGCCATCCATCGTGCGGACATCGCAGCCCAGCAGGTCGTTGCAGATGTACGAGCCGTTGCGCTTTGCGAACTCCTCAAGGAAGCGGTCGTTCACACGGTCGGCACGCTGCTTGCTCTCGGTGTCGCCCTTTATGTAGTGACCGTATTTCAGTCCCAGCACCATCAGTGCGCCTGTGCAAGCACCGCACACCTCGCCTTTTCTCATGCCGCTGCCGAAGCACGCACCAAGCTTCAGCGCCTGCTCATCGGTTATTCCCAACTCGTCTGCAAATGCCGCAAGCACCGCCTGCGAGCAGTGGAATTTGTCGCTGAAATACTGTTCAGCTTTTTGTGTATGTGTCATGTTTATCCTCTTTTCTGTCTGACAATATCATCTTTAGTACAGTATACCACAACTTCCCTGCTTACGCAAGGAAATCGGCGGAGATATTTCACTCCGCCGATCTGTTTATTAATCACTGTTAATTATCTTCAATGCCTCATCAAGTCGATTTACTGCTTTCATGGCCCTTACATCTCCTTATACATAAACATAATAACCTCATTATCCATAAACCCGTTTTTGCGGTAGAAATTCGGTGCAGGCGCATACTTATTCGTGCAGAGGGTAAGTCCTGCAAGCTTATGCTCCTTTACATATTCCTCCGCTGCATTTATCAGCATACTTCCGCAGCCACCTCTCTGATTTTCGGGGGAGATAAACATCTCGTCGATGTAAAGCTCGCTGTTGTTCCACCATATCTTCTCGTGGGCGAACAATGCGCCGATAATTTCCCCGTTTTCTTCGAGGACGAAGCCCACGAATTTCTTTGCTTCAAAATAATCTTCAAGGTAAGCAACGCCTGTTTCCATCGTCCAGCGACACTGCCACATCTCGTTATTGTAAACTGCGCAGAGGATCTGTGCACAGGCGGCTATATCAGTTTTCTGCATCTGTCTTATCATGGTAACGCTTCCTTTCCTGTTCACATATATTGCGATCTCAGCGTTTCACCGCTTTAAGCTCGATATATCCACGCTCACCGATTGGCTCAAGCTGAACTCTCGGCTCGTTGTCGTTCCACCTGAAGCCTATCACCGACGGCTCGTATTTTTCCATAGACTGCTGAACAGCCATTATTGCCTCGCAATAATCTTCTTCCTCAAAAGGCTCGCCCTGAAACATCAGATAGTCGCATTCCGGTAGGTCGAGCACGTCAAATCCGTCGGGAATTTCTCCGTTAAAATCAGCAGGCACCTCCACTCCCTGAACATAGGCCGATGTATCAGGCTTTCTGTACTTCACCGTAAGCCACAGGCACACAGGCTCGCCGTACAGAGAGTCCATGCTCATAAGCATACCCCACACGTCACAGCCTACCTCCTCGCAGTATGCGAAGTAGTCCTCTGCCTTTCTGCCACGCTTGATGATGACCTTTCGTGCAGGCTTGTGTATCTGCTGAACAAATACGTTTCTTACATTTTCCATAGTCACTTCTTCCTTTCGCAGTTCTCTGAATTTTACACCGTAGGGGACGAACAGAGTTATCGGAACAGGAGCTTTGGCATATTCCTTAGGATTACAGCCGAACGCTCGCAGAAAAGCTCTCTGATACCCGTCAACGCTTCCAAAGCCCATTTCAAAAGCAACGTCAGCAATTTTGCAGGCTTCGTTTTTCAGCTTCATAGCCGATCTTGAAAGCCTTAGTCTTCGGATATAATCGGCAGGAGTGAGTCCTGTCTGTGCTTTAAAGATACGGTAAGAATACCACGGCGAAAACAGCGCTGTTTCTGACAATTCCGCCATGGTTATTTCTTCGTCGATATGCGTTTCTATGTAGTCCTGCATGCGCTGTACCGCCAGTATCTGTTCATTCATCTTATCGCCTCCCCGTGGGTATATTCTACCGCAAAGGAAGAATTATTTCTCGACTATTTTTGCTGTTTCACCTCTTGCGATTTGATTTGTACTACTTCGTCATCTCTTTCTGGTTACCCTTAATCAGCGACTGTTCCGCCATAAGCGACCCTGATTATATCGTCGATATTCGCTTCTTCAAGCCGAATATCCTTTATCTTCGCCTGCTTGCCTATATCCTCGATAAGCCTCGCGGCGGTAACATCGCTTTTCATAAAGCGGTAGACCGTCCTTGCACCCTCGGTCTTGATTATCTCAGCCTTTGGGTGAGTGATGTTCTGCTCGGAGTAAAAATCTATCACCAACTGACGGTATGGTGCGATGCGGTCTGCAATCTCGTCAAGCGAGCCGTCCTCGATGACTATGCCCTTGTTGATTATGATTATCCTCTTGCAAAGCTCCTGGATATCCCCGAGGTCATGCGTGGTGAGGATTATCGTTGTCTTGCGTGTCTCGTTTATCTGTCTGATGAACTTTCGTATAGCGTGCTTTGCGTCCACGTCAAGGCCGATGGTCGGCTCGTCGAGGAACAAAATGTCGGGGGAATGGAGCATCGCCGCCGCAAGGTCGCCCCTCATGCGCTGACCCAGCGAAAGCTGACGGACAGGGGTATCGACTATGCTTTTAAGGTCGAGTATCTCGTCCATCATCTTCATATTTTCATCGTAGACCTCATCGGGGACATCGTAGATACGCTTGAGAAGCTCGAAGCTCTCGCCGAGCCTTAAGTCCCAGTAGAGCTGTGTCCTCTGACCGAACACAACGCCGAGGTGCTTAACGACCGCCTTTCTGTCCTTTACGGGCGAGATACCGTTTATGAGTATCTCACCCGAGGTGGGGCGGAGTATTCCGGACATCATTTTTACAGTAGTGCTTTTTCCTGCACCGTTCGGGCCTATGTAGCCGACTATCTCGCCCTGCTCGATGGAAAAGCTTACATCGTCAACGGCGGTAACTATTTTTCTTTCGGGCTTGAAAAGACCTTTCACAGCGCCCTTTAAGCCCTTTTGCTTTTTGACCGTCTTAAATCTTTTGCTTAAATTCTTAACTTCTATAACAGGCATTAAATACCTTCCTTTCAATTACGAACCCGCACTCTCATACTGCGCAAAGCCTGCGTTGAATATCTTACAGGCGATGACGAACAGCAATACGCCAAGCCCCAGTGTAATAAACGCCATACCAAACGGCAATGTCAGCATGGAATCCTTTCCCATGAACTCCGAAGCGGGATAGAACGCCACCCAGCTCATCGGCATGATGAATGTAAACACGAACTGCACTCCCCTCGGGTACATCGAGAGCGGATACATATTCGTGCGGTTGAACAGCTCCTGAAAAAATCCCGAAACGTGGAGCGGACTTTTCGTCCAGAACGTGGTAGAGCCGAATGCAAGATAGATAGCACCTCGCAGAAGCGTTCCGCCGATAACAGCGCATATCATACATATCGTATTTGTAAATGTCCACTGAAAATCCACCGAGATACAGCCGTATACGAACAGAATTATTCCCGGGATCAGGTCGGTGATACCGTAGAAATTAAGGTCTGCCGCAAGATACTGGAACAGCGTATTCATCGGGCGGAGCCTCATTCTGTCAAGCTCTCCGTGGACTATCTCCCAGCCCATAAACCAGGTTTTGGTGAAGAAAATTACCGACAATCCATGCGTCAGCACCGACATTCCGTAAAGGAACGCAAGCTCCTTGAAATTCCAGTCGGCGAGGGTGTCGAACTCCTCCACCACGAATTTTATCGTGGAAAATCCCACAAGAAACTGTATGGGATTTGATATCAGCCAGCCGATAAATGCGGCGGGGTACTCCATGCAGGTCTGAAACGACAGCCTGAAGGAAAGCGCCGCAACTGACATATAATGCTTTATCTTTTTCATCATATCAGCCTCCCTGAACCAGCACACGGCTTGCAGCACGCTTCTGTGCAATTGCGAAAATCACCGCAAGTCCGATAAGCCATGCAAGCTGGATACCGAGCTTTATAAGGCATTCCAATGGCGTGTATTTTCCGATGTAGATGCTAAGCGGCTCCTGATACATATACACGAACGGCAGGCAGTACATCGCATTTCTCAGCCACTCGGGGAAGAACCAAAGCGGTATCATTGCACCCGAAAGCATATTAACGAAGTGATATTTTATCGAGAACACGGGTCCCAGATCTATCGCTGTAAATGACAGCATAGCAAACACCGCCGAGAACAGCCAGTTTATTCCGTAGCCAAGTACAAAGCTTATAAAGAACAGCAGGAAATGCAGTCCCGAGGCAGGAACAGGCAAACCGAAGATCACCAGTGCCACGATAAACATCGGAACAGTGCTGAATATCAGGTTGA
This sequence comes from Oscillospiraceae bacterium, assembly GCA_045612645.1. GTDB lineage: Bacteria > Bacillota > Clostridia > Oscillospirales > Ruminococcaceae > CAG-115. Next base: position 8,898 of record JAZKZL010000096.1, read on the forward strand.
ACACGATATTTCCCATATCCTCCGCAAAGTACATGGAGAACAGGTTTATCGGCTTTATCATATCCGTTGCGATACTGCCCGATTTTACAGCGTCTGCAATCTTGTCCTCAACGCCCATATAGTACAGCGAATTCATCAGCATGGAAACGACCGTATAGGTTATCATCATATCGCCTGTGACGCCGTGGGATGCCTCTGTATCTCCGTAAACGGCACGCCAGAAAAAGCCCACCGCAACCATCATAAGGCACTGCATTATCATGAACGTCCATGTATCCACACGGTACGCCATCATGGTCTGAATCCTCATTTTCGCAATATATCTGTACGCTTTGAAATTCATATTTTCACCCTCTTTTGTTCTGTGTGTCTTATTCGGAAGTCTGGATTTTTCAGGAAAAAGTTTCAGCAGATATTGCTTTTCCACTCCTCACGGCTGATGCAGTACACCCTTGTAAAAGTATTTTCAGCGTCAGGATATTCCTTGATGAATCTCATTCCGTTTTTGACCGCCACACGGGCAGAGGCTTCGTTTGTGTATTTCATATAGGAATAAAGGCGATCAAAATTCAGCTCCTCAAATCCATATCTGATACACTCCGCCGCCGCTTCCGTGGCATAGCCTTTTTTCTGCTGATCCTTTCGGATATGATACCCGATCTCGGGCAGAAGCTGACCGTCGATATTCTGCATCGTTATGCCGCAGTCGCCTATCATTTCGCCGTTTTCCCTCAGCACGACCGCCCATAGTCCGAAGCCATCGGCATTGTACCGTTCGATGTTTTTTGCGATCCATCTTCGTACTCTGTGTTCGTCAAATGTATAAGGATAATGCACCATAATATCAGAGTCAGCAAGGACTGCATAAAGTGATGAAAAATCATTATATGTAAGCTCACGAAGAATGAGCCTGTTTGTTTCAAGTATCATAAAAAATCCTTATATCAATCCAAAATGCCTTGCGATAACATCGCAGACCTCTTCCCTTGTATCCTTTCCGTTATCCTCTCGTACAACGGTGAAAAATCCGCTGTCTGCTAACTCATCGTAATGCTCCCTGCTGTTGATGAGAGCAAGTCCCTTTCGGTAATTCTCCATGACCTCTGCGGAGTTCTCACAGCTGTCGATAACGTTTAAGATGAACTGCTTTTCGGGGTCGCTGCGGTCAAAGAAGCGCTCCACGCTCATAGACTGGGGCGAGAGCATCACCGCAACGTGATTATAATCGGATATCTCACGCAGGACGTCAACAGGGATATTCGTGTCAACTATGACCTTCCTGTCGCCCGACAGGGAGATAAGCTCCGCTATCTCGAACTCCGCCGCTTCTTTTCCCACGCTGAATATCCAGCGCTCGTACTCCTCGGGGGAGCGTGTGACGAAGTCTTTCCAGTCCGTCAGAGCATTCATGTAGCATATATCAGGCTGTGCATCGGGCGTCGCCACGATATCCGACACAGCCGAGTGGTAGTTCTCGCCACAGCATATCATATCGTACCGCTCGGACAGCATTTTCACTGTCGTGGATTTGCCTGCATAGGCTGTGCCGGTGATGAAATACACATTACGCAGGTAGTGCTTTATGATGTTGTTTTCAATCTTCATATTTTTCCTTTCATTGTTGGTGAATGTTAATGATCTGATGTATCAAGTTTAGCATATTTTGATGGGGAAGTCAACAGAGAGAAACGGCGGAGAATTTACTCTCCGCCGCTGCCTGTATTGCTCAGAAAAACGCAGGATAATGGTGTTTTTACGTCAAAAGCCGCACTCGTTTTTACGGGTACGGCTTGATATATGGTGTTTGGCAAAGTGGAATTTATCTGTTAAAGCGAATTCCGATTTTCTATTCCTTATAAATCGGATTGGTCATTACAACTTATTCCTCTATTCTATCAAGAAAATCTCTGATAATATCTGCCACATCTTCCGGACGCTGGTCATAAATGCAGTGGATTCCTGGCAGCAACACCAGCCCGCAATTTCCCATTTTATCAAGATATGGCTGCAGCTCGGTATCACGGAGTTTTTGAAGATAGTCCATATCATATCCTGATTCCGGAAACTTTGGTTGTTTCTTTCCCACGAATTCACATTCCTGCTTATCCCACGCCAGCATTTCATCTATTTCTTCTCCGGTCTGAAATCCCCAGCTTGAACAAATATAAACCTTTGGAACATCATTTGACTTGATCTCATGATATGCAGTATTGCAGATTTCATTCATATGCTCATCTTCGTAGGAAAAAGCATAATTAAATGTATTGTGCAGATTCAATGCTTCAGAATACTTTCGCTGTTCATCCGAATAATTCATACCGGGTATTACACTCTTTAACAAAAACGACTTACCAAGTCTTACCAGACCCATCTGATTTGCAGCAATAGCAAACCGATTCTCAATGGCACTGCCATTTTCCAAAGCAATATCAGGATTATCGCCGAGTTGTGTTCCGGCAATAAAAACGACACCCTCGATCTCTTCCGGATACTGACTGACCCAATATGTCGCATAAGCGCCCCCTAATGAATGCGGAAGCAGAATATACGGCCCTTCAATTCCGGCATTTTTCAGTGCTGTACGATAGTCATTTACAACGCGCTCTAATGTCCGCGGCTCCTTTGTATCATCGCTAAGTCCATAGCCGGCCCGATCGACAATTACGATTCGATTTTCTTCAGTAAAATCGCCCATAAGGCGTTCCATTCTGACACTGAAATCAAATACGCCCAGACCTGATAATCCTACAAATGTATGCCTGCTGTCTTGATTACCGAAATCATACACATTAAGTGAATAGTCACCAACCGAAACAGGATTATAATACCCTGA
>JAZKZL010000097.1:0-3169 GCA_045612645.1 Oscillospiraceae bacterium
GATTTTGCTGTGCAAAACCATTCCGTTTGCCACTGATCCCCTTTTAAAATGAACCTACAAATTTCGATTTTATAATTTGCCGACAGGTCACCGCCTGTCGGTTTTTTCATTAAAAATTATGGGTGTAAATAAAAACAGAAATTCTCAACCATATTGCTTATCCCTTTGTAAATTTACATAAAATTCCGAACATCAGCGGAAAAATCCACAGAAACCGCTTGAAAACAGCGGCGGTGTGAGTATAATAAAAGCATAAAAAAGGCAGAATAAATTACCGCAGCACAAGAAAGGAAGATCGCCATGGAGCTTACTACTATACAGCATCTCTGCACGCTGAGCAGGCTGCGCTATGATGACGATTCCCTCCGAAAGGTGATGGAGGAGATGACGGACATCGTGGCGCTGATGGATACCATAAAGGAATTTGACCTGTCCTATGATGATACGAAGGACAACAACAGCGTAGCATTTTCCGAGGTCAGGGAGGATATCCCGCAGGAGTCCTTTCCGAGGGAAAGGCTGCTCGCAAACGCACAGAGCAGCGATGACTGCTATATCGTGCCTAAGGTAGTGGAGTAAGGGGGAAACTATGGATATCACAAGAATGGATATTCGCACTCTGCGAAAGGCGCTTGATACAAAGCAGATAAGCGCAGAGGAGCTTTGCAGCGAGTATATCAGCCGAATCGAGCGTTTTGACGGGGAACTTCTCTCATACATCACCGTCACAAAGGACGAGGCTCTTTCCATGGCACGTCAGGCGCAGAGCCGCATAGACAGGGGAGAGGCGTCCATGATGACAGGCATCCCCGTTGCCGTAAAGGACAACATCTGCACCGACGGCGTCCGCACCACCTGCGCCAGCAGGATGCTCGAAAATTTCACACCGCCTTATGATGCGACCGCCGTGCAGCGTCTGAAACAGGAAGATTATGTGCTTCTCGGCAAGACCTCCATGGATGAATTTGCAATGGGCGGCTCTAATCAGACCTCGGCATTTGCAAAAACACGCAATCCCTACGATCTCACGAGAGTCCCCGGCGGCTCCTCGGGCGGCAGTGCGGCGGCAGTGGCGGCGTACCTTGCGCCTTGTGCTTTAGGCTCGGATACGGGCGGCTCGATACGTCAGCCTGCTGCATTCTGCGGTGTAACAGGCATCAAGCCCACCTACGGCAGGATTTCCCGTTACGGACTTGTGGCGTTTGCAAGCTCCCTCGATCAGATAGGCCCTATTTGCAACAGCGCATGGGACTGTGCCATCATGCTGAACGCCCTCTGCGGTTATGATCCTCACGATGCCACCTCCGCAAGAGTGCAGGCTCCCGATTTCACCGAAAGGCTCGGTCAGCCGATAAAGGGCATGCGCATAGCGCTGCCGCAGGAGTTCTTCTCCGACGCTGTGGACGATGAGGTGAAACTGGCGGTCATGTCTGCGGCAAGGGCGCTCGAATCTAAAGGCGCTGTGCTGATTGAATGCTCCATGGCGGCGCTGAAATACGCTGTGCCGTCCTATTATCTCATTGCCTGTGCCGAGGCGGCGTCAAATCTCTCTCGTTTTGACGGCATTAAATACGGCTATCGCGGCGAGGGCAGCACTTATGAGGAGCTTATCTGCGACAGCCGTTCCAATGGCTTCGGCGAGGAGGTCAAGCGCCGCATACTGCTCGGAAACTACGCCCTTTCCAGCGGCTATTACGACGCCTATTACAAGAAAGCGCTTGCACTGAGACAGGAGATCATCCGAGAATATGACGAGATACTTTCCTCTGCGGATGTGATACTCACCCCCACAGCTCCCACCGCCGCTTATAAGATAGGCGCACAGGACGGCGACCCCGTGCAGATGTACCTTGCGGATATCTGCACAGTCACTGCGAATATCGCAGGAGTGCCTGCTCTGAACACCACCTGCGGCTACACGACAGAGGGTCTGCCGATAGGAATGTCGCTGACAGGCAGGCGTTTTGACGAGCAGACCATCCTGCAATGTGCTGACGCTTTCGAGCAGGATCTCGTGCGGATTCCTGCACCGTGTTTTAAGGAGGTGCAGTGATGATATATTATCCTACCATGGGACTTGAGATACACGCCGAGCTGCTCACGCGCTCAAAGATATTCTGCAGCTGCTCTGCGGAGTTCGGCGGCGAGCCTAACACACGCTGCTGCCCTGTCTGCAGCGGACTTCCCGGCACTCTCCCCGTGCTGAACAGAACGGCGGTGGAGTACATCATCAGGGCAGGCTATGCCATGAACTGCGACATCAGCCGCTTTACGAAATGGGACAGAAAAAACTATTTCTATCCCGATCTGCCTAAGGCGTATCAGATATCGCAGATGCCGCGCCCCGTCTGCCTTGACGGATATGTGGATATCGAGGTGAACGGCGAATCAAAGCGCATCCGCATAAACCGCATCCATCTCGAGGAGGACGCAGGCAAGCTCATCCATGACGAGGAGCGCAGGATATCCCTTGCGGACTACAACCGCTGCGGCATCCCGCTCATCGAGATAGTCACCGAGCCTGATTTCCACTCCGCCGAGGAGGTAACGGCGTTCTTTGAGCAGGTTAAACTGCTGCTGCAGTACGCAGGTATATGCGATTGCAGAATGGAGCAGGGCAGTATCCGCTGCGATATCAATATCTCTGTAGCGCCCGAGGGCAGCGAAGTTCTCGGCACCCGAACGGAGCTTAAAAACCTCAACTCAATGCGTGCGGCGGAAAGAGCCATCGCAGCTGAGATAGCGCGGCAGAGCGAGCTGCTTGACAAGGGCGAAAAGGTGGTGCAGCAGACAAGGCGATTCAATGACGCCACGGGTGAAACGGTGGCGATGCGTTCCAAAGAGGACGCCCACGATTACCGTTATTTCCCCGATCCCGATATCCCGCCCATCATCTTCACCGAGGAGGAGCTTCAGGGCATCAGGGAATCTCTGCCCGAAATGCCTCAGCAGCGCATGGAGCGCTATATCAGCGAGTACGGCGTGAGCCGCAGCGACGCAGTGGTGATAGTCGGCAACAAGCGCATCAGCGATCTCTATGATGAGGCAGCGGCAGCAAGCTCCATGCCGAATAAGGTGGCAAGCTATCTTGTTGTCGAGTTCATGCGCAGGGTGAATCTCGGCGAGATATCGCCTGAGAGTATCCCTTTCGGCGGCAGTGACCTCGCAA
>JAZKZL010000098.1:0-4964 GCA_045612645.1 Oscillospiraceae bacterium
TGCGCCCCGCGTAAGCAGTGTAAGCGTAGCGTCACTGCGTCGCTGGTAAATTCCGATTTATCTGCCAAATAACAATATCCGGAGAAGCGATCGTATCTTCTCCGGATATTTCTTTATTACCATCCGCCTTACAGTGCGGCGGTGTTGCTTATTTCAGCTCATATTCCACGCCGTTTACCGAGATCGCTGTTATCTCCCCGATATCCACTGCGATACGCTCGCCCTTGTCGTCAACGTATTTGAAGTAGAATTTCTGCGTGTTTCCTGCGCCTGTTCCCAGCTCAAACTCCGCTCTGATCTCCTTACCGCTGTCCGTCAGCAGGAGGATATCGTACTCATGAAATTCGCTGCATATCTTGTCCTCGTTGTACAGCGCCTCAAAAGCGGGATCGCGGTCATATTCGATTGAGCCGCCTGTGCCCGAGATCTCGATGTTCTTTACGGTGCATTCTATTTCTGAGGCTGTCAGCATATCGCTCTCACCCCATACGGTAACAGGCTCCATGTAGGTCTGCGAAACATCTGCGACAGTAAGAGTCTGCATAGCGCTCTCACTGGGAGTATAAACGAACTCCACGCCCCAGTCAAGCTCGAAATAGCGTATCTCGCTCATATCGATATCCTTGCGCTCCTTAGCGCCATATCCGAAAAGCGCAGTGTCATACGCAAGGGAGCTGACATCCTGACCATGACGGATCGGCTGTCCGTCTGCGTCAACAAAGTATTCCCACACGTTGTTATCCTCTCTGAAGCGGATAAGCTCCTTTTCCTCAAAGAGATCGCTGCCCATTATGCGCACTTTACACTCGTCTACTGGAATGGAATATGTCACCGAAAGCATTACGGTGAGGTCTCCCTCGTCGTTGACTACAACGGAATAATCATCCAGTCCACTGCCGAAGCTCTGTAATGTGTCAACCGCCACGTTCCAGTCCATGGCAGTAACAAGCTCCTTGCCGCTGCCGTTTCGCAGCATGAAATCCTTCACAGGCTGTCCGTCCGCTCTCTCGATATCGAAAGAAACGCAGATGTTGCTTGCAGTGCCTGTCACACCGTTGGGAACGATGATGTAATCGGGGTCAGACACCTCGTATCTGAAATCCGTCATCTCGGACGCCAAATTACCGCCCAGTGTTTCATTTTCTGCGCTGATAAGCCCGTTAAATATCTTATTGAAATCGATAAGTCCCGTTGCTGCCGCCGCTGTAACTCCCACAGAAAGCGCCGCCACAGCCGCTGCCGCGGCTATCATCGGCTTTGCGTTCAGCTTTTTCTTGTTCTCGTTCATATTTTCCGCCTTTCTGAGCACTCCTTCGAGAAACTCCCTGTCGCTCGCCGCAGGAGCGACCTTGTCAAAAAAGGCGTTGTACCTCTGTTTCATATCCGATCCTCCTTCAGCATCTCCCTGAGCCTGTCACGTCCTCTGCTTAGCCTTGTGCGCACCGCCGCCGAGGTAATGCCGCACAGCTTAGCTATCTCCTTTACGGAATATCCCTCATAATAAAACAGGTATATCACCCCCGAATATTCGGGCTTCAGACGCCGTATGCAGTCATACAGCGCTATATCCCTGCCATCCTCAAATGGGATATCCTCGGGCAGCTCCGCATAGCCTCTGCGCAGGCTCTTTTTAATAAGGTTTTTGGATAGGTTTATCGTGACACGGATGAGCCATGCCTTGACGTTTTCATCCGCTGCAAAGCTCTCTTTGCAGGAAAACAGCTTCACAAAAGCGTCCTGCGAGATATCCTCCGCATCCTCGTAGTTCTTGACATAGTTCAGAGCCACCCTGAACGCCGTCAGACGATACAGTGTGATATAGCGTTCAAGCTGATGCACGTCCATCCTGTCACCTCCCTGTTTTCCTTTTCTGAAGCGCTTCGATATTAAGACAATCAACAAAGGCGGAATGTTACCGTAATGATAGCATAATTTACGAAAAAATACCACATATGCCGTTAATTTTGCTTTTATGCGAAAATCGACAAAATTTCCTGACAATTTCTTGACATATCCTCGCTAATAGTATATAATAAAAAAGTATCAATTTTTTTATTATGTAAAAAAAGGAGCAAAAGACAATGGGACTTACTTTAACCGAAAAGATCATCAAGGCGCACATCGTTGACGGCGAGATGATAAAGGGTCAGGAGATCGGTCTTAGAATCGACCAGACCCTCACACAGGACGCAACAGGAACAATGGCATACCTCCAGTTCGAGGCTATGGGCGTTGACCGTGTAAAGACAGAGCGTTCTGTTGCTTACATCGATCACAACACACTCCAGAGCGGTTTCGAGAATGCGGATGACCACCGTTTCATCGGCTCCATCGCAAAGAAGCACGGCATCTGGTTCTCCAGACCCGGTAACGGTATCTGCCATCAGGTACATCTGGAGCGTTTCGGCAAGCCCGGCAAGACTCTCATCGGCTCTGACAGCCATACTCCCACAGGCGGCGGTATCGGTATGCTGGCTATGGGCGCAGGCGGTCTGGACGTTGCAGTTGCAATGGGCGGCGGCGCTTACTACATAACAATGCCTAAGGTGGTTAAGATCAACCTCACAGGCAAGCTGAACGACTGGGTTTCCGCAAAGGACGTTATCCTCGAGGTTCTGCGCATCCTCTCCGTTAAGGGCGGCGTGGGCAAGGTAATGGAATACTGCGGCGACGGCGTTGCAAGCCTCTCCGTTCCCGAGCGTGCCACCATCACAAACATGGGCGCAGAGCTGGGTGCAACAACATCCATCTTCCCCTCTGACGAGACAACTCTCCGCTTCCTGAAGGCTCAGGGTCGTGAGGAGGACTATGTTCCCCTCGCAGCTGATCCCGACGCTGTTTATGACGAGGAAGTAAATATCGATCTTTCCAAGCTGGTTCCCCTTGCCGCTTGTCCTCACTCCCCCGATAATATCAAGACCATCGAGGAGATCGGCGCTGTCAAGGTTGACCAGGTATGTATCGGCTCCTGCACAAACTCCTCTCTGCAGGATCTGCTGAAGGTTGCCCACATCCTGAAGGGCAAGACAGTTCACCCCGATGTTTCTCTCGCTATCGCTCCCGGCTCCAAGCAGGTATTCAATATGATGGCTGAGTGCGGCGCGCTGTCCGATCTGATCGACGCAGGCGCAAGAATCCTTGAGAGTGCATGCGGCCCCTGCATCGGTATGGGTCAGTCTCCCAACTCCAAGGGTATCTCCCTCAGAACATTCAACCGTAACTTCGAAGGCAGAAGCGGCACAAAGGATGGTCAGATCTACCTCGTATCTCCCGAGACTGCTGCTATCTCCGCTATCACAGGCGTGTTCACAGATCCTAGAACCATCGGTGCTATGCCTCCCTACATCATGCCCGAAAAGTTCCTCATCAACGACAACATGGTTACTGCTCCCGCATCTGTTGAGGAAGCTCCCGCTGTTGAGATCCTGCGTGGTCCGAACATCAAGCCTTTCCCCGTAAACAGCCCCCTCGCAGAGTCCATCGAGTGCGATGTTACTCTGAAGGTCGGCGACAACATCACCACTGACCACATCATGCCTGCAGGTGCAAAGATCCTTCCCCTGCGCTCCAACATCCCCGCTATCTCCGAGTACTGCTTCACAGTATGCGACGAGACCTTCCCCAAGAGAGCAAAGGAAGCAGGCAAGGGAATCATCGTTGGCGGCGTGAACTACGGTCAGGGTTCCTCCAGAGAGCATGCAGCGCTTGCTCCTCTGTACCTCGGCGTTAAGGCGATCATCTGCAAGAGCTTCGCTCGTATCCACAGACAGAACCTCATCAACAACGGAATCCTGCCCCTCGAGTTCGTGAACGAGGCTGATTACGAGAAGATCGCTCAGGGCGATTCCCTCGCTATCGCTGATATCCGCAAGATCGTTGAGACAGACGGCAAGATCATCGTTGAAAACAAGACCAAGGGCGAGAGCTACGAGGTTAAGTGCGAGCTTTCCGAGCGCGGTAAGGGTATGATCCTTGCAGGCGGTCTGCTCAATATGACCAAGAACGGTTAATTGCAAATTTACGGGCGGCAGATTGCCGCCCCTACAATAAAATTCTGAAAGGTAAATAATATAATGGCTGAAAAGATTCAGATGACCACCCCTCTCGTTGAGATGGACGGCGACGAAATGACCAGAATCATCTGGAAGATGATAAAGGATATCCTCATCAACCCCTATGTTGATCTCAAGACAGAGTACTATGACCTCGGTCTGGTACACAGAAACGAGACTGACGATCAGGTTACTATCGACTCCGCTAACGCTACAAAGAAGTACGGCGTTGCTGTTAAGTGCGCTACCATCACTCCCAACGCTCAGCGTATGACAGAGTACGACCTCAAGGAGATGTGGAAGTCCCCCAACGGCACTATCCGTGCTATCCTCGATGGCACAGTATTCCGCGCTCCCATCATCTGCAAGGGCATCAACTCCCTCATCCCCACATGGACAAAGCCCATCACCATCGCTCGTCACGCTTACGGCGATGTTTACAAGAACAGCGAGATGAAGGTTGCAGACGGCTCCAAGTGCGAGCTTATCGTTACAGATAAGGACGGCAACGAGACACGTCAGCTCATCCACACATTTAAGGGCAGCGACGGTATCATCCAGGGTCTGCATAACATCAACGGCTCCATCGCTTCCTTCGCAAGAGCTTGCTTCAACTTCGCTCTCGATACCAAGCAGGATCTGTGGTTTGCTACCAAGGACACCATCTCCAAGCAGTACGATCACACCTTCAAGGATATCTTCGCTGATATCTACGAGGCTGAGTATAAGGCAAAGTTCGAGGCAGCAGGTATTGAGTACTTCTATACCCTCATCGATGACGCAGTTGCAAGAGTGGTTCGCTCTGAGGGCGGCTACATCTGGGCTTGCAAGAACTACGATGGCGATGTTATGTCCGACATGGTTGCCACTGCATTCGGCTCCCTCGGCATGATGACCTCCGTACTGGTATCC
>JAZKZL010000099.1:0-3213 GCA_045612645.1 Oscillospiraceae bacterium
AGCACGCTCTCGATGCCGTAAGCCTCTGCAAGCTTTGTGAAGAAGGGACTTCCATCCAGTGCCACCGCCGTAAGACGGTTGTTGTATCCGCGCTCCTGCAGCTCACGCACCATGCCGAGATAGTTGTTGCGCATCACCACGACTTTGATGTTTATGCCGTGCTGCAATGCCGTAGCAAGCTCCATCATCTGCATCTGGAACGAGCCGTCTCCGCACACTGCCACTACCTCCTTTTCGGGGCAGGCAGCCTTTGCGCCTATGGCAGCAGGGATGGAATAACCCATGGTACCCATGCCGCCCGAAGTGAGGAAACGTCCGCCGTTAAAAGTAATGTTGGAGGCGGTCCATATCTGATTCTGTCCCACATCCGCAACCACTACGGAGTCATCGGGCAGCGCCTTGTCAAGCGTCTGCATGAACAGCTTGGGATCCACATATCCGTCAGCCGCAGGCTTTGCAGGCTGAGAGAAACGGTGAGCGTCCAGCTCGTCTATCCATTCGGTGTGAGTAGTAGGGGCGCCTGCTGCCTCGATAAGCTGCCCCAGCACCAGTGTGAGATCTCCCACCACGGGAATATCCACCGCGAGATTCTTGCCGATCTCCGCAGGGTCGATGTCGATATGTATAACGGTGAGGTCGCTGCGTTGCTCCATTGCCGCAATGGCACGATCGCCCACTCTTGCACCGAGCAGCAGCAGGGTATCGCAGTGGTTCACAGCGTAGTTAGCGCTCCTGCAGCCGTGCATTCCAAGCATTCCGAAATATCTGGGATGATCTGTCGGCATAGCGCCGAGTCCCATCATCGTGGAGACCACAGGTATATCAGTAAGCTCGGAGAACTCACGCATCAGCTTTACGCCATCTCCTGCAAACAAGCCGCCGCCTGCGCAGATCAGCGGTCGCTTTGCATCAGCGAGAGCATTCACCACACGCTTTATCTGCTGACCGTTTCCCACGCTGCTGGGACGATAGCTGCGGATATCAACGCTTTCGGGATAATCGAAATCTATCTCCGCAAGCTGCACGTCGTAAGGAATATCGATAAGCACGGGGCCACGTCTGCCGCTGCCTGCGATATAGAAAGCCTCCCTGAACACCCTTGCGGTATCCTCGGGGCGCTTAAGCAGATAGCTGTGCTTTACGAAAGGCTCCGCAGAGCCTGTGATGTCCGCCTCCTGAAACACGTCACGGCCTATCTGATCGGTGTTCACCTGACCTGTTATCACCACCATGGGAATGCTGTCCATATAAGCGGTAGCGATGGCGGTGATGAGATTCAGCGCACCGGGACCTGATGTAGCCACCGCAACGGCAGGCTTTCCCGACATGCGGGCATAGCCGCTTGCCGCATGGCCTGCGTTCACCTCATGGCGCACGAGGACGTGCTTTATATCGGTGTTGTATAATTCATCGTAAAACGGGCAGATAGCCGCACCCGGATAGCCGAAAACAGTGGAGATGCCCTCTGCCTTTAGGCACTCCGTCATGGCTCTTGCAACAGTCATGCGTGTGGAACTCATATATATCATCCTTTCGGAACAGACGCTAAAAAAACTGTATGAAAATGCTATACATATTTTATTATACCAAAGCAGCAGTCCGTTGTCAAGGTGAAAAGCCGCTTTTTGCCGCTGTATTTTAGCTGTTCATCAACAAATGGCGGCTAACCGTTGCATTTCCCTGCGGTATAGTATAATTCCACCTTGACAAAGCATGATAAAATATGGTATGATATTATATTGAAGTATGCCAAACGTTAAAAATTTGACATTCTGCAACAAAACACCCCGAAAGGAGTACATTTCCGTGCTTGAAATAAAGGATTTAGTCTGGAAACTGCCCAACGGCGAGCCGATAATCAACGGCATCAGCTACAAGGCTTCCGGCAAGCTTATAGTCGTAACAGGCCCCAACGGCGGCGGCAAGACAACTCTTGCAAAGCTGATAGCGGGCGTTGAAACTCCCGATGCAGGCAGCATCCTGCTTGATGGCGAGGATATTACAAAGCTGAACATCACCGAGCGTGCAAAGAAAGGTGTGGCTTATGCGTTCCAGCAGCCTGTTCGCTTCAAGGGTCTCACCGTGCGTGACCTGCTGGAGCTTGCCGCAGGCGAAAAGATAAAGGAGACCTCCCTGTGCGAGCTTCTCGGCAAGGTTGGTCTGTGTGCAGAGGAATATATCGACCGTGAGATGAGTACAGCGCTCTCAGGCGGTGAGGCAAAGCGTATTGAGATCGCTACCGTGCTTGCAAGAAAGGCAAGGCTCTCCGTATTTGACGAGCCTGAGGCAGGTATCGACCTGTGGAGCTTCTCCAAACTCGTGGAGACCTTTGAGGACATCCGTCAGAACACCGAGGGAACACTGGTGGTGATCTCCCATCAGGAGCGCATCCTTTCCATTGCGGATGAGATCGTGGTGGTTGCCAACGGCAAGATCAGAACATCGGGCCCCCGTGAGGAGATACTTCCCGCACTGCTGAAGGGCGAGTATACCTGCTCCTGCCCGAGAAGAAACGGAGGTGCTTGTCTGTAATGAGCGATATCATGAACGTTAATTTCAACGATGTAACAGGCGATCTGCTGAAGATGATCGCAGATTATGACGGCACCGAGTTCAAGGGTGCCTATAACATCCGTCAGGACAGCATGTGCGCAGGCAGAAAGTCCTCCGAAAACGTGACTATTGAGCCTAAGACGGACAACCCCGGTATCGTCATCACCGTAAAGCCTTTCACAAAGGGTGAGACGGTGTTCATTCCTGCCTGTGTTACCCACAGTGATGTGGATGATCTCGTATATAACGATTTCTATATCGGCGAGGGTGCGGATGTCATTATCGTGGCAGGCTGCGGCGTTCACAGCGACGGCGAGGAGACCGCTCGTCACAACGGTATCCACCGTTTCTTCCTTGCAAAGGACAGCAAGGTGCTGTACAAGGAAAAGCACGTCGGCACAGGTACAGGCAAGGGTCTGAAGAAGATCGATCCCGTTACCGATTGCTATCTTGAAGAAAACTCCCGCCTTGAGATGGATACCATCCAGCTGGGCGGTGTTGACCATTCCACTCGAAACACCTCCGCAGTGCTGGGCAAGAATGCGAAGATAATCGTGCGTGAGCGAATCATGACCGACGGCGATGAGACCGCGATAACCAACTTCAAGGTGCAGCTCAACGGCGAGGATTCGGGTGCAGATCTTGTTTCCCGTTCCGTGG
>JAZKZL010000100.1:0-1721 GCA_045612645.1 Oscillospiraceae bacterium
GTATATTTTTTTAGCGGAAATTTTCTACAAATCAGACAAATCGGAATTTACCAGCGACGCCGTGACGCTACGCTTACACTGCTTACGCGGGGCGCAAACTCCATTTCGATTTTCCCTTAAGGAAAATCGATTTTGCTGCGCAAAACCATTCCGTTTGCCACCGATCACCTTTTAAAATGCGTATTTTCCGTAGGGGCTGCAATCAAACTCACCGCAAATCGCATATTTAATTTCATTATTCGATCTTCATCAGAGCGCAGCGATAAATATAACATATCCCCGTGAAATGCTCCACGGGGATGTTTTTTACTGTTTCATCAGCATGAATGTGATAAGCTCTGCGAGGTACTCCTCGGAGACGAAATCTCCGCCCTCCTTGAACACCTTGATGGCGTCGGCGTACTCGGGCTTGTTTTCCTTTATGAGGGAGTCGCGCACGATACCCAGCATCAGCTTGTTGATGCCCTTGAGCTTGCTGTTGTCCAGACCGCCCCACATATAGAACAGGGGACATTCGGGCTTGTTTGCCTCTGTCACTATCTTAGTGTTCTCTTCAGAGCGCGGATTCATGCCCACAGCGCCAACAGCCGCAACGTTCCACAGCTTTCTCGCCTTGTCAAAGCCGCTTATCTTGTTTGCGAACACCCAGCCGAGGAACACGACCTCCTCGCCCTTAGCCACCTGCTTTTTCGCCGCGGAAAGGGAATACGCAGGCACGCCTGTCTTATCGGAGAGTATCTTAGCGTAGCGCTCGGTAAAGCCCGTGTTTGATTCGTAAATAATTGCAGTCATAGTAAGTCCTTTCGTGTCACACCGCCGTGATGGAGTAGGTGAATGCCTTTTCCGTATCGGGCTGAAGTATCTCGATGCCCCTCTTTTCTGCGAAAACGCCTGTGCAGTCGTCGAAGTCTGCGGAGCCGCACCAAGGCTCGATGCAGAGGAAAGGAGCGTCCTTTGCCTGCCATACGCCGAGACTTGTGAAATCGGGGAAGTCCACACGCACGCCCTTGTTGTCCTTGTTAAGGAGCTGCACGGAGCGGGAGCGCAGCTTGTCGAAGTAGCACACATCCTCGTAGAACATTTCGTGGGTGAGGGGGAGAACGGTCTCGTCGTTCATGAGGGGACGGCGCACGTTTTCCTCGTGCAGACCTGTTTCGAGGTTGTAGTTCGGTACGGCGGCGGTCTCCAGCTTAGGAAATTCGAGACGGTAGTCCGTCATATCGCCGTCGCAGGCGAAAGCAGGATGCGCACCGATGCAGAAAGGCATGGGTCTGTCGCTGTTATTGCGGACACGGTATGTCACGGTAAGACCGTCTTCCTTGATGGTGTAGCGCACGGTGAAACGGAAATCAAACGGGAACATCGCCTTTGTTACATCGTTCTGCTCTAATGAGAACATTGCGCTGTTGGGGCTGATGTCCTCGGGTGTAAGCTCCATATCCCTTGCAAAGCCGTGCTTTGTGATGCGGTATTCCTCGCCGTTGATCAGGGTCTTGCCCTCCTTCAGCGTGCCTATCATGGGGAAGAGCAGGGGAGATGTCTTGCCCCAGAATGCGGGGTCTGCACGCCACATAAGCTCTCTGCCGTTCACGATGAGAGACTTAAGCTCTGCGCCCTTTGAAATGATCTTAGCGGAGACCTCGCCGTTTTTCAGTGTAATATCCATATCGTTACCTCACTTCTGTCCGTAATAGGCGTTAGCGCCGTGCTTTCTGAGATAG
>JAZKZL010000101.1:0-3846 GCA_045612645.1 Oscillospiraceae bacterium
GTTGCTCTATCCAACTGAGCTAAAGGCACATTAGGGTGATCACCGAATTCCCGACACAGCCGTTCCTTACGGATGGAGCGGGTGATGGGAATCGAACCCACGCGGCCAGCTTGGAAGGCTGGAATTCTACCATTGAACTACACCCGCAGGAAAGCCCTGCGTACATAACGCTTAATTATTATAACACTAACCTTTCGATTTGTCAAGGGGTTTTGGAAAAATATTTTTTTGTCTCACCATATTATTTATAATGTTACAATTTAATTACAGTTCAGTTACAATTTTGTCATAATCATTGACTTTGATATTATAAGATATTATAATTAAGGCGTAAAACCAAAATGGGGGTGTGCGCATGAAAAAACGCAGGTTATTTTGCGAACTTTCGCCGCTTTGCTATAAGATATCGCTGCGCAAGGAATATCTCCTGCGTGATCTTCACGATATGCGTGGCGGAGAGAAATTTGCCGCCTGTATCAACACCGTGCCGCTGTCTGCGGTGGTCAAGAGCCACAGCTCGGTCATCATGCGAAATTTAAACGGCGTGGATCCTCAGCTGCAGAAAAACAAGGCGGTAAACCTTCGACTTGCCGTGGAAAAAATAAACGGTATCGTTCTTCAACCCGGAGAAACATTCTCCTTTTGGCGGCTGGTGGGTGATCCCTCTGAAAAGCGTGGTTACGCTGAGGGTCTTGTTATAGATAAGGGCAGGATATCCCGCGGCATAGGAGGCGGACTCTGTCAGCTCGCGAATCTTATCCACTGGATGGTGCTTAATAGTCCGTTGACAGTGACAGAGCTGCACCATCATTCCGATGCGCTCTTTCCCGATTCGGGCAGACGTGTGCCGTTCGGAACGGGTACCAGCGTGTTCTATAAGAATGTGGATTATCGCTTTACCAACACCACCGACCGACCTGTGCAGCTGCTGTTGTGGCTGACAGATACCGAGCTTTGCGGCGAGCTTCGCAGCACCGAGCCGTTTCCGTTCATCTATCGCATAACCGAGCATAATCAGGGCTTTGTCGAGGAGGACGGAGTGTTCTATCGTGTAAGTCAGGTGTATCGCCTGACGCTGGATAAGGAACGCAGCATTGTAAAGCGTGAGCTGATACTGGATAACCATTCAAAGGTGATGTATGACTACTCGCTTATTCCCGAGGAGAAGATCATGACTCCTAGACTCAGAAAGCTGCCTGAATTTGCAGAGTCTTTACATAATTAAAAAAGGAGCGGAAGACCGCTCCTTTTCTTATGCTTTGGAATCACTTGCTTTCAGCAATAGCATCAACGGATGTTGCATTTGCCTTAGCGAACAGCTCGTCAACCTTTTCCTTGTCCACCTTAGTAACAAGGGATACGATAATAACTGCAGCCAGTGCAAGGAAGAAAGCAGGCAGCAGAGAGTAAACGCCTGTGCCAGAGAGAACGGGAACGCTCTCCCATACGATAACTGCGATACCGCCAGTTGCAGCGCCTGCAACTGCGCCCCAGATGGTCATGCGCTTCCAGAAGAGGGAAAGCAGCATTGCGGGGCCGAACGCAGCACCGAGACCTGCCCATGCGTAGGATACCAGACCCATTACGGAGCTGTTGGGATCAAGGGCGATGAAATATGCAATAACGGAGATTGCAATAACCGCACCGCGGCTGATCCACATGAGGGTTTTCTGGCTTGCGTTCTTCTTGAACAGCGCAAACATATCGTTTGTAACAGCGGAAGCGGTTACGAGCAGCTGAGAGTCAGCTGTACTCATGATAGCCGCAAGGATAGCGGAAAGAACGACACCTGCGATAAGTGCGGGCAGCAGAGAGGAAGAAAGGAACATGAAGGTCTTTTCTGTATCGCCGAGAGCATTGGACTTAGCGAGCAGCTCTGCATTACCCTCTGCAGGGAAGTTGAGGTACATATAGCCGATGATACCTACCAGTACGGCAGCAACAAGAGTAACCGCAACCCAGATAACAGCGATGAGGCGGGACTTCTTGATCATATCACTGGACTTGATAGCCATGAATCTTACGAGAATGTGGGGCATACCGAAGTAGCCGAGACCCCATGCGAGACCTGAAAGGATAGTAGCCCACGCAAAGGAACCGTCCTTATTCATGATGAAGCTTGTGTAGTATTCAACGATAAAGCCGTTAACATCAGCAACGGGGAATTCAGCAGCTGCAAGGTTGGGGATGTTTGCAAGTGCAACAACGGGAACAATGACCAGAGCCGCAAACATCAGGATGCCCTGAATAAGGTCTGTCCAGCATACTGCGAAGAAACCGCCGAGGAATGTGTAGGAGATGATGATGAGCGCACCGATAGTAAGGCAAAGCACATAAGCATCTGTGTTGAAGATGAATGCGAACAGCTTAGCGCCTGCGCTGAATGCGGAAGCGGTGTAGATAAGGAAGAATACGAAGATGATGGCTGCGCATACCAGACGTACCACAGGGCTGTTAGTGAAGAAACGCTTCTGCAGATACTCGGGGATGGTGATTGCGTCGCCTGCTGCGTAGGACATCTTACGAAGTCTTGCTGCTACGATCTTCCAGTTCAGGTATGTACCGAGGAAAAGACCGATAGCGATCCAGGATTCTGTCAGACCGCTGACGAGGATCGCACCGGGCAGACCCATAAGCAGCCAGCCGCTCATATCAGAAGCCTGTGCGGATATCGCAGTTGTCCAGGGACCGAGCTGACGGCCTCCGATGAAATAATCGGACATGCTCTTGGACTTTTTGTAAGAATAGATGCCGATTGCCAGAATGATCAGTGCATACAATACGAATGCAACGATCGTTAAAATGTTGAGTTCCATAATTTTACTCCTTTTATTTTAATACTTTAGTATTTTACCATATCTTTGCCGTGAATTGCAAGCCTCTGAGGAAAATTTGTGATTTTTGTGAATTATATTGAAAAAAACTGTGGTTTGTGCTACAATTAATGAGGTTATGTCCGTCAATATGGACAAAGACAGCATTATATACAGAAATAAGGGATAGTATGTCAGAACAAAAAGAATCACTTACATATAAAAAAGGTTTCCGTGACGGTCTGCCCATAGCGCTTGGATATCTGTCCGTGTCTTTCACATTCGGAATCACTGCGGTAAATATGGGTATACCTGCGGTGGCCGCGATACTCATATCCATGACAAATCTCACCTCGGCAGGTCAGGTGGCAGGTATCGGTATAATCTCTGCGGGCGGCGGCTATGTGGAGATGGCGCTGACGCAGCTTATCATTAATCTCAGATATGCACTGATGGGAATATCGCTTTCTCAGAAACTTGATAAGCGCTACAGTCTGCTGCACAGGATCATAAGTTCTTTCGGAATAACTGATGAGATATTCGCTGTGGCGTCCGGGCAGAAAACGGATGTGCCGCCGAAATATATGTACGGACTCATAACTTTGCCGTACATCTTCTGGGCTGCGGGAACGGCAGGCGGAGCGCTGCTCGGAAACATCCTGCCGCAGATAGTTCAGGCGGCGCTTGGCATTGCGATATACGGAATGTTTATCGCAATTGTGATACCGCCTGCAAAGAAATGCAGGGGAATCCTGATGGTTGCTCTTTTGGCGGCGCTGTTAAGCTGTGTAATATATTACGTTCCTGCACTGGATTTCATCTCCTCGGGAATGTCGGTCATTATATGCGCAGTGGTGGCTTCGGTTTTCGGGGCGCTGTGCTTCCCTCAGCAGATAGGAGAGGAGGCGGTCAGCGATGAGTGAGAGTACATTATACCTTATACTCAGCATCGCCGTTATGGCGGTGGTGACATATCTCATCAGAATGCTGCCGTTGGCGGTGTTCCGCAAGAGGATACAGTCGAAATTTGTGC
>JAZKZL010000102.1:0-3181 GCA_045612645.1 Oscillospiraceae bacterium
GCATTTTAAAAGGGGATCAGTGGCAAACGGAATGGTTTTGCACAGCAAAATCGCATTCCCATTAGGGGAATGCGAAATGGAGTTTGCGCCCCGCGTAAGCCGAGCATCGCTCGGCGTCGCTGGCAAATTCCGATTTATATGTCTTGACTATTGCGCTAAAATACTGTACAATTTATATATTATAATAGTAAAGCGGTGATGATATGAATATATATGGTATTTCGCTGCAAAGGCTGCGGCAGTATTTCAGCGATATGGAGGAGAATCCCGCAAAGGCTGAGATAGTTTTTGATGGTATATACAGAAAGGGCATAACGGAATTTTCGGCGATCGGCTTTTCCGCCCGTGTGACGGAAAGGCTTGAATGCGACTTTGATATGAGTCTGCCCGAGATAGCCGAGGTGCATGAGGGAGAGGACGCGGCGAAGCTGCTGCTTAGGCTTTCGGATGGTGAATTTGTGGAAACAGTGCTGATGAGGCAGAGCTTTGGTAGCTGCGTGTGCGTTTCCACGCAGGTGGGCTGTGCGATGGGCTGTGCGTTCTGTCAGAGCGGCAGGCTGAAACGCAGACGTGATCTTCTTCCCGAGGAGATTGTGGGTCAGGTGCTGGCGATACAGCAGCGTTTTGGTGTAAAGGTGACGGGTATTTCCGTCATGGGTATCGGAGAGCCGTTCGATAATTTTGATAATGTAGCGGAGTTCTGCGATATCGTTACGGCGGGAAAAGGTCTTGCGGTGGGGGAGAGCCACATAACGGTCTCCACCTGCGGCCTTGTGCCTGAGATATACCGCTATGCGGAACTACATCATCCCTGCAACCTTGCGATAAGTCTGCATGCACCCACGGATGAACTCAGGAACACTCTCATGCCGATAAACCGCAGGTATCCTCTTGCGGAGCTGATAAAGGCGGCGGAGCATTTCTCCGAAAAGGCAAACAGGCGTGTGACGATGGAATATATCATGCTTTCGGGCGTGAACGATACTCCCGAATGTGCAAAACAGCTGGCGGAGCTTATAGGGGAGAGGAATTTCTATGTGAACATCATCCCGTATAATCCCACCGAGGCGGACAGCTTTGAAAAAAGCAGCAGAGAGCGTATCATGGCTTTCTATGACATGCTGAAGAAGAATAAGATCGGCGTGACCATGCGCAGGGAGTTTGGTGCGGATCTCAAAGCAGCCTGTGGACAGCTCAGCGCGGAGCATGAGTGATAGGAGGAAATATGTACAGATCGGAATTCTGCGATGTGCAGTATATTGCGGAAAAGAACGTGGTCTTTGTGACGTGGAAGAAGTTTTGCTGTTATGATGACTACCGCAGACCTCTGCAATATGCATTGGATATAATTGCGCAGTATCACTGTGACTACACTGCTGACACAAGAAACGGCTTTGAGAACATCGGCGAGGATACGCAGTGGGTGGCGGAATATTTCATGCCAAAGGCGGCGGAGCTTGGCTGCAGGTGCATATACTTTATAATAGATGAGAGTAATGCGCTTAAAGATGAGCTTGAGGGACAGCAGGCGGATTCCGAAAATATCATGGAGTTCAGATACATATATAATATAGAGGATATCCCCACTTGCAAATAAAACAAAAGTGTGTTATTATAATATGGTGTTCACAAAAAATCAAAAACGACATATAATGGAGATGTGAAATGGGTAAGATAGTTAGAACGCTTTCCGAGGACGGCAGCGTATTATGCTCGGCTATAGATTCCACCGATATGGTGAGAGAGCTGCAGAGACTGCATGAGTGTACTCCCGTGGTAACGGCTGCTCTCGGCAGAATGGTTACGGCAGGCTCAATCATGGGTGCAATGCTTAAGAGCGACGGCGATACTCTTACATTAAGAGTGAACGGCGGCGGTCCTGCAGGCACGCTGATGGTGGTTGCGGATAACTGGGGCAATGTGAAGTGCTGCGCAGGCGAGAATCAGGTGCAGCTCCCTCTCAGAGCGGACGGAGGTCTTGATGTTCAGGGCTGCGTGGGCGGAGACGGATTCCTCACCGTTGTAAAGGATATGGGTCTGAAAGAGCCGTATGTGGGACAGATACCTCTTGTTTCGGGGAATATTGCGGAGGATATCACGGCATACTATTCTATAAGCGAGCAGATTCCTACAGTGTGTGCTCTCGGTATCGTGTTCAATGACGACGCTACCGTAAAGGCAGCGGGCGGATATATGGTTCAGCTTGTTCCTCCTGTAATGGATAAGGCTGTGGATGTTATCGAGAGAAATCTCACCACAATGGAATCCATAACCGCAATGCTTGAAAAGGGAATGCAGCCTGAGGAATATGCGATGATGGCACTGGAGGGTCTCGGTGCGGATATCTTAGATAGCTGGGATTCGGTGTATCATTGTGATTGTTCCCGTGAAAGAACAGAGCGTGTTCTTATCAGTATGGGCAGGGAAGAAATAGAAAGGCTTGCCAAAGAGCAGCAGAAAACCGAAGTTTGTTGTCACTTTTGCAATAAGAAGTATGAGTTTTCAACAGCTGAGATGTTAGATTTGCTTAAATAAAAAAAAATTTAAAAAATTTCAAAAAAACGCTTGACAAATCGGTTGCAAACGTGTATAATATAATAGTCGTCAGGGAGAGAGACAAAAACAAAAACCTCCTCAATGAAGACTAGATGGGAGTTTAGCTCAGCTGGGAGAGCATCTGCCTTACAAGCAGAGGGTCACAGGTTCGAGTCCTGTAACTCCCACCAATATGGCCCGGTAGTTCAGTTGGTTAGAACGCCGCCCTGTCACGGCGGAGGTCGTGGGTTCGAGTCCCATCCGGGTCGCCAATCGCTTACATAAGCGGTTGTGCCTCTGTAGCTCAGTTGGTAGAGCAGAGGACTGAAAATCCTCGTGTCGTTGGTTCGATTCCGACCGGAGGCACCATATGCGGATTTAGCTCATCTGGTAGAGCGCCACCTTGCCAAGGTGGAGGTAGCGAGTTCGAGCCTCGTAATCCGCTCCAATTCGGCGCTATAGCCAAGTGGTAAGGCATGGGTCTGCAACACCCTGATCCCCAGTTCAAATCTGGGTGGCGCCTCCACCCGTAAGGGTATCTCGGAAGGATGTCTTGCTTGACATAGTGACGAGATAAACAAGCTCCTTGAAAATTGAACAGTAAGAATGAACGAATTAACAAAACCTTGTCGATTCTGTATCGAAA
>JAZKZL010000103.1:0-6780 GCA_045612645.1 Oscillospiraceae bacterium
AGACCGAGGAGAAGACTGAAGTTAAGGCAGAAGCTGCCCCCAAGGCAGAAGCTACCCCCAAGGCAGAAGCTACCCCCAAGGCAGAGGAAAAGAAGCCCGAAGTCAAGGCTGAAACTCCCAAGGCAGAAGCTGCCTCCAAGACAGAAACTGCTGCCAAGACAGAGGAGAAGAAACCCGAAGTTAAGCCTGAGGCTCCTAAGGCGGCAGCTCCTAAGGCAGAAAATAAGCCTGCTGACAGAGCGCCTCGTCAGGATAACAGAGAGCGTCGTCCCGATAACCGTCAGAACGGCGACAGACCCCAGTTTAACCGTGATAATAATCGCGATAACCGTCAGAACGGCGAGCGTCCTCAGTTCAATCGTGACAATCGTCAGAACGGTGACAGACCTCAGTTCAATAAGGATAACAGAAACGATAACCGTCAGGGCGGATTCAACCGTGACAACAGAAACAATGACCGCAACAGACCTGCTGCGTCTCAGCCTGCACCTAAGCCCGCTCCCAATGCGCCCGCTATCGATTCTTCCAAGATCAAGGTAAACACACCTCCCACCATGCAGAAGCAGAAGGGTGAGGCTGTTCAGCGTGGCGAGCAGGTTACAAAGATGGTGGATACAAGAGGTTCCTATGTTGAGCTTGACAAGTATAACGAGCGCTATGAGAACATTGCACCCGCATCCCGCCACAGCAATGATAATTTCCAGCGCAAGCAGAAGATCAATCAGAAGTCCCAGAACAAGAGCAAGGGCGGCTATAACAACAAGCGTGAGACTGAGGCTCAGAAGCTGAAGCGTCTTGAGCTGGAGCGCGCAAGAAAGCAGCAGCTCAAGGTTCAGATCCCTGATGAGATCGTTGTATCTGAGCTTGCAACACGTCTGAAGGTAACTGCAACAGAGGTAATCAAGAAGCTGTTCCTGCTGGGTGTTATGGCTAACCTCAACGAGACTATCGACTTCGATACAGCTTGCATCGTAGCTGAAGAGCTGGGTGCTAAGGTTGAGAAGGAAGTTGTTGTTACAATTGAGGAGCGTCTGTTTGAAGAGGTAGAGGATACCGCTGAGAATCTTGAACCCAGATCTCCCGTAGTTGTTGTAATGGGTCACGTTGACCATGGTAAGACCTCTATTCTTGACTATATCAGAAAGGCTTCCGTTACTTCCACAGAGGCAGGCGGTATCACACAGCACATCGGCGCATATAAGGTTGCCGTTGACGACAGAGAGATCACCTTCCTCGATACCCCCGGACATGAAGCGTTCACAACAATGAGAGCAAGAGGTGCAAACCTCACAGATATCGCTATTCTTGTAGTAGCAGCGGACGACGGCATTATGCCCCAGACCGTTGAGGCTATCAACCACGCAAAGGCTGCCGGCGTATCCATCATCGTTGCCATCAACAAGATGGATAAGGAGACCGCAAACGCCGATCGTGTAAAGGAAGAACTGACAAAGTACGAGCTGGTATGCGAGGACTGGGGCGGTGACGTTATCTGCGTTCCCGTTTCCGCAAAGACAGGCTACGGCATGGATACACTGCTTGAGATGGTAGGCCTTGTGGCTGACGTTCTCGAACTTAAGGCTAACCCCAACAGACTTGCAAAGGGCGCTGTTATCGAGGCTCGTCTTGATAAGAGCAGAGGTCCTATCGCAACCGTACTCGTTCAGAACGGTACACTGCGCACAGGCGATGTGATCATCGCAGGTACAGCAGTAGGCCGTGTACGAGTAATGCGTGACGATCAGGGACGAACAGTAAAGGAAGCAGGTCCCTCCGTTCCTGTTGAGATCATGGGTCTTGCAGAGGTTCCCTCCGCAGGCGATACCTTCGCAGCAGTTGAGGATGAAAAGCTCGCAAGAGAGCTGGTTGAAAAGCGTAAGCATGACGCTAAGGAAGAGCAGTTCAAGGCATATCAGAAGGTTACACTCGATAATCTGTTCTCCTCTATTGAGAGCGGAACTGTTAAGGAGCTGCCTATCATCGTCAAGGCTGACGTTCAGGGCTCTGTTGAGGCTGTTAAGCAGTCCCTCGAGAAGATCACCAACGAGGTAGTTCGTGTAAGAGTTATCCACGGCGCAGTAGGTGCGGTAAGCGAAAGCGATGTAATGCTGGCTATGGCTTCCGGCGCTATCATCGTTGGCTTCAATGTAAGACCTCATCCGTCTGCTGCTGAGAACGCTAAGCGTGACGGCGTTGAGATCCGTCTGTACCGTGTAATTTACGATGCAATTGAAGATATAACCACCGCTATGAAGGGCATGCTTGCTCCCAAGTACCGTGAGGTAGAGCTGGGACGAGTAGAGGTACGTCAGGTATTCAAGATCACAAACGTTGGTATCGTAGCAGGCTCTTATGTTCTTGATGGTAAGGTTGCTCGTAACGGTCAGGTGCGTATCGTTCGTGACGGTATAATCGTGGGCGACGATCACATTGCAGGTCTGCAGCGTTTCAAGGATTCTGTAAAGGAAGTAACTGCAGGTTATGAGTGCGGTGTAAGCCTTGAAAAGTTCACAGACATCAAGGAAGGCGGCATCTTTGAGGCTTATGTGATGGAAGAATACCGTGATTAATAGGTTTTTGATAGTTTCTGCGCTGCTTTGCGGCGCAGGGACGATCATTCTGTAAAGGAGGTCAATAAATAATGGCTAACTTTAATATCAAACGACTCAATGAGGATATCAAGCGTGAGATCTCCGCTGCAGTTGCAGGCGTGAAGGATCCCCGTGTATCCAAGAATTTTGTTACAGTTACTCACTGTGAGGTGACGAACGATCTTTCCTACTGCACCGTACACATTGCGTGTCTCGGCGGCGCAGGAAGAACGCACAAGGCAGTGGAGGGCATGACGGCTGCGTCGGGTTACTTCAAGAAGTGTATTGCGGGCAAGATCCGTGTGCGCAAGATCCCCGAGCTTATCTTCAAGGAGGATAACTCCCTTGAATACGCCGCTCATATAGAGGATATCATTTCCAAGCTTCCGAAGCCTGCACAGGCAGAGGACGCGGATATAGAAGAAACGGAGGATGAGGATGAAGATTGAGATTAATGAAGCCGCAGAGTTTCTGAGATCGCATGACGATTTCCTTATCCTTATGCACGCAAGCCCCGATGGCGATACTCTCGGCTGTGGCTTTGCGCTTTGCACCGCACTTCAGAGAATGGGCAAGAAGGCTGATGTCATCTGTCCCGATGAGATTCCTCACAGATTCGACTATATGCGTGAGGGGTATGCGCCTATGTCCTTTGAACACAATACCATTGTGGCAGTGGATGTGGCAGATGCTAAGCTTCTCGGCGATCTTGCAGAGACCTACGCAGATAAGGTGGAGCTTTGTATCGATCATCATGTGTCAAATACTCATTACGCAAAGCAGCTGCTGCTCAGGGAGCATTATGCATCCGCCTGCGAGCTTATGTTCGAGGTGATAACGGCTATAGGCGCACCTATTGACAGGATCATTGCAAACTGCCTTTACACGGGCGTTGCGACAGATACAGGATGTTTCAAATTCAGCAATACAAAGCCGCAGACTCACATTGTTGCTGCAAAGCTTATGGAATGCGGTGCAGAGATCGCTCCGATAAACTACGCTATGTTTGAGCTGAAAACTCAGGGACGCATAAAGCTGGAACAGGAAGTGCTCAAAAACATGAGATACTTTGCTGACGGTCACATCGCTATGGTTACTGTAACACTGGACACTCTTGCGGGCATCTCTGATATCGACAGTGATGATGTGGGTGCAATGGCATCCATTCCCCGTCAGATCGAGGGCGTGGACATCGGCATATCCATGAAGGAGAAAAAGCCCGGACTATTCAAGGCTTCGCTGCGTTCAAGCGAACGTATAGATGTTTCTAAGATCGCACAGCAGTTCGGCGGCGGCGGTCATGCGAGAGCGTCGGGATGCTCCTTCACCTGTGGCTATGATACTGCAGTGGAGCAGCTTACAAACGCTTGCATTGAGGCGCTGAAACAGGCGGAGATAATATGACGGGAATAATCTGTATAAACAAGCCGCAGGAGTTCACCTCCTTTGACGTTGTAGCTGTGATGCGCAGGTGCTTTGGCACTAAAAAGGTCGGTCACGGCGGCACGCTGGATCCCATGGCAACGGGTGTTCTGCCTGTATTTGTGGGAGGAGCTACCAAAGCGGTGGATATCATCCCCGATACCGATAAGAGCTATCGTGCGTCGTTTCGTCTCGGTTTAACATCTGATACTCAGGATATCTGGGGAGAGACTATGTGCATAAGCGATCGCAAAGTTTCCTCTGAGGAATTTTCGGCTGTTCTGCCGGGATTCCGAGGGGAGATAATGCAGATTCCACCGATGTACTCTGCTCTTAAGGTGAACGGACAAAAGCTGTGTGATCTTGCACGGCAGGGTATAGTAGTGGAGCGTGAAGCTCGCCCTATAATCATTTCAAGGCTTGACGTAATTGAATTTGACGGCACGGACGGTGTGATCGAGGTGGATTGTTCCTCAGGAACATATATCCGCACATTGATACACGATATCGGCGAGTCTCTTGGCACTGGCGCTGTAATGACAGCTCTCTGCAGGACAAGAGCCTGTGGCTTTGAGCTTTCGCAGTGCAAGACGATAGACGAGGTGCGTGCAGCAGACGCAGAAACTCTGCAAAGCTGGCTGCTACCCACTGAAGATGTATTCGCACCGCTGCCGAAGCTTATACTTGATGATGTGCAGCAGCGGCTGTATCTCAACGGAGTGAGGCTGGATGCCGCAAGGCTCGCATTCCGTCCCGAAACCGAGCAGCTTTGCCGTGTTTACGTAGGGGAGAGCTTCGTGGGTCTCGCAAAGGTAAACGCAGATGACGAGCTTGTTTCTGTCAAGAGATTTTTCACAGAATAACATCACTGAAACGGTGGTATTGAATTGATTAATATAACATACGGCGCTGATGTGCCGTCAGAAAAGACTGCTGTGGCTCTCGGATATTTCGATGGGCTGCACCTCGGTCATATCGGTGTAATAACCGCCGCTCTTTCCCAAAAGGATATGAAGCCTGCGGTATTCACCTTCAACTGCGATACTACGCTGCCGAAGTTCATGCAGCCCGAGGATATTATTTCCTTCGAGAATAAGTGCGAGCTTATGCAGAGAGTCGGCGTGAAGTATCTTTATGCGCCTGATTTTGCGGAGGTCTGCGGCTACCCCGCAGAGGATTTCATCCGTGAGATTCTTGTTAAAAAGCTGAATGCGGGCTTTGCCTGCTGCGGACGTTCCTTCCGTTTCGGCAAGGGCGGCAGCGGCTCTCCTGAGCTTCTGGCTGAGATAGGCGCAAAATACGGTGTAAAGGTAGAGGTCGTGCAGGATGTCTGCCACGAGGGCGTTCCGATAAGCTCCACATATATCCGTGAACTTATCCGAAACGGCAAGGTGGAGGAGGCTAACAAGCTGCTTGGCTATGATCTGTGGTACAGGCTTCCTGTAGTTCACGGAAACAAGATCGGTCATACGCTGAGCTTTCCTACTATAAATCAGATCATCCCTGAAACCAATATCATCCCGAAATTTGGTGTATATAAGAGCTTTGTTTCTATCGACGGAAAAAACTACCGCAGCATTACGAACATCGGCATAAAGCCGACGGTCGAGGAGCGCAGAGATGGCTCGGGCGCAGTTATGGAGACCCATATCATCGGCTTTGACGGCGATCTCTACGGCGAGAAGATATCCGTATCGCTGGTAAGCTACCTGAGACCCGAGAGAAAATTTGCGTCTCTGCAGGAGCTGAAGGCTCAGATAGCTGCCGATAAAGATGCTGCTTTATCTTAATATTACACGTAGAATGTGTCAATTAAATGAAAGGAATATGAGAAATGGCAACAGTAAGAACAAGATTTGCGCCCTCTCCCACAGGTTATATGCACATAGGCAACCTGAGAACGGCGCTTTACACATATCTTATTGCTAAAAAGCACCAGGGAACGTTCATCCTGCGTATCGAGGATACCGACCGTGAGCGTTATGTTGAGGGTGCTACAGATGTTATATACAAGACCCTGCGCACCTGTGGTCTGAATTGGGATGAGGGTCCCGATGTTGGTGGCGATTACGGTCCCTATGTTCAGAGCGAGCGCATGGGAATGTTTAAGGAGTATGCAGAAAAGCTCGTTGAGAGCGGTCATGCATACTACTGCTTCTGCGATAAGACAGATGACGATGACGACACCAAGCCGAATGGTCTTGCCTCCGCAAACCGCTGCGGCTGCCGTGATCTCTCCCGCGAGGAGGCTGAAAAGAGACGTGCAGAGGGCGCAGTGTGCGTTATCAGACAGAAGATCCCCACCGAGGGAACAACCACCTTCAATGATGAGATCTACGGTGATATCACTGTAGAGAACGTTGACCTTGACGATCAGGTGCTGCTGAAGTCCGACGGAATGCCCACATATAACTTTGCAAACGTTGTGGACGATCACACCATGGAGATCACTCACGTTGTACGCGGAAATGAGTATCTTTCCTCCACACCTAAGTATAACCTGCTTTACGAGGCATTCGGCTGGAAGCCTCCCGTATATATCCACGTTGAGCATATCATGAAGGACGCACAGCATAAGCTCGCCAAGCGTGACGGCGACGCATCCTTCCAGGATCTCATCGACAAGGGCTACCTCACCGAGGCTATCCTGAATTATATCCTGCTGCTGGGCTGGGCGCCCAAGGGCGAGCAGGAGATCTTCACACTTGATGAGATGATAGAGGCATTTGATCTCAGCGGAATCTCCAAGTCTCCCGCTATCTTTGAT
>JAZKZL010000104.1:0-2594 GCA_045612645.1 Oscillospiraceae bacterium
CTGCCCAGTCTGTCACGGGCGAGGATGATACCGTCCTCCGTCATGATAGCGAGGTTCAGCGTACCCTCGATCTTGCGCTGTGCGTAGCGTATTCCGTCCACGAAGTTTTCCTTGTGGGCGATCAGCACGGATACCAGTGCATTTGAGTTTATCTGACCGCTGGAAAGCGTCTCAAAGCTAGCGTAGTCCATCTGCAGCAGGCCGTTGAAAAGCTCCTCTGCGTTGTTGATGATGCCGATGTTTGCAATTGCATATCTGCCCATCTTGGAATGCACGATGATAGGCTGTGGATGAGTATCGCTTATGCAGCCGATAGCCATCTTTCCGCGCATTCCCACTGCGTCGTCCTCGAACTTTGTACGGAACGGGGTGTTCTCAATGCTGTGGATGGCTCTCTGAAAGCCCTTTTCGGGTGAATAGGCAGCCATGCCGCCTCTTTTTGTTCCTAAATGTGAGTGATAGTCAGTTCCGAAGAAAACGTCCATAATGCAGTCGTTCTTGGAAGCTGCTCCGAAAAATCCGCCCATTTTATATCTCCTGTTTTATGGTTATCAGATCTCTTTAGCCATCTCGGCGATCTTCTTGTCCGCCTCGAGGTTCTTCTCATTCTGCTTCTTCTTGAAAGCAGCGAGCTTTTCAGCAAGCTCATCGTTTGCAACGGAGAGTATCTCCACTGCGAGGTAGCCTGCGTTTGCAGCGCCGTCAACGCCGACTGTGGCAACGGGAACTCCCGGAGGCATCATAACAGTTGCGAGCAGAGCGTCCATACCCTCCAGAGCCTTAGCCTTAACAGGGATACCGATAACGGGGAGAGTGGTGTTGCCTGCAACAGCACCTGCAAGGTGAGCAGCCATACCTGCCGCAGCGATGATAACGCCGAAGCCGTTCTCTCTTGCTGTGGATGCGAAAGCCGCAACCTCCTTGGGGGAGCGGTGTGCGGAAAGCACATGCAGCTCAAACGGAACGCCGAATTCCTTCAGCACCTCTGCAGCCTTTCTTACAACGGGGAAATCGCTGTCGCTGCCCATGATAACGGCAACCTTTTTTATTTCTGACATAATGACCGTCCTTTCTTTGCCCGTAAAAAATAAAATAAGCTGTATTTCACAATACAGCTATTAGATACAATTAGGCTATGAATGCACTTGTTCTGTAAAAACGGGAGTGATATTCTGTTGACCCTGAGAGGATGTGCAATGTTATCATTGTAGTGATCTCCTTTTACAGAAAAATCCAATATTATGCCCCATCCGAGGCACTATTTATATAATACTATAAAACTGCGGGAATTGCAATAGGTTTTTGCGAATTTCCACGAAATCTACAAAACCGCCGTTTTTTATGCGGAATAATTGTAAAGACGTTGTAATGGTTTACAGAATACGGGAATTATTGATCACAAGCCCAAAGGTCACGCCGAGGGTATCTGCTGCCCTGCGGCAGAGATTCATGCGGGTGAGGAATATCTCGAAATACTCGATGACGGGGGAGATCTTCAGATCCAGTGTAAGATCAAGGATAAGCTCCTTTTTGTCATCGGAGAAGTAAAGCTTTGAGCGCTCCACGGCGTAATTCACACGATCGTGGATATCTGCGGCGAGATTCTCGCTGCTGGGAACGAACGGGCCATCCTTAGAGCGCACACGGGAGCGTCTTACATCGGATTTATCCGCAATGATAAGCGCAGCGGCAATGGGAGTGACGGGATTTGCTGTCTTTTCATCGTGATTGCCTATAGCAGAGACGATGAGGGATATCTCATCCGCAGGCATACCGATGTTATCCAGCAGACGGAACGCCATTACAGCACCGCTCTGCGCATGATCCACACGGTTTATCACGTTGCCGATATCGTGCATATATGCAGCAATCTGAGCAAGTTCGCAGGTGCGCTCGTCATAACCCAGCTCATTGAGTATCATAAAAGCGGTATCGGCGGCTCTCTCAACGTGCGCGTTGGAATGCTCTGTATAGCCGATGGTGTTCAGGGCTGCGTCGGCGTAGTTTATATATGTCTGTATGTCACGGTTTCTTCTTATATACTGGTATGTTACGTTGCTCATGTTGACCTCTTCTTTGTTTTAATGTATATCGTACATCCAGTATAGCACAATTTGGTTTATTTTACAAGTGGCATATATTTAAATGTTGACAGGTGCGCAGGCAGGTCATATCTGCTTTAATTCTCCCGCGTCCTCATTCATGCGGTAGCCTACGCCCAGCTCGTTGATTATGTAGCCCTCTGTGCCGGGAACTGCGCCGAATTTTTTGCGGATATTCGCCATGTTCACCTGGAGCTTTTTCTTGCTGCCGAAATCGTTATAGCCCCACACTGCCGCAATTATCGCAGAATAAGTCATAACCTTGCCGCAGTGCTGAGAAAGCAGTGCTACTATATTATATTCTGTCTGAGTGAGCTTTATCTCGTTGCCGTCGATATAGATGCGGCGTGAATCGTAATTTATTGTGAGACCGCCCAGCTCAAAAACGCCGTTCATGGCGTCATTTCCCGAAACACGCCTAGCGTTCCTGAGGGCAGAGCGCACTCTTGCCATAAATTCCGCTGAGCCAAAAGGCTTTGTTACATAATCATT
>JAZKZL010000105.1:0-2772 GCA_045612645.1 Oscillospiraceae bacterium
CTTTGCCATAATTATTTCCTCCTGAATTTCATGATCTTAAAAATAGTAATTATTATCGATTTCCGATGTTTGTATTATAACATAAAGGTTTTATTTTGTCAATAGATTTTTAAAAAAATATTCTGGAAACCTCACCATGCATAAGATCCTTTGTTCAATAAAAGCAATATAAGGGGGCTTTTTCGACAAATATCACAAAAATATCTATTACCCTTGCACTGAATGTCATTTTGTGCTATACTGAATATAACAAATAATGGTATTCTTGCTCAGGGGGATCTATATATAATGAAGTTCGATATAGACAAGATAAATATAAACAGCTCGGTGAAATACCGTATGATGTTTGCTGCAGGCGGACTTGTTCATGCCTGTTATATCGGTATGTTCATCTGGCTTGGCATAACTCCGCTTGTGATCGTGAATATTTGCAGCGTGCTTTTGTATTGTCTCGGAAGTATTCTTAGCGTTAACAAGAAAACAGGTCTGATGAGATACGGCTGGATGGTGGCATTCTACGCCGAGATAACTGTACACACCCTGCTTTGTATGCTGATCATCGGTGTGGATACGAATTTTTACCTCTATTCGCTGGCTATCATGCCTGTGGCGGTATATGTGCTGTTCCTTTCCTGCACGATGAAAGTGTTTCTAAGCTCGGTGGCGGCGTTTGCGGCGGTTGACCTGCTATCGCTTTTTGTGGGCTTTTATGCCGAGATGAAAATAAGCTTCCTGCCTTATTACCCGCTTACTTATAATGAAATAGAGATGTTCCGCATTTTCAATATTACTTTTGCGGGCGTTATCCTTCTGATGTTCTCTTTCCTGTTCGCACTGGAGATACACGTTCTTCTGAAACGCCTTGAGGAAAGCAACAGGCAGCTTGAATACAGCGCAACTCACGACGCGTTGACGGGTCTGCTGAATCGCCGCAGACTCAGACCGCTGGCAGAAAAGCTCATTCAATCCGAAGAGCATTTCTGCGTGGTGCTTGGTGATATCGACGATTTCAAAAAAGTGAACGATACCTATGGACACGACGCGGGAGATCTGGCGCTTAAAACGGTGGCTGAGATCATCCGCAGCGGCGTTGCCGACGGTGATATCGTCTGCCGCTGGGGCGGTGAGGAGATACTGCTGATACTCTGCGGAGAGACCAACGAATGCCTCGAAAGGATCTGTGGCATACGGGAGAGGATCATCTCATCCGAGCTTGAGCATGACAGCCGCAGCTTCTGTCTCACGGTCACCTTCGGCTTTGTGGACTGCACCGAGGCACGGGGAATTGAAAAGCTGGTTTCCATTGCAGACAAGCGTCTTTATGTGGGAAAAACGAATGGCAAGAACGTTATAATCACATCTTAACAGAATACTTCGGGACGGTGAATGCCGTCCCTTTTCTTAGTTGATTTTTAGCCGATTATATGATACAATTATCACATAAAACACGAGAGGCGGTGCGCTTTGAAAAAGGTCATAAGAGATATACTGGTTACATTTTCGGTAATAGCGGCAGCGTTTTTGATATGTCTGTTGCTGGATCAGCTGCTTGATATAGGAATGCTAAGCTGTGCAATATTCGTGCTGGCAGTGTTTATAACCTCGCTTCTTACCGATAAAATGATATATGGTATCGCCGCTTCACTGGCGGGAGTTCTTGCGGTGAATTATGCGTTTACGTTTCCGTTTTTCAAATTTAACTTCACAATTCCCGAAAACCTTATCTCCGCACTTATCATGATCGTTGTTACGGTAATAAGCAGTATGCTCTCAGCACAGATAAGGCGGCAGGAAATTCTGAAAGCGGAGAGCGAGAAAGAGCGCATGCGTGCAAATCTTCTGCGTGCAGTGGGACACGATCTGCGCACTCCGCTTACAACGATAGTCGGCTCCAGCTCTGCAATGCTGGAAAATCCCGATAGCTTTACTGCCGAGCAAAAGCAGAAGATGCTGAAAGGAATATGCGAGGACGCGGAATGGCTGACACGCATGGTGGAGAATCTTCTCTCCATAACCAAACTGGATAGCGGCAATGTAAAGCTCCTCACCTCCCCTACGGTACTGGATGAGCTGATAGATTCCGTGCTGCTGAAGTTCCGCAAGCGTTATTCCGCTTACAAGGTGGATATCGATCTGCCTGAGGATATAGTCATAATCATGGTGGACGCTATCCTTATCGAGCAGGTGCTGCTGAATCTGCTGTATAATTCCGTGCAGCATGCCCATGGTATGACAAAGATGCAGCTCAGGGTGTTCACGATAGACGGCAGAGCAGTATTCGAGGTGACAGATGACGGCTGCGGCATTCCGCCCGAGAGGATGAAGGATATCTTCACAGGATACTACACAGGCTCAGCTGCGCCTGCGGATACAAAGATCAATTCAGGCATAGGTCTATCGGTATGTGCCGCTATCATCAAGGCGCACGGCGGAGATATCCGTGCGGAAAACAACAAGAACGGCGGAGTAACGTTCAGATTCTCGCTGGAAACGGAGGATACAGATGGCGAATAAATATAAAGTGCTTATCGTGGAGGATGAGAGCAATATCGTGGATTTTGTCACGGCTCTGCTGGAGAGCGGTGATTATCAGGTGCTGAACGCAGGCAGCTGCAAGGCAGGAGAGATGATGTTCTCCTCCCATCAGCCTGATCTTGTGGTTCTGGATCTGGGACTTCCCGATGCTGATGGCATCAGCCTGCTCAGATATATCCGCAAAAGCTCGGCGGTGCCTGTTATCGTGCTTTCCGCACGCACCTCCGAAAGCGATAA
>JAZKZL010000106.1:0-3516 GCA_045612645.1 Oscillospiraceae bacterium
GGGCATTCTTTCTTGCAGCGGGCTGTGATGTTCCTGAGGAATGCTGCTCGGACAGGGGATTTCTCGCAGGTGAATACATGGCGGCTCTCACGGAAAGCGGAAGATTTGCCGCGGCTTATGACAGCTATGATATCAAGGCGGGATTTGTGGATGGCAGCATAGCGGCCGCTATTTCAGACATTGGGATATGCGATGAGCTGAAAAGCACTCTCGGCAGCAGATACGGCACAGCAAAACTGCCGATGCTGACCTTTTCGGACGGCAGCAGTGCGCAGCTGGGGAGCTTAGCAGTATACACTGCTGTGGGTGCCTGCGCAGGCTCTCAGCATCCCGAGGATGCGGTGGCTTTCGCCGAATGGATAGCAGGTGAGGAGGGGCAGCGTATGCGCCTGGATGAACGCAGTGCAGCGCCTGTTATGATATCACTGTGCAGCGACAGCAAGCTCGGCAAGGAGCATCCCGAGACCGCTGCGCTGCTGCGGCAGCTGGAATTTTCTCAGCTATTGCCGCCTGCAAAGGAGCTTTCAGCATATCGTGCTGCGGCACAGAAACTGTGTGATGTTCTTACGAGCGGAGGAGTCACCGAAAGCGCTATCAGATATGCGCTTGAAGAATTCCGCACTTGCACTGAGGTGGATAATGTGTTACAATAAACACAGAAAAGAGGTGCGGTCATGCAAACAGACTTCAGGGAAACAGACAGAAAATACGGCTGCGGGTGCAGACTCGGTGCGGCATATTCAAGGAACAGGACGGATTTTGCAGTGTGGGCGCCTTATGCGGAGGCAGTGCTGCTGAAGCTGTACGATAGCTGTACTGTTATCGCTCCTGCCGAAACGCTTGCCATGACGAGGGATGAAAAGGGTGTGTGGAGGATATCGGTCAGCGGAGACCTTGACGGAGTATACTACACTTACACATTGACTCATGACGGAATATCCCGCGAAACACCTGATATCTACGGCAGGAGTGCAGGTGTAAACGGAGAGCGGAGCATGGTGTTTTCGCCGCGCTCTGTACATATAGAGGGCTGGGAGCACGACCGTCCCGTAAGCTGCAAGAGTCCTGCCGATGCGGTGATATATGAACTTCATGTGCGTGACTTTTCTATGGATAAGTCTGCGGACTTTACGCATCGCGGCAAGTTCCTTGCATTCTGTGAGAATGGTGTAAAGAACAGCTTTGGTGAGTCTGTCGGTATCGACTATATATCGGCACTGGGTGTGACTCATGTTCATCTGCTGCCTGTGATGGATTTTGCATCAATTGATGAGCGCGATAGCACGGATCGGTTCAACTGGGGATATGATCCGCTGAATTATAACGTCCCCGAGGGCAGCTATTCCATCGATGCGTATGATGGATATTCAAGGGTGCGGGAGCTGCGCAGGCTGGTGAAGTCGCTGCACGACAGAGGCATCGGTGTAATACTGGATGTGGTGTATAATCACACCTACAGCGCTGAGGATTCGCCCTTTGAGCGCACCTTTCCGCATTACTGGTACCGCAGCGAAAACGGGCAGTGTTCCAACGGCTCGGGCTGCGGAAACGAGCTTGCCACAGAGCGCAGAATGGTTTCGAGATTCATCTGTGACAGTCTGTGCGCTCTTGCCCGTGACTATCACCTTGACGGCTTTCGATTCGATCTGATGGGACTTATGGATATCAAAACGCTGAACCGTTGTGCAAAGCGGCTGAGGAAGATAAATCCCGATATCATCCTCTATGGTGAGGGTTGGACAGGCGGCTGTACTCCCTTGCCCGAAAAACGCCGTGCAGTAAAGCACCTTGCCTCGCACACTGAGGGGGTTGCGATGTTTTCGGATGATCTGCGCGACGGTGTGAAAGGCTCGGTATTCGATGACAAGGACTGCGGCTACATAAACGGCGCAGCATCAAAGCAGCGCAGAGAGCTTATAAAATCAGTGATGTGCGGCGGTGTATTCCATCCCGATATCGGGCGTGAGGAGTGGCAGTGCTGGGCAAAAACACCGCTCAGCTGTGTGAACTATGTGGAGGCGCATGACAACCTGACCTTTTGGGATAAGCTGAGCGTTTCCATGCCGAAAGCGGATAAAGCGGAGCAGCTCCGTGTGAACAAGCTGGGAGTGGCTATCGTGCTGCTTTCGCAGGGAATTCCGTTCATGCAGGCAGGGCAGGAGCTGCTGCGCTCAAAGCCCGATGGAATGGGTGGTTTTGTGCATGACAGCTACCGTTCGCCTGACAACATAAACTGTATAAAGTGGGATGATGTCACCCTAAACCGTGATGTGATGGAATATTATCGAGGTCTTATTGCAATAAGGAAAGCCCGCAGCGAATTTCGCATGATATCGGCAGAGGATATCCGCAGCAGAGTGAGCTTTGAAAACATCGGCAGAAATGCCTTTGCTATGCATATCGGAGGCGTTATCCTAGCCGTGAATCCCGACAGAACATCCGCGGTGCTGAAGCTGCCAAAGGGTGTTTACGGTATCCTTGCGGATGGCAGCATAGCAGGCACAGAGCCTTTCGGCGAAGCAAAAGGGAAGATATCCGTACCGAGACAGAGTATTCTCCTGCTTGACAAGGTAAAAAATGTTTGATATACTGTAGTTATCAATTTTGAAGGAGAAAAATATGGCTGACAAAAAGAAGATAGATTTTAAAAAGCAGGTGCTGCCTGTGATCCTGGTGATAGCAGCGCTGATATTGGGTTTTCTGTTCAAGGATGAGCTTATTGCGATATTAGGCTCTGAGGGAGATTATTCTGATTATTACACTTATGAAGCAGGAAGCGCATACACCGTTGAAGCTGACTATGATGAGACTATCGTCAATGATGTTGTTGCAGAGCCTACGGTGGAAGCTGAAAGCACCACTGTCGCCACGACAACGGTAACGGAAACCACTACGGCTGCAACCACTACCACAGCAGAGGTTACCACTACTCCCGCTCCCGTCGAGAGCGAACAGCCTGACGAGGTGGAGATAGAGTATTACTTCCGTTCGCAGGCACAGTATGAGCAGCATTATGAAAAGCACGGACATGAGTTCATCCCCATTTTTGGAGAGATAACCATGGAGGAATATCTTATGTATGCAAATGCGCTCATCCAGAGCGAGGATGAGGAGATACTCACAAAGACCGAAAAGGAGGACGGCGACTTCATGTACTTCCGCCCCTCCACAGAGGAGTTCCTTGTGCTTTCCACTGACGGCTATATCAGAACGTATTTCATTCCCACTGCGGGAATTGATTACTGGAACAGACAGTGAGGTGCGGCGAGATGTACGAATGTAAATGCTGCGGCTGCCTGACAATAGAAGATGAATATGATATCTGCCCCGTATGTTTTTGGGAAGCTGATCCCTATCAAGAGAAATATCCCGATTATGA
Source organism: Oscillospiraceae bacterium (assembly GCA_045612645.1). Taxonomy (GTDB): domain Bacteria; phylum Bacillota; class Clostridia; order Oscillospirales; family Ruminococcaceae; genus CAG-115. Next base: position 3,380 of record JAZKZL010000106.1, read on the forward strand.
AGGCGGTGCAAATAAAGTCAGTCTTATTCAGGCAAAGGAAAACTATCTGAGTTTTGGTGCTGCCAAGGAATGGGATGTGGAATATGTTAGAGATCCGTTCCCCGAAGAGATATCCATGAAAGAATAAAAATACTCCC
>JAZKZL010000107.1:0-14938 GCA_045612645.1 Oscillospiraceae bacterium
ATAAATTAGTTGACATAAGAACGATTCCGTCAAAGCTCTCAAGCCGCTGCAGCAAAAACGAAGTTTCTACATTGGCATATTTATCATGGCTGTCCTTTATTTCGGAACGCTTTCCAAAAAGGGCATCTGTTTCGTCAAAGAACAGGATCGCATTGCTCTGCTGTGCAATATCAAAGATCTCTCCCAGGCTTTTCTCCGTTTCACCGATATACTTTGACATAACACGGGAAATATCCACACGGTAAGCCGGCAAGCCCAGCTCTCTTGCCATGATAGTTGCAGCCATGGTCTTACCGGTTCCGGGAGGTCCTGCGAAAAGCACTGTCAGACCCTTGCCGTAGGAAAGACGGCTTTCAAAGTTCCATTTATCATACACCAAATGGCGGTATTTTATATGCGCACAAGCCTCTCGGATCTGTGATTTTTCCTCATCGGGAAGCACCAGATCGTCAAGTGTGAACTTACTTTCTATTCTCTGCGCCTTGTCGCCCATACAGTTTTCAGTCAGTCTTGCACAGCACTCATCAAAGAGCGATATCTCCTCTTTTCTTGCACTGAGCTGCAGCCTGTCCTTTACCGCTGTTGCGGCTGTAACTATCTGTGCAGGGCGGAATCTGTATTTTCCTGATATCTCATGAAGGATATCATCATTTTCGAAGCCGAAGGTCTTCCATAATCCAAAACGCTCATCATGCGAAAGATCTCCCAGTTGTATCGAATATACATTGCGCTCAAGCTGCGATGCCGCATCCGTACCTTTATCAGCGCAGACAAACAACAGCCTTGCGACTTTTCCTGCGATATCGCACAGGTGACGCAGCTGCTTCATATCACCGCTTTCTGAAGTCACACCGTGTATACAGATATAACACTGGCGCATGATAAGCTGATTTACGATATCAATATCTGCTGAATTCTTTTCTTCTTCCTTACAATACGCTTGAAGATCGACCATAAGCACAGGATTTCTTGTAACAAGTGCCGCCTGCTTTATAAGGTGACGTCTGCCACATCCCTCATCGCCCTCAACGAGAACTGTTATACTGATATCCGAGCGGATAATGCCGCAGATCTCATCATACTGCCTGGGATAACACAGGAAGCCCATTTCTTTCATAGAGGTTATCATCATGAAATCATAATTGCTGTAATAACCCATTCCTGAAAGCAGATATGCATAATAATCTTTTAATCGTAGCGCACTTTTCAGCGGATTCTGTTTGTTTTCTTCAAAGAAATACTTCACAAGCACACTGCTCAGAGTCGGCAGGAGCGAAAGATCTCCGCCTGCAAAGATGTTGAGTGCAAGCTCCAGCGTAGGCGCTGAAAGCTTTACGTTATCATTTATATATCCGAATGTCTTTTCATAAGAAAGATTTATCAGCGGCATTGCAGAAAAGGCTATAATAAAACGTTCCAGCAAACCGAAGCCGAAGTTCTCACAGATGTTGTCAAGGGGAAGTCTGACTCCCGCTTCTTTTGAAAGCGCAGTACGCTGTTCTATAACTTCATACAGCTCTGCAACTGCTCTCTTTCCGTTTTCAGACAGCACAAATCGGGGTCTTGATATCGCATACTGTGCCTCCTCCATGGACACAACAAGACCCTTGTATTTTTCAAACGGAGTATCACTGACCTCCATTTTGCTTACTACCTGCTCCATATACTCGGAAAGATAGATATCGATAAGCTGCTCATACATCTGCAGCTGCTCCGTAGAGCTGCCGAACATCTGCAATTCGTTCACCTCGGTTATGGTAATTTTACTGTTGCCTGACCCGGAAAGGTTATGGATATTGAACCTGCCCATGCGCACATGACCGTTGAAGAAGCAGTCAGTGCGGGCTTGTTTCCTATCATTACTGTTGGACTTCCGGGTGCCCACGGTGCTGCTATTACCGGCATGCATGGCATAGGAGTGAGGACTCCAAGTGCTGCTGCGGTCGCAGACTGCACCTGTGGATTTGCCATGCTGCTGCACATTCCGAACGGCATTATATTTACATTAGGCTTGTTGTCCATTATCGTTGCCGCAGGCTTAGAACAGCCAAACACCTGATTTTCAGGCATAACGCCGAGAGATGACGGCGTTGTTCCGAAAGAGCAGGCACACATTGCGCCCTGACAAACCAGATCTCCCATTTATAACCTCCATTATTCCGCGCTTACAATAATGCTCTGTCCTTTTGACGGCTTTTTCTTAAACGCCTTTTCCAGTGTCAGAACACCTTTACCGCGGTCATATCCGACTATACGCACACGTTCGTCCGATATAGCGGCAAAACTCTCCTCAAGAACAAAAGGAAGGTCTCCGTCTGCGCTTATGATCGCAAGGGCGCGGTTATCAGCATCATATTCCGAAACATATAGCTGCGTAGCAACTGTAACTGTATGCAGCGGCTTAAGATAAGCCGTGCGCTTTTCGCATGCAACTATGCTGATCGGTGAGTATCCGTCACATGATATATCTATGCTGCTGTTTGCAGCGAAAGGGGTCACAAACACATAGTAACCGCCGTCACGATGCATGGCTCTGACACCTGCCGAACTGACAACAGCTGTTTCCACAGGCGCAAACGTTTCGCTGTTCGCTATCCTTATGATAGATGTAACTGTTATTTTCATCTTTTATTTCCCTTTTGTCTTATGCTGATATCCGCCTCAGTAACACGTCTGACTGTCCTGATGAGGTCAGATTCTACCGCAACAGCCGTTACTTTGTAGAACAGACATGGCTTTGGTGCCTGATTATATGCCGTCCACACCTTGATCTTATCCTCGTAAGGCTTATTTTCAAATGTTATGTTGAGGTTTTCGCCGCCTGTAAGCAACGAACCCGAAATCCCGTCCTCAGCTGTAAGGACCCTGTGATCAGCAAGTCGCTGATACACACTGCCCAGTATCCTCTGCTCGTCTATCGCGCGCATCGCGATGTCAGTCTTGAGCGACGTAAATATCATATAATGCAGATTGATGATCGACGGAGCACTTCTGACATGAGTATCATCTATCACAATATCACGCGCCATTTTAAGCTCGCTGCTCTCATCTATGTCATAAAGACAAACGCCAAGAGAATAATTACCCGTGTCATCAGGCGAGCAAAGCCCGATAAGCTCAGGCTTATCAACAGGCGGCACGCAATTCCTACGCAGGAATTCAACTATGCTCCTTCCTGCATCTGCGATCACTGTATAGTTACCCATAATTCCTCCGAAGTCATCTCAAATAAACACAGTCTTCTTCTGTGAATGTTTCCATACCGAGACCTGCTGCTATAAGCTCGCACGGCACATATACCTTACTGCCGCTGACATAAGGTACCTCAGCAAGCGCAAACAACTTATCCTTTACATATGCCCTGTTGTTTCCTGGGGTAAACTCAATAAGGATGCCGTCCGCCTTGAAAACATACACTCTGCCGGAAGTAATATACTGTGCTCCTATCTCTGCTGCAAGTTCTTCTGCATCAATATATACCGTCTTGCCGCGCTGCACCGACAGCGTATTGCTGTAGATGTTGTAAGCAGGGATCACCAACTTGTATTCGCCTGTGATATCGGGAATTCTGTCGGGATCAAACGAGGAATCGCTGCTGCCACTGTCGGGCTCCAGCTTTCCGTTTTTAGCATCTGAAATATCGCCGATAATATCATCTGCAAGAGCAGGGTTATCAGCGCAAAGTGCTGCAATATAACCAAGGATATCCGCTTTAAGATTTCCGTCCAATATATCAGACGGGATATTCTTCAAAGCATCTTTCAGATCGTCATATGCTGTTTCGGTCTGTGATTCACTTCCGCTTTCGGCGGCATCTGAAATTGCCTCCAGTGAAGCGTCAAGCTGTTCCAGAAGAGCTTTGTCCACGTCGGACATCATTTCGCTTTGTGCTGATATATCACTCTCGACATCACGGATCTTTTCTTTCAGCTGAGAGCTGTTATCACTGAACTGCTGAGTTTTTAGCTCTGCGAGCTGTGCATACAGTGCGCCAAGCTCGGAGGCGGCACTGCTGCGAAGTCGCTCCAGCTGTTCCAACAGAGCATTAAGCTCCGCATTCAGCTTTTCGGCAAGCTCACTGTCACCCTTATCGAGTGCCTGAATATACTGCTCATACTTACTGTCTACCTGATCGTTCAATTCATCTATGGCTTTCTGCGCATCTGACGGCGCTCTTGAAAGCGCCTCTGCCTCTGCAGCCCGGTCAAGGGCATCATCTGCGCCTTCGGTCAATGCATCAAGGATGTCATCGGGAAGTCCGTCAGAGCTTAACGCCTCCAGAAGCTCTCCGAGCTGCGTAAGGCTATCGTTAAGCAGCGCATTATATTCTTCCGATATAACTGAACCCGTTTTATAATAAGCAGCGTCCTTTGCATAGCTTTGTGCATCGGCTATTGCGGAGCGCAGTGCTGCAGCCGTTCCTGTCGAAACATCGGAACCGTTGAGAATATCCGAAACCTGCTCAGATATGCTGCTCATTGTATCATTCAGCATATCATCTGCAAGCTGTGCCGCAAGCTCTGCGTCACCCGAAGTGCCGTTTATCATAGCCTCCAGCGTAGCAAGTCCGGAAGCTGCTTCAAGTGCCGCCGCAGTATCTCCGCCCTGAGCAGCTGCTATGATCTTTTCCTCAAGTTCCTGTTGCTTGCGCTCGGTAGAGTCAGTGGGGCCATCCGAAGCTGACGCTCCTGCCGAAGATGTACTTTCTGTCGCAGCTTCCTTCAAAGCGCTCTGACAATCAGAAAGTATACGGATAAGCTCTGCGTGAGCAGATCGGTCGTGCTTTGTAAGCACTGCTATCTGTTCATCGATACGCTCGCATACAATGTCATAGCAAACTATATCAAGCTGAGCCTTTTTCTTCATCTTCAACGATACTACCATATCCTTTTCGGCAGCATCAGCAGATGCGTTTATAACGCTGTCAAGGCTGTTGAGCGTATTGAGAAGTTCCTTTGTGGCATCATCGCTTATATAATCAAGAACCGCTTCAATGGCGCTGTCCTCAACTTTATAGATTTCCTGAAGATCGTCATCATCGATCTCTTCAAGCAGCTTGTCGGTCATATCACGCTGCTGCACCAGTGCAGACATCTGCGTCCATGTCGATGGATCCACCGAACCGCTCAGTTCCTGCATATTTACTATCTCGCCTGTCTTGAGATCCACGATCGAACCATCTGCACGGAAATGCAGAGTAAGCTCCAATGAATCGATGAAAGAATCGGCTACAGCAAGATCCATCGAGCTGCTGATATCGCCAACGTTCTCAGCAGTGGTTATGTCATACCATACCCCGTCATTAAGTTCCGACTTGTAATATATCTTATTCTGATTTGTCTCGGAAGCATTTTTCTCTGCAAGCGCCTGATTTTCCTCGTTCAGTGCCTCAAAATCTATCAGATATGTACCGATGATTATTGAGGAATCCTTTATCTCATCGGCAGTCGGACGCATCGCAGCAAATGAACTTATCCCTGCTGTCATAGCCAGCATTACCGCTGTCATCACTGCTGTTGTCTTTCTGAAATTCAAGGTATCACCACCTAATTATATCAATATACCAGCAGCTGCTCTCCGCTGCCTGTTTCAATTACCTCAAGCCGTGCCATTTCTGCACCCGCATAATAAAGCACAACGCTGAAATCCGAAAGATCGCCGAATGTGCTGCTGAGATGAGAGAAACCGCTTGCTGCGGTACCCTTACCGACAATCCGCTCCTTACAATACACCTCGAAGCTGTCAAAATCAAACATATCCGAAGCCACTCTGAAAGTAGACTTGATACCGTTGCTGCTTATGCTCCATTTTCCTGCGGAAAGCTGTTCGGTACCGCCATCTACGCTCTGCATATCCAGTGTGCCGAAATACTGCATGCCATCAAAAACAGCAATATATTTCAGCTCATTGTTTGCATAGAATTTAAGTTTCAGCAAGGAGCTGTCTGAATATATGACATTAAGTCCTTTCAGCTTGCCGTTGATCTTTGTTCTCGCGCCTATCTGAAGATCATCCTCGGAATAAAGCTCGTAATGCGTTACTCCGTAGCTCGAGGGGATCTTTACTCCGAACTCACACTTATAATCGGAGCCATGCGTATCAACATACCAAGACGGTGTGTTACTGTCTACCATCTCGCCTGTTGAAATTCCGTCCTCATAATCCTTCAGTGCCGAATTGTCGGTACCGAAAATTATATCGGATATAAAGCCCGATGTAAGCAGATTGAACTCGGAAATACTTTTGGCGTAATCTGTGCGCATTTCGTAGATCCTCTTCTGCTGCTCCATAAGACCTATCTTCTTATCGTAAAGCTCGGTATACTCCACAAGACCTGCCATATTATCCCGCAAAGCCTCCTCATAGCTCTCTTCGGCATCTGCAAGATAACCCACAGCCTGCGTATAAGCACTTCTGCTTGCTACAAGAGTATCATAACCGTCGCTGATAGATGAAAGCAGCTCCTCCTCAGCCGATTCCTTCTCGGCTCTTATTTCTTCAAGCTCCGCAAGATTCACAAACAGTGCGTAACGCTCATCTTCAAGGTAACGGTCTCCTGAAAACTCGCCCTTAAACCATTCCTTGGGTATAGAAATAGAAAAGAAAATAAGGCTTATTTTATAGCTGCCTTTCCAGGGTGCCTCAATTTTTGACAGGAAGGCATTATACTTGTCGATAAAAACTTCGTAATCAAGCTCTTCGCCTCTTGCCTTACAGGAGTTGATATAGCTCATTACATTGGCAACATCACTGCCGTATCTTCCGGAATAAACGCTCTTCATGGTGTCGTTTGCACTTTCTGCGTTATTCAGATTTTCTCTTGCCTCGTAATAAGTAAAATCATTCTGCAGCGCGTAGTTTTCAATGCTTGGGAGCATCGAACGATCGATATTCACAGCGGGGAGCGTGCAGCCGAATGTATATCCCTTGGCCACATCACGTCCTATTGTCTTTGAAAGCTTTGACTTTGCAGCCTCGTACGCACTTTGTGCCTTTGACAGCGAATTCTGCGCGTCCTTCACCTGCTTTTTCATGTAGTCGATATCGCTTTTTTTAGCGTTGCCTGCGGCATATTCACGCAGTATCTTATTATAGGCTTCTTCCGCCTCTGCAAGCATTGCCTTATAAAAATCGACCTCGTAATTGCAGTACATCACGTCATAATACTGCTGCTCGCATTTTGCTGTTTCGGACAGCACAGTGTAATTATATTTTGCGTTGAGTATTTTTATTTCGCTCTGTATATCAGGCACCTTTGTAAGCAACTCTACCTCCTTGGGCATGCCATGCTCCTCGGGCCATCTGATGTTGAAAAGCAAAGAGAATCTGATGGTGCTCTCATTGCGTCTTGTATCAGCGATCGCAGAATACGCCTGTTTTAGCTGTATCTGCTTTTTCACCTTGCTGAGTGTTATTGAACGCAGCTTACTGCTGTTCTTTACAGCCAACGATATCGCCTGTGACAACGACAGCTCCTTTTCAGCGGCTGCCGAGGCAACGGCTGCAGTCAGCGGAAGCACCATAGCTGCCGCAAGTATCATACAAAGCAATCGCCTCTTTATTCCTGAATGTTTCATTTTTCCTCCGATCAGACAGCGCCAATCTCATAAAATAGTATCTTTCCGTTACTGCAGCAAAGCTTTATAAACAGACTGTCGTTTATATACTTCACTGATGTAAGCCTATCGGAAGCATTTTCACCAAGATAGTTCATTATAACTTTTTCGGTTGACGTGGGTATGTATTCATATTCGCTGTATCTTCCCCAGCCGGCAGGCAACTGTAATGTATTTGAATTAACATCCGCACTTACGCCGTACAGTGTCTGATTGCCGTTGAACAGAATACGATCGATTCTGCCATCGGCGTCAAACAGGAACCCTGTACCAAGCGCACTGTAATATAGCATCTCCATATCTCCGACGCTTCTTACTGCCGCATTTTCGGTAAAGCATTGTTCCACAATAGCCCGTGTCGATGAAACATAGCTTATATAGCTTATCTCTCCATCCGCCATAACACCTGTGTAAAGGCATTCACCGTTAGGGGCGTATACACTCGCCGTTCCATTGGCGGCACCGTCCTTGAATTCGCCCTCCACACGCATTCCATCCTTGTTCTTATATAATGTACCGCTGCCATTATAAACACCGTTTATAAAGCCGCCTGTATACAACATCTCTCCTTCGGAATAAAGAGTACCAGTACCGGTCATTTCCGAATTCAGAAAATCGCCCTGATAATACAGCTCGCCGTTCTGATAAAGCGTTCCCATGCCATTATAATTATCAGCCGAGATATTTCCGCTGTAAAGGATCATTCCCTTTTCATCGTATATAGTAGACTCACCCTCAAGCTTGCCTGCCACGAATGTTCCCGACACCTTCAGCTGACCGTTCGGATAATACAGCTTGCCGCTGCCGTTGTACAGACTCTTTGAAAACTCGCCTTCGTACAAAAGTATATCCTCTGCACAGTACAGCTTTCCGTCACCTTCATATTCATTTGCGGCAAACTCGCCCTGATATACGAGGAAGCCGTCATAAAGCCTGCCATCGCCCTGTGCAGCTCCGTTTTCCAGCTTTCCGCAATACAGCAGTGCTCCGTTTTCGGTATACACCTCTGCATTACCGCTTGCCGTATGGAATTCGGGAGTATTTACCACGAGCTTTACCGTAAAGAACGTACGAGAAAGCCACGGGATCACCAGCCACACCATGAGCATTATAACCACAGCAATTGCAAGGATCGTTCCAAGTAAAGCACGCTTAGCCACATAAGCTCCGCCTATACGAACATAGTCACTGAGCTGTGATGGCTTATTGATTATGAAATCTACTATGCCTTTGAGTATATCCTTCGCCTTTTTACCGATAAGAAGGGGAAGTCTTTTTATTTTTGAGAACCTTACAGATATCCTGCTGAACAGAGATTTGAAAAAGCCTTCTATTCGTCTGAACACCTGGTCAAACACCTTTGTTCACCGCCTTTTGCATGATTTAGTTGAGCTTCACTACCGAAGCCTTCAGCGACGCCTGACCGCCCGAACTAAGCTTCAGTGAGCCGCCTGCCTTGACCTCAGTACTATCACCGTCAACAGTGATCTTTGAGGACTTCATCTTCATAGATGTGTCCGATGATACCGACAGGCTGCCGCTTCCTTCCATCCTGAGTACCGTGGAGCCTGCGCTGATCACCACTTTATTTTCTGCTTCTATGGTTATAGTACCGTTTGCGGAATCGATCTTAATAAAGTTCTTTTTTCCGTCATCTGATACCAGTATCGTTTTCTTCTCGTCGTCAAGACTTACCAGAAGTCCGTCCTTTGTTTCTATGTCGATATGCTCCTTGCCGTCAGTATCATCAAACACCAGCTTATGACCGCTTCGTGTCTGTATCATACGGACGGGATTTTCCTCAGTGATACTTACGGGGGGCTTGAAATTCTTGTTCCACAGCGAGCCTATGACATAAGCTCTGGATATATCGCCGCACGCAAACGCCACAAGCACCTCGTCACCGACTTCGGGAAAAAACAGCATGCCCCACTGCGAGCCGCTCATCGGAGTAGCGACACGGATAAAATCCGTTTCATAATCGGGAATATCAAGATTAAGCAGCTTTACTTTGACCCTGCCAAGATTTTCGGGATCGTTTATATTTGTGACGACAGCAGGACAAACGCCGCTGTAAAGCGGTCTTCTGTCCTCGAGTCCGTTTTCCATATAATCGAATAAGCTCATACGATGTTGCCTCCCAACTCAACGGCAGTCGTGAATCTGTCGCCGACGAGCCTGTGAATGACCTTTTTAATATAATAGCTTTTTTCAAAGCTGCTTCCAAATCCGCTCAGTTTCATGAATGCGCCGGGGAAAAGCTCAGGCATTCCGCCTATCTCCACATTTCCCTCTACCGAAGCGTATGACTGCCTGTCAAGCTCTGCCTGTGCGATGGTGCGCGCTATCTCGCCTGTAGTAGCCGAGGGATCCACTATCGTTTTTGTCATATCAGACGTCACTGCTCTCACAGAGCCACCCGACATCCCTCCGCTTTCAAGTGCGGTAACAGAACTTGCCGTTCCTGTTATGCGGTTCTTTTCATCCTTTTCGTCATTACTCACTACCGTGACCTTTGAAAACCTTCGTCTGAGGCTGCTCTCCATCGAAAAGCTGATTATATCCGCTTCGGGAGAAATGGTTATAAGCTCTGTCCTGTCGTTGCCCCACGGAACGAAATATGCCTTGCCTTTTAAAATGTAAAATCCGTAATTGACGCGCTTTGCAAGTCTTACAACGAAATCATAATCACTCTCATTGAGCTGTGAAAAAGGCAGCTCAAGATCGTCAGTCGGATCTATTTTGGATCCCGATATCACATCACTGTATCGTCCAAGCGTATCCCTGACCGCATCGCTGTATCTTTTTCGGTTTGTCTTTATCTCAGAACGATAGCTGTTCATCATCATGCCCTTGCCGTCAAGGCAGGTGACCGTTATGGAAAATCCATAACCGTAGCTGTATTCAACCTGCACGGAATCTATATATCCCTCAAACACCTCGGACATACTGTCTCCGTAGCCGAGTGAAATGCACACCGCACTTCCTGTTTTCAGCTTTCGGGCAAGCGTAGGCTCCATAGCATAGCCATCTCCGTCGCGGACAAAGCCTTCAAACACGGTGAACTGTGCATAGCTGGCTTCGTACTGGGCGGTAAGCTGTACCGTAAGCCCCTTCACCACGAATTTGTCCATCACATCGAAGCCTTCGATGTCGATCTCGGCACAGCCATCAATAAAGCCGTTATATTTACTTTTCAGCTGCTGGTAGCTGTACTTTGCCATCGTTTTACCTCTCAGTATTCTATAGAATCCGTCACACTTTCATCGTGCGGCGCTGTCTTTTTCCGTTTGTTCATGCGCACCTCGGCATTGTGGCGTGCTATTTCACTTACCGTGCGGTTCTGACGGTCCAGCGAATATGCAGCTTCCTCTGCTTCGGCTGCCATCATCTGCGCATACATCACGGGAGTGGTTCTTCCCGTAAGGTCGATCTCTATAGCAAAATCATATAATATCTCTATGGTATCGATTATCACAGAAGACTCGGTCGCATTGAAATCCGACACTGAAATATTTTCCACATATCCCGGAGAAAACGCATACGCATGAATCGGTTTCTTCATATCTGCGTCATAAACAAGCAGAAGCATAACATGGATCTTGGGCAGGAATTTTGCAGGATTGAAAAAGCCCAGCCCCTTGGTCAGCACAAGCCGATTTGCTTCGGTTCTGCTGTCGCGATGGATATGTATATTATTGTTGTCGCCGCCTTCATGGAACGGCTCGAACTTATCTTTTGTCAGCGTCAGTCCGCTTATGGATTTAAAGCCGATCTTCACTCCGTCAAGAAACATACAGAAATTGTATCCCGGATACGGATACCTGTTCTTAATGAACATATCGTGCATTTTCTTATCCAAAACGCTCTCTCCTTATGTCACATCAAAGATGTTCTTCTTTTCATTCTCGCCGTTAAGGCGCTTGTTGATCTTGGAGATCTCTGCACACCAGCGAAGACGCTCCTCATGCTCCATATTCATAATAGATTCATACGACCAGTGGAAATAGTATGCGATAAACGCAACTTCCTCGTAGATCTTATCGGCAGGATATCCTTTTATCATAGGATCACCTCATCACTCAAAAACAACAGGTGCACGGAACTGTCTTCCGCACTGAGGACATACACAGCTTATTTCCGGAACAGAAGCTCCGTTTATCTCCTGATAAAAGCTCTGCAGAAATGCAAGATCGGCAGTGAACAGCTTTTCTACCACTCTCGTGTCAACAATAGGCAGGCTACCAAGGCTGACAATGACTCTGGAGAGCAGGATTATCGTGAGATATCCCGGGTTCTGCTGAACTCTTGGATCCTTAAGCGGAATTATTTCATCTGCCGCCGTAGCAAGTCTCATAACACCCTCATTATGGACAACTCCGTCAGGATCGATATACCCCTTGGGAAGTATGAATTTGTATTCAGTCTGAAAGCTCATGTCGGTTCCTCCGTTCGGTTATCATGTCAATAAATGATATTCATTGATTATATAATTACCCGTATTATAGCATTTTTTAAAATAATCGTCTACAAAATAAAAGTAAAAAAACGTATTCCGACCAAAAACATCACTTTAAACAAACCTGCAGAAAAAACATTGTTGACATTTCTATGTCAACACAATGACAAATCGACTTTACAAGAATTCCGTTTTCATGATATAATTATTTCAAGATTATACGCCTAATTTCAGGTAGTCGACTGTATAAGAAAAGAGGAAAAATGGAAAGAATTTCTTATGCAAAATCTGACCAAAAGCAGAAAAACACTGACAAGAGAAAGGACACTGAATCCACCCAGTCAGAAAGCAATTCCGCTTTGCTCAAACAGCTGAGGAACAGTGCTCGAAAACGTTCCGATTATGTCAGGAATACCACGATAAGGGACTTCTCTCCCGAACTTACGGGAGCTCCCGAAGATGTTGCGACCGAGTTTTCTGCGAAAATAAACATGAACGACATCGACACCGCATATATCGGATATGACGCCGAAACAGACGAAACCGTCATCACAGTAAACCCCAAAGGACGCGAGATGTATCACGATGATCCTATAAGACATTACCGTTCGACGCATACCCACATGAATTCAGATCTTTCCCTGACAAGGCCACATCAGACATTTAACGTAAAGACCGAAGCGGTAGACAAACGTCTTACGACCGATATGGTGCGTTATTCTGCGACCGATGACAAATTCGACATGGAGAGCAAGGGGCTTATCACTGACAAGCTGTCAAGGCTGACCGCTCTTCCCGACAAGGAGATCGCCAAGGCCGCAAGATCACTGAAGGATGTTGCAGGCGAAAATCAGGAGACTGAGCTTGACCACATAGCGGATATCGCAGAATCTACCGCTCGCAGGAGCGAGCAGATGCGACTGAAGACTGAACTGCATATACGCAGCAGGATCAATGCTTTGAACCAAAACAACATCGACCGTGACGACAGCTACTTTGATTTTCTGCTGAGAAGACGCAGCGATGACGAAGAAGAAATGTACGACATCGATGAACAGGAGGATGACAACTATGAAGACGCTGATAAAGACCGTACTTGACGAGTACGGCTGGAGATACCTCGAGGGCGAGGACTCATTCAAGCTTGACGTAGACGGAGAAAACACATCATGGACCTCTTTCCTTAAGCTGGAAGACGACGAAGTGTTCTCTTACTACTCCGTTCTCCCTGCAAAAGCAGAGGAGGACTTGATCAACAGTATTTCTGAGTTGCTTCTGAAGATAAATTACATCATCAAGATCGGCAGCTTTGAAATAAATCTTTCCGATGGTGCTGGCCGTGGACAGATAATGTTCAAGACCTACGGGCTTCTTCCCGCATCGCTCGTAAAGAGCAACACCTCGGAAGCGTCCGATCTGATCCGCAGGACGCTCGCCTACAATATGCTGACAATGGATTTCTATTCAAAGTCGCTTCTGAAAGCGATCTACAGCGGACAAATTGACTTAAGTGAAATTTTAAATACTTCTGAAAGGGGTGAACAGGTTTAACGTCGATATCAGGCGTTAGATCAAAAAAATGGCAGAATATTTATCTCCGGGCGTTTATGTTGAGGAATTCGATTCAGGTTCCGTTCCTATGGAAGGCGTAAGCACCAGCACAGCAGGCTTTATCGGCGTTGCTGAAAAGGGTCCCAAGGACGGTGCACCCGTTCTCATTACAAACTTCTCTGAGTTTGTAAGAGTGTTCGGCGGATACCTTTCCGAGCTTGAGTTCGGCGAGTACCGCTATCTTGCTTACTCCGTAAATCAGTTCTTCGCAAACGGCGGCGCACGCTGCTATATCAAGCGTGTAGTTCCTTCCGATGCAGCTTATGCCGGCAATGTTGAAGATGCTGAATCCGCTCCAGTTGTAATCTACGCTAAGGATCCCGGCGCATGGGGCAACAAGATCAGCCTCAAGGTCGTTCCCTCCAGCAAGTTCAAGACACAGATCCTTGCTATAAACAACAACGGCAATGTTACAAAGTATCAGGTTAAGAACGCTTCCGGCCTTACAGCAGGCGATCTCATCGCCTTCTCCGATGGCAAGAAGTACGTTGAAAACGTGATCACTTCCATTGACGGCGACATGATCACTCTGCGTGATGCGTTTGAGGAGAGCGTTGTTGATACAACACTCGTTCCCAAGAAGACCATCTCCACTCTGGAGGCTGATATCGAGATCGCATACGATGGTCAGATCGAGCAGTATCAGTACGTTTCTCTCAACACAAACTCCGCTGACTTCATTACTCAGAAGCTCGCTAAGAGTGATCTTGTAGTTGCAAGTGTCAACGTTCCTGAGACTCCCGTATCCGTTTATGAGCTGTTCACAGGCAACAAGCAGGGCGGAGAGGTAGTCATCAACCTGTTCGGCGGTACAAACGGTACAGCGGCAGCGCTCAGCGCAGCTGACTTCATCGGCGAGGATAAGGGTCCCGGCAACCGCACAGGTATCCAGTCCTTTATCGACAACAATGTTGTAAGCATCATGGCTGTTCCCGGCGTTACAGACGCAAATGTACAGATGAGCCTCATCTCTCACTGCGAGAATATGGGCAGCAGATTTGCTATTCTTGACATTGCAAGAGATGTAACAGCAGTTGATGATATCCTCAACCACAGAAACATCTTTGACTCCGCAAGTGCAGCTATGTATCATCCCTGGGTAAAGGTATTTGATCCTCTTACCAAGAATACAGCAGCAGTTCCTCCCTCCGGCTCCGTTGCAGGTATCTATGCAAGAACCGACAACGCAAGAGGCGTATGGAAGGCTCCCGCTAACGAGGTAGTAAGCGCGTGCGTAGGTCTTGACGTAAGC
>JAZKZL010000108.1:0-4893 GCA_045612645.1 Oscillospiraceae bacterium
GTAGGCATACTCGCAAAGTATCTCCTCGACAGCGGTTTCAACGCCTTCGGGGATATAGAGTAAGTCCTCTACATCATCGACGGTGTAGCCGTATTCGAGCAAAAGGTCTATGTCCTTTTCAGATATTCCGATGTAGCTTGCGAACTGCTTCAACTCTTTGACAGCGGCACTCTCCAACCAGTCGGCATAATCCTCTGGCTCGGCGTGTGTCCACCAGTATGGGCGATAACTGTAATAATAGTCAAGCGCATCCAGTTTCGCTGTATTGAATCTTGCAGATGTAAGCTCACCATCAGGAGATACCCTCAGGATATCTCCGCACTTAGCGTCGATTTCGGTGTAGAATTTCGTCACAAGCCCGAGTGTTATCAGCGCACAATCAAGGATAGCTGCAGTGCTTGCATAGATGTAGAAGCCTTCACGCTCAAAGTGGTAAAGAGCAAGCGGATTATCCCCCTTGATGAAGTATAGGTTCCTAGCCACATCAAGCACCGTAATAGTAAAAGACCCCTCGAGCTGTTCAGCCATCTGTGCGATGGAATCAATGTCGAGGGTGTCTTTCTGTTCAAGCAACTGTACGGCTATGTAGCTGTCAGTTGCAATCTTTGTTGCAGGCAGTTTCAGCTCCCTGCGGAGCTTTTCATCGTTGTGGAGTACGCCATTATGCGCAAGGGCAAACGGCATTGAGCCACACATTCCTGAAAACGGATGGTTATTGTAGTTCTCAAACTTGTTGCCCTGAGTTGCCATTCGGGTATGTCCCATAACGATATTGCTCTCGAATGGTAGGTGAAGCCTTACCTTATGAGCGGCAAGCGGTCGCTTGAAAATGCTCAACCTACCATCATGAATGTAAGCGAAGCCAGTAGCATCAGTGCCTCTGACCTCGCACTCCTTTGAGAGAACTTTCAGCACCTTCTCGCGTTGGTATTTGGTAAAGAAGTTTTGGTAGTCGATAAGCCCGAATATAGCACACATATCACTCGTCCTCCTTGAATTGAATAGGATCGTTCACATAAAGCTGACGCTCTTTGAGGTAAGTTATCAGCTCGCCGTGGTCGTCTTCATTAAGCGATTTAACAAAGCTTGTCCAGCTAATTCCCGCAATCTCCTCGTCAGTAAGATACAGAGCAAGGTCACAAATTTTGTTGACTAGCTCCAGCGTGGCGATGATCGTGTTGACCTTCAGCGTACCTTTGAACATCCTGAACTCTATCGTGCTCCAGTTAGTGATATTCACGCATGCATAGCGACCATTACATCCTTTCTTTGCACTATCCAGAATTGCTTTGGGATCATGCTTGTAACCGTATCTTGCCGCCCACTTATTCATGGTGTACTCGGTGCGGCGGCTGAATTTAAGCAACTCTGCCCAGTGGTGCTCCACAAAATAAAGTCCCCGAGAGATGCACTCATCCTGCTCCTCTCGGGTGTCACCAAATGTAGTGCGGTTGACATGAATGTGCAAGCCACAGGTGGTTGTCTTGTGGCTCTGATAGTGGAGATGAATCGCTTCGTTACAAATTCTCTCCCACGGCATATCCACACGATGATAGTCAAGGCTCATCGGATGCGTTACTATCTCCATGCCGTCATTCAGACTTCCGTCGGACTTGATGTAGATGTGCTCAGACAGCACATTCGCAAGGTCGATGAGAGCCTGGGCGTTGTCTCCGATTTTGCCACCCTCATCGATTTCAAGCTCCACACCGAAATAGCGGTCACCCTCACCAAAGAACTCGGGGTCAGGCTTGTAGCTGTAATCTCGGATAGGTCCCTCATTGCGGTGGCTGAAACAGTTGTCGCAGTAAGGACAGTCATCGTCATCGTAGTAATTTGCGTAGTCCTGATGAATGATGCGTCCGCAGTCTTCGCAGGAAGTGTAGTGGTTGTCGTAGCAATGGTCGCACAGCGGCATGCTCATGGTGCCTGCGTTGTCGTCGCTCCAGATACGCTCGCCGCAGTAAGAGCAGACAATGGTTGAATCGTCAAGACAGTCCGAGCAAAGATATTCGTCCTCAAAATAGTGAACAGAATCGCTTGTGAGTTCGCATCCGCAGCGGTCGCAGAAAATGATGTCGTTTTGCATTTTGTAATCCTCCTAAAATCAGTATTCTTCAGCAAAAAGCATGGTGGAATGGGTCTCGTCGTCGATGACGAAGATCTTGCCCTCAATAGGATTGGTTGATGGAAAGAGGTGCTCTGCAGAGTATTCTGGACATTCCTGCTCGTGAAGTATCTTCTGCTGTCCGTTCTCGACAGACAGAGTGAATACCTGCAGGTAATCCTGCTCCTCGACCTCCATGGACTGAATAAGCTCCCATAAGATAACCTGCGTCATGATGGGAAGCCGCTCTGAGATACCTTTGGTACAATAGTGCTGGTTGTTGAATTTTTGTGCCATGATTTCCTCCTCAAACAGAAAATCCCCTGAGCAGTTACGCTCAGGGGAACGTTCTATGATCCGATAATTAATCGGGTAGCTTATATAGCTACATAGTTATAATATATAACTGAAATCATTTTATATTGCCAATTCGCAATTCAACTACTTGGGTGAGATTGGGAGATGTGAACATGATCTTCATTCCTTTCAATTAAATGCACTGTGATCATTGCAGCATATTTCTGAGTGGATTTCAATATTACAGCCGACATATTTACCTATCAACAGACTTGATATAATTAGGATAAAGTGAAAATTTGTGGGCATAATAGCACATATATTGAATATTGCTATTGCATTACTGATCCCGAAAGGAAGGTCGATTCTATGTTCAAACATGAAAAATTGCTGTTCCATCCCGTATCGGTGGAAAAACCTAATCCGCAGTACGCAGCACTTCTGCAGGAGCAGTTGGGCGGTGCAAACGGTGAACTGAAAGCCGCTATGCAGTATATGTCCCAGAGCTTTCGTATCAAGGATCCCGAGATCAAGGACTTATTCCTTGATATTGCCGCTGAGGAGCTTGGTCATATGGAAATGGTAGCTCAGACCATTAATATGCTCAACGGCCATGATGTGGATGCTGCCGCAGTGCCGTCAGGAGAAATACAGACCCATGTACTGATGGGTTTGAATCCTGGACTTATCAACGCTTCAGGCTATTCATGGACGGGGGATTACGTTTCGGTGACGGGCGATCTCTGTGCCGATCTGCTTTCCAACATCGCATCAGAACAGAGAGCAAAGGTCGTGTACGAGTATCTCTATCGTCAGATCGAGGACAAAATGGTTCGTGAGACAATTGATTTCCTGCTGAACCGCGAGGAAGCCCACAATGCAATGTTCCGTGAGGCATTCAACAAGGTACAGAACAGCGGCTCAAACCGTGATTTTGGCACGACTAAGGCTGCAAGGATGTATTTCAGCATGTCCGAGCCGTCGCCTGCCAACACGCCGTTTCCGAAAACAGATGTCACACCGCCTTCTTTCAGCTGAGGTGAATATGGAGAAAAACGAAATGCCCGTAGGACTTGCCATGGCTCTTGCAATGAATCCCGAAGCCATGCAGAAATTCGCATTGCTTTCCGAAGAGAAGAAACAGGAGATCATCAGCGGCACACATAATGTTTCGTCCAAAGCGGAAATGCGGCAGTATGTAGAGAAGATCAAATCCATTCAAGGACAATGACCTGACCGCTGCGGACTTGTAGAGCAAAAAGAACCAACGCCGTCCGAAAAATATCGGGCGGCGTTTCAGATAGGAGAAATTATGGAGTCGATCTGGCAAAAAAGTGTTCAGATGCCAAGCTTCCCAAAGCTTGACGGAAACAGGAAAACGGATGTACTCATCATCGGCGGAGGTATCACAGGTATTCTGACAGCATATTTTCTGAAGCAGAATGGAGTAGATTGTATTCTTGCGGAAAAACGGCGCATCTGCGACGGTACAACGGGACATACAACAGCTAAGATCACATTTCAGCATGGGCTTATCTACCACAAGCTGCTGAAAAGCTGCGGAGCAGAAACCGCGCGAAAATATCTTGAAGCAAATCGTCTTGCCCTTGCAAAGTACGCGGAACTCTGCAATATAATTGACTGCGACTACGAGCACAAGGATAACTTTATCTACTCTGTCGATGACAGGGGCGCGTTAGAGCAGGAGATGACTGCACTTTTGAAACTCGGCTTTCCTGCGGAGCTTCGGGAAAAGATGCCGTTGCCGTTTAAGACGGCGGGGGCGGTGATGTTTCCCGATCAGGCACAATTCCATCCGCTGAAATTCCTCTCAGCTGTTGCGGAGAATCTCCCAATATACGAGAACACCTTTGTGCAGGAAATGCGTGGAAATACGGCGGTCACTAACGGGGGAAATATCCATGCAAAAACGGTGATAGCCGCAACGCATTTTCCGTTTATCAACAAGCATGGCAGTTATTTTCTCAAGCTCTACCAACACCGCTCATATGTGTTTGCACTCGAAAACGCACAGGATGTGAACGGTATGTATGTGGACGAGAACAAAACAGGACTATCGTTCCGCAATTATGGAAAATATCTGCTTCTCGGCGGAGGTGGTCATCGCACGGGCAAACAGGGCGGCAATTGGGCGGAGCTGCGGAATTTCGCCAAGCAGTATTATCCTCACTCAAAGGAGTATTGCCACTGGGCGGCGCAGGACTGCATGAGCCTTGACGAGATGCCGTATATCGGGCAGTATTCCGACAGGACAACGCGGCTTTTAACCGCAACAGGGTTCAACAAGTGGGGCATGACGGGAGCAGTGCTTTCGGCGATGCTGCTTTCTGATATCGTGCAAGGCAAAAAGAACGAGTATGAGAATGTGTTCAGCCCATCAAGGAGCATTCTGAAACCACAGCTGTTTATCAACAGCTTTGAAGCAATAACGAATCTGCTTTCGTTTACAGGGAGGCGTTGCCCGCATC
>JAZKZL010000109.1:0-9716 GCA_045612645.1 Oscillospiraceae bacterium
TCTCCAACGTGCAAGGTCGCCTGTGCAATACATGGTCTTGCCCTCAATAAAGGGATTGGGTATGAACTTTTCGGCTGTCAGTTCAGGTCTGTTCAGATAACCCTTGCCTACGCCGTCGCCTGAAATGCACAGCTCGCCTGCTACGCCAATGGGCAGGGGCTTTCTGTTTGGGTCGAGGATATAGATTTGGGTGTTTGCGATGGGCTTGCCAATGGTAATGTCGATATTTTCTACATCATCTACTGTAGCACAGATTGTCGTTTCGGTAGGACCATAAATATTATAGATATTACAATCACTATTATAAGAGGATATATTCGAATATAGTTCCTCACTAAATACTTCTCCACCAAGAACAAACGATTTTACACACTTGAGGAATGCACCGCTATTTGAATTGCGGATATAACTCAACAGCTTTGTGGGCGTGTGGAACATAAAGCTGTTCCGATATTTTTCGGTTATACACTCAAACTCCGCTTGTTTTGTAATTTGCTCTTCATTCAACAATATTACTGTTGTACTGTTGCATAATGCAACAATCGTTTCAAGAACAAATGCGTCAAACGTTACTGTCGTGGTAGCAATAGCCTGCGATGTTCCTAAAAAGAATTTTTCTGCATATCCAATGTAATTGTAAAGGTTATTATGCGTAAGAGAAGCCGCTTTAGGTTTACCTGTAGAACCAGATGTATGAATAACACAAGTTAAATCATCTTTGGAATTCACATTGAAAATGGGTGATATATGTTCAAGGCTGATATCAGTAATATCAACAAATTTACTGGTACCGCAACCGTAACTCAGTACAATTTTGGCTTTCACTTCTTCAACGAGATAATTGATTCTTTCAGATGGATATTTGTAATCCAACAAAAAGAATGCACCGCCAGCCTTAAGAATACCCAACATTGCCACGATAATGTGCCAGCTCCTTTTTGCGATTATCGGCACAACATCGTTAGGTTTAACGCCCTTTTCACGCAGATAATGCGCAAGGGAATTGGACATCTCGTCAAGCTGCTTATAAGTAAACTGCTTGTCCTCAAACACAAGTGCGATCTTGTCGGGAGTTTTGGCAACCTGCTCTGAAAACAGCTCGTGGACGCATGGAATTTTATTATTTATTCTCTTAAATGATACACCTATTGTGGTTTCAGTAGGTCCATAACCATTATAGATAGTTGCATCAGTATACTTGGAGATTGTGTTGTATATCTCCTGCGTAAACACCTCTGCACCAACCATCATCATTTTAATTCGCCTTGCCGCCCTTTGGAAGTCAGCATTTTCAAGGAAAGTCAATAATTTCGTGGGTGTACTGTGTATAACATCAATATCGTACTTTATTATTAGTTTGGCAAGCTTTTCAGCAGAGATGTTTTCCTCGTCATTTGTCAAAATGACTTTTAATCCATTTACAAACGAAAGATATATTTCGAAAACAGATATATCAAAAACAAATGTTGTAACAGCAAGCACAGTATTGCATCGACCGACCATATTGCACTGGTACGGATTATTATTATTATTCGTGAAGTTGTTCAGATTATAGTGTGCAACCATTGCTGCTTTAGGCTTTCCTGTTGAACCTGATGTAAATAGAACATAGCACAGATCGTCGGTAGTGTTCACACAAGAAATAGGCTCTGTATTGGAGCAGAAGTCAAATCCTGCCAAATCAATGGTGGAGATGTCAAACAAATTGTCACATTCGTAAACAAGTGCAATATTAGCTTTAGATTCCTTAAGCATATATGCAACTCTGTCCGTTGGATAGGAGATATCAACAGGCATGTATGCACCGCCAGCCTTAAGAATACCCAACATTGCCACGATAATATGCCAGCTCCTTTTTGCGATTATCGGCACAACATCATTTGGCTTGACACCCTTTTCTCGCAGATAATGCGCAAGGGAGTTAGACATCTCATCAAGCTGCTTGTATGTAAACTGCTTGTCCTCAAATACAAGTGCGATCTTGTCTGGAGTTTTGGCAACCTGCTCTGAAAACAGCTCGTGGACGCACTTCTCCCTGGGATAATCGATGGCTGTATCGTTGAATTTGTTGATAACAAGGTCGTATTCTGCCTCTGGGATTATGCTGAAATCCTTTATTGCTTTTTCGCTGTCTGCGATCATCTGGCCGATGATGTGGAGAATTCTCTCCGCAAGCATAGCGACTTCATCACAGCTGCGGAACACCTCTGTCTGATAGTCGATAGTCATAGTGTAGCTGTCGGCACTGTCACGGTTGTCAATGTGCAGCGCAAGAGGCACCTCGCTGTAACCGTTGGTGTACCACTTTGTTGTAGCACCTGTATCGGTCTTTGCATTCTGGAAGCTGACCATTACATCATAGAGATTTCCCGTGAAATCCTGCTTTTCGCGGATGCTCTGCAGAATGTGGCTATACGGATATTTCTGATGACGGAACAAAGATTTGTGTGCGTCAGTAATATTCTGACACAGCAAAGCTGCCGCATCCTCTCTGGATACAGCTACTGTCAGCGGCGTGGTAGAAATGAACATTCCTGCGATGGATTTTTCCTTGACATTGGTTCTGTTAAGGACAGGTACGCCAAGCGTTACTGTGCTGTTCTCCTCGTTGATACGGGAGAGATACAGCATCATAGCTGCCTCAAACAGCACCGCCTGTGATACTCCGCTGTTATCGCAAAATTCATTGATAGCCGCAGTCTGCTTTGCTGAAATGATCTTGCTGTATCTGTCCGCAGTGGGTACGCTTACAGGCATTGCCATAAATCGTATAGGGCAGTTTTCGGGCTTTGCAGAGTATTTCTCCTCCCAGTATGCCTTATCCTTTGCATATCTGTCAGAGGTGAAGTATTTCTGTTCAGCCTTGATGTAATCGGCGTAGGTGCGCTCTGTATCAGTGATGTCCTCGCCATTTGCGATAGCGTTATAGTAAGCGGAGACCTCTTTAGCGTAGAGGCTGAATGTCCACGCATCAGAAACCAGATGGCTCGACGCCACGATAACGCCCGAAATTCCGTCAACCTCAAAGACGGAGAAGCGGTGCATCTGCGTTTCGATAAGACCTATCGGCTGACGGGCATAGCTTTCGGCGTACTGCTCGAATTCCTCGCGGCTTGCAAAGCGGAGTACAGGTATCTCCACAGGAGTATAATCCGCTATGTACTGCACAGCGGCACCGTTTTCCTCCCTGAATCGCAGGCGCAGACCCGCCTGAAGCTCGATCTCCTTGTTTATTGCTTGTGCGAGGATATCCGAATCGAGTTTTTCGTTGTAGAATATAGCACCGCAAAGATTGCTGATGCTTGTGTTTTCGTAAAATTTCTGTAAATTCCAGATGTTCTGTTGTGGTGTTGTTAACGAATACATGTTTTTTCTCCTGGTTTATGTGGTATATTAATTATTGAGGTGCGCTTGTTTTTCGCAAATTATAACAATTTGCGAAAGATGTTTTTAAAACTGCATAATGACACGCTTTATTGTTTTGCTGACAATAATTCTGACGGCTTATCGAATTCTTTTATCAATAGCATACATTGTCTTTTTCTTTCCAAAGACGAATGAATATAACAGTTCATAGTTATCTGTACCGAGGAATGTCCCAGTATTTCAGATAGTGTTTTTATATCAAATCCCAATCTCAGACAATTCGTGGCAAAAGTGTGCCTTAAAATGTGAAAGTTTACCGATGGCACACCGGCTTTTTTTAGTATGCTTTTAAATCGATATTGCATTGTTCTTGGTTCAATGCACTTATCACTATTGGAAAGGATAAAAAATTCATCGTTACTGATGAATTCAGCCAACCGTGTTATCAGAAAATCAGGTATGGGTATCATTCGTACAGATGATCTGCTTTTGGGTGGCAAAAATTCTATTCTTGTGCCTTGTCCATTTGGGTTGTTTATACGCTGGACGGTTCGGTTTATGCTTAATGCATTACTTTCAAAATCAATATCCGACCATTTCAGCGCACACAGTTCTCCTATGCGTATACCGGTATATATGCTTATGAGAATTCCAAGTTTTGTAAGGTCAGTATCATAATTTACCTCGCAAATCAGTTTGTTCAAGTCAGTTTCAGATAATATTGCTTTTGATTTTGTGAGACTGTTTTTGGGATAATCAACATTTGCAATCGTATTTGGATAATTATACTTTTTATAAGCATATTTTGCTACGCTTTTAAGAAGTGAAAGTATGTCTGAAGTATATTTTGCTGACGCTCCGGTATTGATAAGATATTCTATAAGCCTCTTTATATGCTCATCTGTGAGCATATCATACCTTAATGCACCTAAGTGAGGATAAATGTGTTTTTCCAATTTCATTCTATAATTAGCTGCAGTTGAAGATTTTATTGTATATTCGATGCTATGGAGCCAGGCTTGACACATTTCTTTTACTGTCATTGAACAACGAGGCGAACGAATTTGATTTTGAGATATCAACTTCAGCTTCTCCTTAGCCTCAGAGTAGGAACTTCCGTATACGGAAATATATTTTGCATTTCCGTCTAAATGCGTTCCCGACTTATATCGACCTTCCCATCGTCCGTCCTTTCTTTTGTAGATGTTCTCTCCTCGTTTCGGCATATTCTCCTCCTGTATTGACCACTTTTTTGACGGCTATTATACAAAAAGCTGTCATCTTTCAAGAAGTACGCCTTGTGATTTTACGATATAGACGCTGAAATAAACAGTATAACTTGATTTTTTTCATAAAAAGTCGTATAATTGTTTGTGTCAAATATATAAAAAACATCTTTCGCAAATTGTTATAATTTATGATATATCGAGCAAGTCATTATGGCTTGCTCTTACTTTTTGGTATTTACTGTCTTAGGTGCAATGTATATTTTTCATTGTATTATATTTAAATACTTTTCTCAATGCGTTATGCAAAAAATGTATTTGAATATGCATTTTTTGCATTTGTCGGATGAGTTGTGATTCGTGTCTTGAAAAAATGATTTTGTTATGATATAATCAACTTGTTTATTTTAGAAAAAGGGGAATATGAATGAAGATCATATTTTGTGACAATGACATAGTACAAGTGAATGCGTTTCGGGAAGAATTCAGTGAACTGTTATCCGATCACGATTTACATGTATGCACCTCGCCGCAGTTCATTTTTGATGAGATAGAAAAAGGGAATAAGCCTGATGTCGTTCTGATGGATATAGATCTTGACAGTGATAAGAACGGTATGGACTATGCTGATATACTGTATGAGGTCGCTCCTGAAATAAAGGTGATCTTCATTACGGCATATACGGAGAAATTTGTTCAGGATGTATTTTTCAGGCACGCAAATATCACTGCATTTCTCACTAAGCCTATACAGAAAGAATATCTGCTGAACGCATTGAACAAAAAAGACAGCAATCACGAAAAAAATAAACTGCATTTTCAGCAGCGTGGGATTATCGTTTCGCTTGATGAAAGCGAGATAATGTATCTTGAATCCAATAAGCATTATGTCAGCATCTACGCTGATGACGGGAAAGTATATACCGTTCAGGGTAAGCTGTCCGATTATGAGGAAATGTTGTCAGGGCAGTTCGTCAAGTGTCATAAAAGCTTTGTGGTAAATATGGAGAAGATAAGGAAGATAGATTCCGAGGGTATTCATCTAAAATATAATACACTTATCCCCATAAGCCGCCCCTACTCAAATGATACCCGAAATAGATTTCTCAATTATCTTGAGAAAAAGTAAATTACACCAAGGAGATGAATTGAGTTGGATATTTATTTTTGGCTGTGGTGGGCAATAGCCTCTTTGAATAATTTCATACCTATCTGGATAAGTGCAAAGTGCTTTACACCACGGATCCCATCTAAGCTATATATGCTGATATTATATATTGTGTGGACGCTGATACCCATGACGTTATCAGCACTAGGACCGCCATTTTCAGATTATAAGCCTGCATCAAGCGTGCTGATGTCTATACTTATTGCACCATTGCTGATGAAGGACAGAAAATTACTGACTATGCTGTTCTTTATCATTAATCAGGTAATTGATTTCATATTTGACCTTTCTGTCAGCCTTGTGATACAACTGGTAAATCCTGAGTTTATGTCTGTTGATCTTCAGTTGTATACACAGAATCGTGTTATTGCCACATTGGTATATGCACTTGTAGCTATTCCTGTGAAGTATATTTATTACAAGCTATGGAGCAGAATAGTAAATAAGGAGAAATTTAATGGAGTAAACGGAGTATATGTACTGTTTCCTGTAGGACAGGCTATTGTAATACTTTGCATGATGTATCAGACAGTTTCTTCAAAAAGCTGGGCAGGCATTTCTATCACTACGTTTTCGCTGGTAGGCTTTGTATTGCTTGTAATTATTGATTGCATATTTCTCTTCTATCTATCTGATATCGAGAAGAACCATCAGTTAAAGCTGGAGCTTGAACGTATGGAGTACGCTTACAGCATTGAACAGGAGCATTACCAGAGCATTGAGAGCAAGCGTTATGAGATTGCTAAGATAAGGCATGATATCAAGAATCAGTTGATCAGCGTAAAACGTCTTGTTGAAACAGAAGATTATGCTGAGGCACAGGAACTACTCAGCGGCATCGAAAAAAATCTTGATGCAACAGCGGAATATCAATATTGTGCTATACCTGTGATTAATGCGGTGCTTCATCAGAAGCAGCGGATCTGCGCTGATAATGATATCAACTTCGAAGTAGATATAACTGTTGAGAATACAGGGAATATAGAGCAGGTACATTTGTGCAGTATCTTTTCAAATCTGCTGGATAATTCGATCAACGCAAATAAAACGCTCCCTGAGAATGATAGATACATAAAGCTGTTCGGTCAGAATAAGCAAGGGCATATAGTTATCAGCACCGAGAACCCCACCGATATGAGCGGCAAAAAGCTTCTTGACCCAATGCAAAGTAGCGGCTATGGACTGAAGATACTCAAGGATATTTCTGAAAAATACAGCGGACATTTCAATGTCAGTTGTGAAGACAATGTTTGCCGTGCAGTGATCTCGGTTTGTATTGAAGATGAATAAACACAAACAGGTCTGTGGCATTTGAGCTACAGACCTGTTTCAGTTATATATTCTTATAAAGTGTAGTCTTCTTAATACCAGTTAAATCCGTTATCTCCTTGACAGTATATTCACCTGTCCTGTAGAGCCTAACAGCTTTGCGCACAGCCTCTTTGTCTGCCGCAGGTCTCCCTCCCTTATGCCCTCTTGCTCTCGCAGCAGCAAGACCTTCCTTTGTTCTGTCAGCCAACACATCACGCTCAAACTGAGCCAGTGCGGACATCAGCGTAAACAGCAACTTTCCAGTACTTGAAGTCGTGTCGATAGATTCTTTCAGGGAAACAAGATTAACACCTCTGCCATTGAATGTCTCCATTAGCCAGATGAGGTCTTTGGTACTTCTCCCCAGACGGGAGAGGGACTCCACAACTACGGTGTCCCCCTCAGTGAGCCTTTCAAGGAGCTTTTCAAGCTCGGGGCGGTTGCGCTTTGTACCAGTCATCTTCTCGTTGTAAATGTGATCAACGCCGTACTTTTCAAGCATATCGATCTGCCTGTCTAGGTTCTGCTGTTCTGTGGAGACTCGCGCATAGCCGAACACAAAGTTCCGCATCACCATTCACCCCCGCAGTAAGCATACTCGCAAAGTATCTCTTCAACTGCGGTTTCAACGCCCTCAGGAATATAGAGAAGATCCTCCACATCATCAACGGTGTAGCCGTACTCCAAAAGCAGGTCGATGTCTTTCTCAGATACCCCGATGTAGCTTGCAAACTGCTTCAATTCCTTGACAGCGGTGCTCTCTAACCATTCAGCGTAGTCCTCAGGCTCGGCATGAGTCCACCAGTAGGGGCGGTAACTATAGTAATAGTCGAGTGCATCAAGCTTTGTTGTGTTGAACTTAGCTGAAGTAAGCTCTCCATCAGGAGCAATACGGATTATGTCACCACATTTGGCATCAATCTCGGTGTAGAATTTCGTCACGAGCCCGAGCGTTATCAGCGCACAATCCAGTATAGCGGCGGTACTTGCGTAGATGTAGAAGCCTTCACGCTCAAAGTGGTAAAGCGCAAGCGGATTGTCTCCCTTGACAAAGTACAGATTACCTGTCACATCAAGCACCGTAATAGTAAAAGACCCCTCGAGCTGCTCAGCCATCTGTGCGATGCTGTCAAAGTCGAGGGACTTATTCTGCTCAAGCAACTGAACGGCTATGTAGCTGTCAGTCGCTATTTTTGTAGCTGGGAGCTTCAACTCCTTGCGGAGTTTCTCATCGTTGTGGAGCACACCATTGTGGGCTAATGCGAACGGCATCGAACCACACATTCCCGAAAACGGGTGGTTGTTGTAGTTCTCAAACTTATTGCCCTGAGTAGCCATGCGAGTATGCCCCATAACGATATTACTCTCAAAGGGCAGGCGGAGCCTCATCTTATGAGCGGCAAGCGGTCTCTTAAAAACGCTCAACTTGTCATCATGGATATATGCGAATCCAGTGGCGTCAGTACCTCTGACCTCGCATTCTTTTGAGAGCACTTTCAGCACCTTTTCGCGTTGGTGCTTCGTGAAATAGTTCT
This sequence comes from Oscillospiraceae bacterium, assembly GCA_045612645.1. GTDB lineage: Bacteria > Bacillota > Clostridia > Oscillospirales > Ruminococcaceae > CAG-115. The sequence goes on from JAZKZL010000109.1 coordinate 8,607, forward strand.
TATAGTCGATAAGTCCAAATATAGCACACATAATTAATCATCCTCCATAAAGTCGATAGGGTCATTGACATAGAGCTGTCTTTCCTTCAGATAAGCGATAAGCTCCTTATGTTTAACAATATCGAGGGTCTTAACAAAGGTTGTCCAGCTGACATTGGCTATTTCTTTATCCGTCAAGTAGAGAGCAAGGTCGCACACCTTGTCAACAAGCTCGAGAGTTGCAATGATGGTATTCGCTTTGAGTGTACCGCGGAACATTCTGAATTCGATAGTGTTCCAGTTGGTAATGTTTACGCAAGCATATCTACCGTTGCCGCCCTTCTTAGCGTTCTCCATGATTTCTTTCGGATCGTGCTTGTAGCCATATCTTGCCGCCCATTTATTCATAGCGTACTCTGTGCGGCGACTGAATTTCAGGAGTTCAGCCCAATGGTGCTCCACGAAATACAAAACCCGAGAGATAGCTTCATCCTGCTCCTCTCGGGTCTCGCCAAATGCTGTGCGGTTCACATGTACGTGAAGTCCGCAGGTTGTGGTTTTGTGGCTCTTATAGCGGAGATGTATTGCTTTGCCACAGAGCCGCTCCCACGGCATAGTAGAACGATGATAGTCCAAAGTCATAGGATGTGTAACAATCTCCATGCCGTCGTTCAGACTTCCGTCGGACTTGATGTAGATATGCTCGTTAAGCACATTCGCAAGGTCAATCAGAGCCTGTGCGTTGTCTCCTATTTTGCCTCCCTCATCTATCTCAAGCTCTACCCCGAAATAGCGGTCGCCCTCACCGTAGAACTCGGGGTCTGGCTTGTAGCTGTAATCTCGGATAGGGCCTTCATTGCGGTGACTGAAACAATTGTCGCAGTAAGGGCAGTCGTCATCGTCGTAGTAGTTCGCATAGTCCTGATGGATGATGCGACCGCAATCCTCACAGGAAGTATAGTGGTTGTCGTAGCAGCGATCGCACAGCGGCATGCTCATTGTGCCTGCATTATCGTCGCTCCAGATACGCTCGCCGCAGTAAGAGCAGACAATGGTTGAATCGTCAAGACAGTCCGAGCAAAGATATTCGTCCTCAAAATAGTGAACAGAATCGCTTGTGAGTTCGCATCC
>JAZKZL010000110.1:0-2874 GCA_045612645.1 Oscillospiraceae bacterium
GACCCGACTTGCAGAAGTCGTAAAGATCGCAGTTGTCCAGCAGGTTGTTGTAGAAGTCGGTGACATTCTCTTTACCGCCGCCCATTACCGCATATTCGCCGATAACGACACCGTAGCCTGCCTCGGAGAACTTGCTCAGGCGCTCGAACAGCTTGTTCATCTCGTCATAGTCGGAGGGAGAACCCCACTGTGTAACGGCGTCAGTGCCGCAGTAATCCCAGGGGGTGTAGTAATGCACGGAGAGCAGCAGCTTATCCTCGGCTGTGTCCTCGGGCATCTTGAAGCGCTCGTCGCAGGTCATTGTGATATCGGTGTTGTAGCCTGCGATCAGCAGGAAACGGTCAGCGTTGTTGCCACCTGTGGAGCGCACCAGCTTTACGAATTCGCTGTTGATCTCGTAAGCCTTTTCGTAACACTCGTTCTGAGTCAGTACGCCCTTGGAGCCTGTTACCTCCTTGTCGTTCAGGCGATCGCCCAGCTCCTCGTTTGCTGCCTCGAAGATCAGCTTGTAGGAGTAATCCTTGAAGCGCTCGGAGATCTGAGTCCACATGGACTTGTAAAGCTCCATGCCCTGCTCGCGGACAGCCATATCAGCGGAGCCGAACATGCCCCACCAGCCGCCGTCCCAGTGGTCGTTGATGATTACATACATATCTGCGTCGAGTGCGAAGTTCACGATCTCCTCAACCCTTGCCATAAGGCGCTCGTCGATGGTGTAATCGCCGCTCTCGAAGTTCATGCCGTTTGTCCAGGCAATAGGGATACGGATGGTATCAAAACCTGCGTCCTTCATTCCCTGTATCATTTCGGGAGTGGTGTAGGGCTGACCCCAGCCTGTCTCAAAATCTGCAGGGTTCATGCCTGCGAGATAACCGCCGTGGTTGTACGCCTCGAGAGTGTTTCCGAGATTCGTACCGTTGCCCATCAGTCGGATGACTTCAAGAGATGTAAGGTTATTGCCCTCAGGTGCATCTGTGTCGACCACAGCGGATGTCGTGTTTTCTGTTGATTCATTCGACTCGGTCGCTATGGGTGCTTTTACGCAGCCTGTCAGCAGCATAGCAGCCGCCAGAGCAAATGCGGAAAGCGAAGTGCGTAACTTTTTAAGCTTCATGTAGATTCCTCCTGTAATGATGTCGGGGCGCTCCCGACGAGTTATGTAATCGTTTTACCAAAAACATTATACCTATTTTAACATGAAATGTATATAAAATCAAGCACTTTTGTGATAAAAAACTGACTATTTTTCATAATTTTGTGGCAGAGAAGTGCTGATACATCATCACAAAAGGATTTGCACTGTATTAAAAAGTATTGACAAAGCGGAGAATTTGTGTTAGAATATTGAAGTATTACGCCGGTATGATGGAATTGGCAGACGTGACGGACTCAAAATCCGTTGGTGGCAACACCGTGTGGGTTCGACCCCCACTACCGGCACCATTTTTTTAGTTAGGAGTGAGGAGTTAGGAGTGAGAAGTTGTTGAGGTCGGCTACGCCGACATTATTTCAATTTTTCCTCTATTATGACTCGCCTCGTTTTTCGTGATAACAACAAAAGGAGTGGCGGAATGAGAAAAGTAGGCTCCATCATGTGCTTTGCGGTGGCTGCTGCAAGCGTTATTTTCGGTCTGTTTGCAAAGGGATCGGGCGGATGGTTCTTCAGCCTTGCTATTTTCCATAATGTTGAGAACGGCACGTTCCTCGGTCTTATCGGCAATATCTTCGGCGTTCTGCTGACGCTCGGCGGCTTTGCCGTAACAGGCTGGTTCGGTCTTTCAAAGAACGATAAGAAAGCGCTGATAAGCTCCGCTGCGATGCTTGCGCTTTGTGTGCTTTCCCTCATAATCTCCATCTGTACTCGTGATTTTTCTATCGGCGATATCCTTATTGCAGCTCCGCCTGCGCTTATCCTCATCGATCTGTTCAGATCCCACTGACATACATAGCAAAGACCTGAGAATCATCTCAGGTCTTTTTTTATTTCCTCACGCCGTTCTTTTATGCCGCGAAGTATCGCAGCCTTTGCGGCAAGAGCCTGTTCCTCGGTGGCAGGCTGTACTCCTTCGAGAGGGTAGGGGAGCGAGAGTTTTTCGTACTTTGCCACGCCCATCACATGATATGGCAGAACATCCAGTGCCTTTACACTGCGAAGTCCTCCTATAAAGCGCCCCAGTCTGTAATGCGGCTCCTCATCTGTGGTGATATCAGGCACCACAACGTGTCTTATCCACATTGGCACTCTGTTTTCCGCAAGATACTCTGCAAAGGCGAGAACGCTGCGGTTGCTGTGCTGAGTAAGCTCGGTGTGCTGCTTGTCGTCGATGTGCTTGATATCCAGCAGCACGAGGTCTGTGGACTTTATAAGGCGGTCGAACTCAGGGCGTGCAGCCTCGGAAAAGGTGATTCCCGAGGTATCAAGGCAGGTGTGTATGCCTTTTTCCTTTGCAGCCTCAAACAGCGCAGTTACGAACTCTATCTGCATCAGCGGTTCGCCGCCCGTGACGGTTATTCCGCCCTCGCGGTAGAATTCCCTGCAGCTTTCGTATTGGCTGAGAATCTCATCCACGGTCATTGCGGTGCCGCCGTCAAAGCTCCATGTATCGGGATTGTGGCAGTATTTGCACCGCAGCGGGCATCCCTGCATGAACACCACAAAGCGTATTCCGGGGCCATCCACCGTGCCGAAGGATTCTGTTGAGTGTATAAGTCCTGTTATCGTAGTAACACCTCCATATAAATCGGAATTTGCCAGCGACGCCGAGCGATGCTCGGCTTACGCGGGGCGCAAACTCCATTTCGCATTCCCCTAATGGGAATGCGATTTTGCTGTGCAAAACCATTCCGTTTGCCACTGATCCCCTTTTAAAATGC
>JAZKZL010000111.1:0-4084 GCA_045612645.1 Oscillospiraceae bacterium
ATCGATGAATACTCTCAGATACCACTTTGCGCCTTCCTTAGCGAACCATACATCCCAGAGAACAAAGCCGTGCGACTCCACTATAGGACGTACCGCAGCCTCCGCAGCAGCCTCGATCGTGCTGAAGCCCTTTGCCAAAGCCATTTTAAGACCCCTTTCGTTCTGATATAACGATAGTATTTCCCATATTAAAACTTAAAGACCGGGGCGAGCCCCAGTCTTTAGCCTAATCTATCATGTGTATTATAACACTATTTATAAATAAAATCAAGTAGTTTTTTGAAAAAAGTTGTTCTTTTAACAAAAAAGACGTGCAGCCGCAGCCGCACGTCCTGTGGATCACCATGTATGAGTCATTGTTGTATGAGCTGAATATCCGGCAGTGCCGTAATAACGCTCGATGTACTCGTCGATATCGTAGCCGCCTGTCACGCCCTCGATAAGATCATCGGGATCGTCCATGCCAAGCTCCTCAAGGGCAGCAGCAAGAACTTCGTCCTCAAGGATCTTTTCAGCGTAGTATGTAGCTACCTGCTCAACAAACTCGATACCCTCATCATCTGCGATATCATCGATATCAATAGCATTATCGCCATCAAATTTGCCGGATGCAACCTTTTTGCCTGCAGGCTCTGCAGCGATATAAGCGCCGTAATATCCGAGCGACTCGCACTCAAACGCCAGATCATATCTGATACCTTTTCCCGAAGGAGAGGATTTTACAACAAGCGCTGCGCCATCAAAAACAGATTCCAGATCAAAGCTTTCGTTGCCGATATCAAACTCAAGCTCACCTGCATTATCACCGATAAAGGATTCAATCAGATCGGTATCGATGAGCAGCTTGAACGTACCTACATAGGTCTCCTTGCCAAATGCCTTGTGGGTGCCGAGATCGCTGTACTCAAAGTTCAGCTTGATATCAATTTCATCTTCGATAGCAATCTTCATCTCAGCTACGCCTGATTTCGCATCTGTCTTTTCAGCAACAAGGAATACCTCTGCATCAGAATCATTATTCATCTCAGTAACGAAACCGGCAGCGAAATAATCAGAAGTATTCATAGCGGATAAAACGATCTCTTCATCCTTAGTATAACAACTGAGTTCAACACCTGCGAGCTTATTTGCGGATGTTACATATCCTCTGAAACAGAACTCCACATCGGAATCATCCATACCATAAATTGAATCCTCCAGAGCAGATATGAAATCATCCTCATAATCGAAATCCTCGATATTCTCCTCCAGCAGATCACAAATATATTCATTATCGGCAAGCACATCGATCATGTCGCTGAGCATATCGTACATGGTATCCGCCTCGAAAATGATCTCAGAACACAAGCCATCAAACTTTGCTCCGTCTATCTTCAGGCTGCCTTTCTCTACGGAGACCTCAGCATCCTCGTAATACTCGTCAAACACATCTTCAAGCTGCTTTACAATGGCAGAAAGCTGTTTAAGATCGAGAGCCATCGACTCGCTCTCCTCGATCTTAGGAAGTTCGGGACCTTCAGCAACCAGTGCCGCCTTAGTGGCGTCGGGGAATGTGATGTATATATCACCATCTGCACCATAAAATACAGTCACATTGAACAAGGGAGACTTTTCCTCACCAAATGTCATGGCAAACTGATAATCCTCAGCACCTGTCTTTTCAGTGGCGGTATAGGCATAGCTGTTGAGCTTCTGCACAAGAGCCTTCAGCATCTCCACATCGATATCTGCATCGCTTTCGCCGATAAGATCTTCAAGGCCATTATACACATCCTCGGAAGGACGGACATCAACACCCGCCTTCATGGTGACGCCATCAACGCCTGCGGCATTATTCGCAATTGCCAACATAGCAAGAGAAGCCTCAACAGACGTGTCATAATCACCGGCAGCAGTTGAAAATACGCTGCTTACAGAGTTTGTCGCAGTCTCTACCACCGCAGGATCAGAAGCAACACTACCGATAGTATCCATCAGCACGGACTTCGCGTAGTCCTCCTCACCCATGAAAGTCTTAAGAAAACTAGCCTTATTAGTAAAGAACAGCGCTATAACAATAGCTATCACCGCAACCACGCAGCCAAGAACGATGAAAAGCAAGGGTTTCTTGCTCTTAGCAACAGAAGGCGCATATGCGGAATACCCCGCGATAGGATCAACCTCAGGCACTTGCTGTGCTGTAGCGCTCTCTTCGGCAAACGAGGGCATCTGCTGTGCTGCAGCGATCTCCTCCACAGGCTGGGAATAGTATTGTGTGGCAGGATCAGCCACGGAAGCTGTATCGCTTTCAGAAACAGGATTCTCTGCCAGACTATTGCCACAGGCAGCGCAGAATTTTGCTGTATCAGGCAGTTGCGTACCGCAATACTTACAAACCATAATTATACTCCTTAATTCTATAATACTTAATTTTCCAAAGTTATATATTAGTATATCACACAACGGTAATCCTGTCAACAAATGTCGATACCCCATTGACACAAACATGATTTAACAAGGAGACGGTTTTTTGTGCAAATTAATAACAACCTAAATAACAATTACTTTTTTAACACAAGTTAATCAGTATCATTTTCAGGTCAATAAGTAATAAACCATTGTTTGGCACAAGACAAATTTCAAACTCAATTGCGGTCGATGTCAAACTTAAATAATCTTTACTTTTTTGCTTATAAATACCTTAAAAACTAGCGGTGGATGTCAGATAATAGAGTATTATGAGATACAATTAGACCATAAGAAGTATTTTAGAATATTTTGTAATAATTCGGGAGGTATCAGATCATGTTCAACAACAGAACACAGGATGGACGAAATAATATAGCTGGCGTTAAAGTTGCCGCCCTGCGTAAGGCGCTAAAAATATCCCAGCGTGAAGTTGCTGACAGACTACAGCTGATCGGACTTGATATAGATAAGAACGCTGTACAGAGAATCGAATCAGGTCAGCGCTTTGTCACCGATATCGAGCTTATCTCACTGGCTAAGGTTTTCTCGGTCACCATTGAGGATCTGCTCACAAGAGATTGACAATACGAACACCAAAGGCGGACTTTTAAGTCCGCCTTTTGATTTATGCCACACCCAGAAACTCTTCCAAAGTAAGTCCGCTGTCGCTTACGAGCTTTGCTGTGCTTATACCGAGATAACGGATATGCCAGGGCTCGTACATATAGCCTGTTATATCCGTCTTGCCTTTTGGATAACGGATGATAAAGCCATAATCAACGCAGTTCTGCGCCAGCCATTTGCCCTCCGCTGTCTTTCCGTAGGATTGTTTCAACGAGGTTATATCCATAGCAAGTCCTGTCTGATGCTCGGAATGACCCGGACGAGCAGAATATGTCTCAGCTACAGCCTCACCATCAACAGAGCACCAGTAGCTAAATGTACTCTCCTGCTTTGAATACGAGCGGAATCCCGACACTATGCGCATATCATAGCCCGACGCACGTTTCATCCGCACAAAAGCTGTGTAGGCTTCGCTGTCCAGACCATCGCCGTAGTCCTTTGGCAGCGAAAACTCCTTATTCACCAGCAGAACGCCTCCCACATATGTAACGCCATCCATCTCAACAGGTTCGGGGGCATCTATCTTCGCCGTAACGGTACCCTTACAGCGAATATCGTCAAATTCATTCAGCACACTTATGCAGCCCGCACCCTTGATCACACCTGCAGGATTCACCCACAGCTCTCCGCCGAGCTTTATACTGCCGCTGCTGAGTATCTTGGTCTTTCCCGTGCAGCTGAAAAGCGAGCCTTCCTGCATATCAAGCTCTCCCCTGACATACACACTGCCACCCTCAGCAACCTTCAGCTTGCCGCATAAAGTAAGAGTCGCGCCTGTATCGATATACAAAACTCCGCCATTGCGTACATACAATGTCTGTCCCTGCTCCACCACCATGTCATCGGTAAGCTTTCGGGTCTTTGTAATATTGATATTCTTCGGCTTAGCTGCCGTACTTGTCTCAACACTCTGCGAAGCCGCAACAGAATACTCTTTCTCGACCGCAACAGTATCCGCTGCCGCAGACACACATCCTGACGCAACCACCGAACACATCCGCAATGCTGCCGC
>JAZKZL010000112.1:0-7882 GCA_045612645.1 Oscillospiraceae bacterium
GCGGCAATTACTACGGCACTCCCAAAAAGGCTGTGGAGGATATGCTCGCAGAGGGTAAGGATGTTATCCTGAAGATAGAAGTCGAGGGCGCTATGAACATCCGCAAGCTGTTCCCTGAGTGCTGCCTCGTGTTCATCCTGCCTCCCTCCATGCAGGAGCTTGAGCGCCGCCTGAGAAAGCGCGGCACAGAGGATGAGGAGACCATCCAGCGCCGCACAGCACAGGCAAGGAACGAGATAGACGTGGCAGTGAACTACGACAGCTTTGTCGTAAACGACGCCCTGGAGGACGCTGTGGATGACCTCATCGCAGTTATCAGAGCGGAGAAGTGCCGCAAGGAAAGATGTACCCACTTACTTAACGAGATCAAGGGTGAATAATATTACATGAACGAGCTTATTGCGCTGGTGGCGGTGGAGAACACCTCCTACAGCTTTGATACGCTGTACAGCTATGCGGTTCCCGAGGAGCTTAAAGGCACGCTTCGTCGCGGAATGCGAGTGGCTGTGCCGTTCGGACGGGGCAACAAGAGCCGCATGGCGCTGGTGTTCCGTATTGAGGAGGGCGATACCTCCAAGCTCAAAAAGCTGCTGTTTGCGGCGGATGAGGAGCCTTGCCTTTCGGAGGAGCTGTTAAAGCTCTGCGAGTGGCTGAGAGACACCACCTTCTGCACATATTACGACGCTTTCAGGGCGGTGCTGCCATCGGGTCTGAGCTTTTCGCTGCGTACTCACTACAGCGTGAACGAGGATTTTGACGGCGTGCTTACCGAGGCTGAGAGCGAGTTCCTCTGCAAGCTGAAAGAGACGGACGGGCTTGCCCGCACGGAACTGATATCCACTCTGCCCGACGGCGGAAAGCTCCTGAAAACGCTGCTCTCAAAGGGCGCAGTTTCCGAGAATGAGGAACTGAAACGCCGTGTGGGAGACGAGACCACACGCCTTGTGCGCCTTGCAGAAACGGACGAGGAGATAAAGCTGACGCCAAAGCAAAAGCAGGTGACGGAGTTCGTTGCAGACTCCGAAACAGCCTCTGTGAAAGAGGTGTGTTATGCCTGCTGTGTAACGCAGGCAGTAGTCAAGCGCCTTGTGGAAAAGGGCGTGCTGGAGCTTTACGAGCAGACAGTATTCCGCACCGAGCCAACGGAGGAGGCAAGCGAAAGCCCCTCGGATATCGTGTTCTCGGAAAAGCAGCAGCAGGTGTTTGACGGCTTGCTTTCGCTGATGAACGAGCCTGAGCCGAAGTGCGCACTGCTGCGTGGAATCACGGGCAGCGGCAAGACCTCGGTGTTCATAAGGCTGATTCATGAGACGGTGAAACAGGGAAGATCCGCCATGATGCTGGTGCCTGAGATATCCCTCACGCCGCAGATGGTGGGGAAGTTCCGCAGGCTCTTCGGCGCAGAGGTGGCAGTGCTGCACAGCAGCCTTTCCCTCGGCGAGAGAGCGGATGAATACCGCCGCATAAAAAGCGGAAAAGCTAAGATAGTCATCGGCACGAGAAGCGCTGTTTTTGCTCCCGTGCAGAACTTAGGCATAATCGTTATAGACGAGGAGGGCGAGGGCAGCTACAAATCCGAGAATGCCCCCCGCTATCACGCAAGGGAGGCTGCAAAGCAGCGCTGCTTTGCGCACAACGCATTCCTGCTGTTGGCGAGCGCAACACCCTCCCTTGAAAGCTACTACAACGCACAGATCGGCAGATACAGCCTTTTTGAGCTGGACGAGCGCTACAACAACGCCGTGCTGCCGGATGTTTATATAGTCGATATGAAAGAGGAGCAGAAGAACGGCAACCATTCGGCGTTCAGCATGCCGCTTATCGATGAGATACAGGCGAACCTCGACAGGGGCGAGCAATCCATACTTCTGCTGAACAGGCGAGGCTATCACACCAGTGTGAGATGCACAGCCTGCGGCAGCGCTGCGGAATGCCCCAACTGCGCAGTTCCGCTGACCTATCACATGGCGAACGGCAGCCTTATCTGCCATTACTGCGGATATTCTCACAAGCTGGCAAAGACCTGCCCGAAGTGCGCAAGTCCGTTCATGAGCATGAAAGGAACAGGCACTCAGCGTGTGGAGGACGAGCTTTCTGCGATATTCCCCAGAGCGAGGATACTCCGCATGGACGCAGACACCACCTCCACAAAGCACGCATTCGAGAACAAGTTCAGAGCCTTTGCAAACGGAGAGTACGACATCATCGTAGGCACGCAGATGATAGCAAAGGGGCTGGATTTCCCGAACGTCACACTGGTGGGCGTTCTAAAGACAGACAACTCCCTCTACGCAGGGGATTTCAAGGCATACGAGCGCACCTTCTCGCTGATAACTCAGGTGGTGGGGCGTTCAGGCAGAGGCGGCAGAAAGGGCAGAGCAATGCTGCAGACCTTCACGCCTGAGCATTATGTGCTGAATCTTGCGGCAAGGCAGGATTATCCGTCCTTTTATGAGGAGGAGATAAGGCTGCGAGAGGCGATGGTGTATCCACCCTATTGCGATATCGTGGCGGTGACGTTCTCTGCGCTGTCAGACAGCGTATGCGCTAATGCCGCAAAGCATTTTGTGCGCATCTTGGAGGAACAGAAAAAGGCTCTCCCAAGGGAGATACCGCTTGCATTACTGGGACCTGCTCCCTGCGCAGCGGCAAAGATAAACGGCAGATACCGCTACAGGCTGCTGATAAAATGCCGCAGCAGCAGCTTGCTCAGAAAGCTGATAGAGAACTCACTGAAAGCCGCAGGCAAGGACGAGCGTTTCAGAAACGTATCCTTCTTTGCGGATATGAACGGCGAGACCTTATGATATGAAAGGAAAATAACAATGGCACTCAGAGAGATAGTAACATACGGTGATGATATCCTGCGCAAGAAGTGCAGACCCGTCACAGCGTTCGATGCAAAGCTCCACACGCTGCTGGACGACATGGCTGAGACCCTTGCAAAGGCAGAGGGCGCAGGTCTTGCGGCTCCTCAGGTGGGAATGCTGCGCAGAGCGGTGATAATCGATGTGCATGACGGCAAGGGCGTTATCGAGCTGATAAACCCCGAGATAATCGAGACCGAGGGCGTGCAGAACGGCAACGAGGGCTGCCTTTCTCTGCCGGGCGAGTGGCATGAGGTGGAGCGTCCCGCAAAGGTGACGGTAAAGGCTCAGGACAGAAACGGCGTGGAGTTCACCATGACAGGCGAGGGCTTGCTTGCAAGAGCATTCTGCCACGAGCTTGACCACCTTGACGGAGTGCTGTTCATCGATAAGGCGAAGATAGTTACTGACTGACAGCTTACTATGCAGTAAATTGCAGTTATCCATGTGCTAAGATACCTCAAAAACAAAAGGAGGTAGCTTTATGGCACTACATAAGCAGGGGCTGGATTATTATTCACATCCCCTTGGAATGACCACAGGAATACGTACAAGCAATATCCGCAGAAAATACGGAAGTACCGCGATCGATGTGTGGCTTGCTTTGCTGGATCTCATCTATAAGGATAAGGGCTATTATATTTCTTACGGTGAGGCTGACCGCAACGATGTGATCTGGGATATAGCAGGCAGAGTCCGTGGAAAGGACGCTCCCGATGAGGAGACTATAGGCGGGATCATCGATGAGCTTGTGCGTGACGGCTTCTTTGACGCAGATCTGGCATACGAGGGCATACTTACCTCGGAGGAGATACAGGAGCAGTTCTATCTCAGTACGCTGAAACGCAGGCGCATTGAGATCGAATGGCAATACTGGCTGCTTGATCTGCATAAGATGTACAGCCTGGCAACAAAAAGCCCGATACTTAAGGTAGTTGAGGAGTACCGCAGAAGTTTGGCGGCAAACGGACGGAATGTTGACGGAAACATGACGTCATAATTCCGCAAAGTAAAGTAAAGAAAAGTAGAGTAGAGTAAAGGAAAGCAGAGTAGAGAGAAAGCAAAGAAAAGGAAAGCAGAGGGAAAGCAAAGAAAAGGAGAGCGAGAGGAAAGTAAACGCTCCGCTGCCGCTTCGCTGCTTGCCGACGGCGCTGTTTTTTCTGCATAAAAATACCGAAAGGAATTAAATATGGCAAAGCGTGAAATAGTAAGCTTCGGGGAGGATGTTCTCCGTAAGAAGTGCAGAGAGGTAACGGAGTTCGATGAAAAGCTCTGGATACTCCTGGACGATATGTATGAGACCATGATCGCCGCAAACGGCGTGGGACTTGCTGCTCCGCAGGTGGGCATACTCCGCAGAGTGGTGGTCATCGATGTGGATGACGATAACGGCAAGATCGAGCTGATCAATCCCGTCATCACCCGCATGACAGGAAAGCAGACCGACAGCGAGGGCTGCCTGTCCTACCCCGGCAAGTACGGTTATGTCAAGCGCCCCAACAAGGTGACTGTAAAGGCTCTCAACCGCTACGGACGACCTGTTCAGTACACAGGCACAGGCTTGCTCGCAAGAGCGTTCTGCCATGAGATAGACCACCTTAACGGCATTCTCTTTTCCGATAAGGTGATAGAGTGGATAGAGGAGGAAGAGTAATATGAAGATAGTATTCATGGGAACTCCCGTGTTCTCGCTTGCCTGCCTTGAATCTCTCATTGCGGCAGGTCACGAGGTGGCTGCGGTGTTCACTCAGCCCGACAGACCGAAGAACCGCGGCAAGCAGATACAGATGACTCCCGTTAAGGAATGCGCGATCAAGCATGATATCCCCGTATATCAGCCGATGAGCCTCAGAAAGGGCGAGGACGCAGAGACCTCCATGAAGGTGCTGAGAGATATCGCTCCCGAGTGCATCGTTGTTGTGGCTTACGGTCAGATCCTCCCCAAAGAGGTGCTTGAATTGCCGCAGCACGGCTGCATAAACGTACACGCATCGCTGCTGCCCATGTACAGAGGTGCAGCGCCCATACAGCGTGTTATAGAGGACGGTCAGACCGTCAGCGGAGTTACCACCATGTACATGGCTGAGGGACTCGACACGGGCGATATGATCCTTAAAGAGGAGGTACAGATCCCCGAGGATATGACAGGCTCGCAGCTGCATGACGCACTCTCTGCCTGCGGCGCGGCTCTCATCGTAAAGACTCTTGACGCTTTGGCAGACGGCACAGCGGTACGCACTCCTCAGGAGGGCGATACCTGCTACGCTAAGATGATAACCAAGGAAGAGCTTAAGCTTGACTTCACAAAGCCTGCAAAGCAGGTATATGATCTCATCAGAGCCATGTCGGATTCTCCCTGCGCATTCACTATGCTTGAGGGCAAGCGCATGAAGGTGTATATGTCCCGCATAGTGGAGAACGTAAGCGGCGAGGCAGGCACCATCGCAGACGCAGAGCGTTTCATCGTAGCCTGCGGCGATGGCAACGGCGTACAGCTCACCGAGATACAGCCCGAGGGCGGCAAGCGCATGGATGTGAATGCATTCCTCAGAGGCAAAAAGCTCGAGAAAGGCGCATCCCTCGGCTAAGCTAATTGAAAGGTAGATACTATGTCAAATGCAATAATGCTTATGGCGGCGGCAGGAAACCGTGCAGGCTTTCTGCTCGACAGCTATCTGTTCACCTATGTATTATGCTTTGCGGCGATGATATTCGCCATGATATGCTCTGCGAGGGTGAACAGCACCTTTGCGAAATACAGCAAGCAGCATTCCCGCAAGGGCGTGCAGGCGTGCGAGGTGGCAAGGCGCATTCTTGACGAGAACGGTCTGCATGATGTGACGGTAGTTCGCATCAGCGGACATCTGACGGATAACTACAATCCCAAAACGAATGTGGTGTCGCTTTCGGACAGCGTTTACGACAGCACATCCCTTGCCGCCATCGGAGTAGCCGCCCACGAATGCGGTCACGCTGTGCAGCACGCAAGAGAATATCTGCCCATAAAGCTGCGCACGGCTATCGTGCCGCTTGCAAGCATCGGCAGCAGGGTGTATATCTATGTTTTTCTGCTGGGAATACTGTTCAGCTTTGAGCCGCTGGTAAACATCGGAATATGGCTGTTTGCGTTCGTGGTGCTGTTTCAGCTGGTGACTCTCCCTGTGGAGTTCAACGCAAGCTCCCGTGCGCTCAGAACGCTGCGCGACAGCTTTATCCTGGATGCAGACGAGGTTCCCGCCGCAAGAAAGACGCTTTCCGCAGCGGCAATGACTTATGTGGCGAGCCTTATAGTTTCGATAACACAGCTGCTTAGACTGCTCTCACAGTCGAGACGCAGAAGATAAAGACAACGAAAGGAAAGACATCATGGCAGACGCAAGAATGACGGCAGTGAAGATGCTGCTGAAGATGGAAGAAAGCGAATCCTATTCAAATATCCTGCTGGACTCCGTTCTGTCCGAGGCAGAGCTGAGCGAGCGTGACAAGGCGTTTGCAGCGGCTCTTTTCTACGGCGTAACGGAGCGCAGGATGCTGCTTGACTATGTTATAGAGCAGAACTCCAGCATCCCGTTCAAAAAGCTCGATAAGGCGGCTGTAGCGATACTCCGTGTGGGACTTTTCCAGCTGCTTTTCATGGATAATGTTCCTGAAAGCGCAGCGGTGAACGAGAGCGTGAAGCTGTGCAAGAAGATGAAGCTGTTCTCGGCACAGGGCTTTGTGAACGGCATGCTGAGGAATTTCGTGCGCAACGGCAAGAAGATAAGCTATCTCGGCGTTGAGCGTGAGGACAGGCTTTCCATCGAATATTCCTGCCCGAAATGGCTCGTTGAGAAGTGGATAGAGGAATACGATGTGGAGCGCACGCTGAAAGCGCTGAGAGCCTCCGTAGGCAAGCCGCCCGTGTACGCAAGGGTAAACACCCTCAAGACCTCAACGGACAAGCTGCTGGAGCGCCTTGACAAGGAAAAGATAGCGGCAAGGAAATACGCAGGTCTGGACGACTGCATCCTGCTTGAAAAGACAGGCGATATCGAAAAGAGCAAGGCGTTCAGGGAGGGACTTTTCCATGTGCAGGATATCTCTTCGCAGCTGTGCTGCCTTACTCTGCGCCCTGTGGTGAATGAGACGGTAATAGATATGTGCGCCGCACCCGGCGGCAAGAGCTTCACCATGGCGGAGCTTATGGGCAACAACGGCAGCCTGTACAGCCTCGATCTGCACGATATGCGTGTGGGACTCATCGAGGACGGCGCAGAACGCCTGGGAATACGCATCATCACCGCAAAGCAGGGAGACGCTACCCGCTACAACACCGAGCTTCCGCAGGCAGACAGGGTGCTGTGTGACGTTCCTTGCTCAGGCTTAGGCGTCATCCGCAGAAAGCCCGAGATAAAATACAAGGATCCCAAGGAGTTCGAGGAGCTGCCTGCAATTCAGCGCCGCATCCTCGAAACGGCAAGCAAGTACGTCAAGGTGGGCGGCACGCTGGTGTATTCCACCTGCACGCTCAGCAAGGCGGAGAATGACGACGTGGTAGAGGCTTTCGCAGCGGTGCATCCCGAGTTCTCGCCGATAGTCCAGCACGTTCCCTATGCAGGAGCGGAGAACAGCTACAAGCGCACCTACTTCCCCGATGAGAACGGCGGAGACGGATTCTTTACAGCATCTTTCAGGAGAATAAAATAACATGGATCAGTCGGCAAAGATAGATATTCTTTCCCTCACAAGGGAGGAGCTTATCGCGGAGATCACGGCGATGGGCGAAAAGGCTTTCCGTGCAAAGCAGATTTATGATTGGCTGCACGTCAAGAAAGTCAGAGATTTCTCTCAGATGAGCAATATTTCTGCACAACTCAGAAATGCTCTGGAAGAAAAATTTTGTCTAAAATCACTAATTATCAAAAAAAGACTTGTATCGGATATAGATAATACGGTAAAATACTTATATGGTCTGCCTGACGGTGAATCGGTGGAGACCGTTCTGATGGAATACAAGCACGGAAACAGCCTTTGCA
>JAZKZL010000113.1:0-3919 GCA_045612645.1 Oscillospiraceae bacterium
CCCAGCAGTGTCAGAACTACCGCCATGAAGTTAGAGTCCAGGGGCATTCCGCAGAACAGGTATACCGCATAGGTTACGATACAGTCATGCAGCAGACAGCAGATCGCGATAACACCAGCAGACCAGCCGCCGATCTTCTTAAATCGGAATGCGATATAGATTACCAGCAGTACGAATGCCACAACAACAGCGATCAGACAGGATACGAAGAATGCCGAACCCGAAGATGCACTTACGTTTGTTGTATCAATATTCTCGATATTGTTATCGGGATAAGCTGCAATAATTGTATCAGATACGCTTGAAAGCATCTCATCATCCATCTTCTCATCAGCAACGAAAGAGATCACAATGGTCTTGAGATCGCCTGTAAAGCTTGTACCGGTTGTTACTGTAGGAGTGGGAGTACCGAGAGCCTTTACGGTAGCTGCAACATCCTCGGTATCGATCTCGCCACTGTAGCTGTAGGTTACCATCGTACCGCCCTTGAAGCGGATATCTACCTCAGGAACGATAATGAATGTGCAGATAGCAGTGATAGCAATAAGCGATGCGGAAATGATCGCAAACACCTTTGTGTGCTTCACCCAGTCAACCTTCAGTTTGGAGCCGATATCGATAGCTTCAACTGTTGTCTTGCCCTCTTCAGCAGAACGAACTGCGTCTGCACTGCTGCTTCCGCCGTAAAGCCAGGGCTTTCTGAAGCATCTGAACTTGGAAAGGGAAGTGGTCATCAGTCTTGTTGCCCAGCAGCCCATGATGAAGTTCATGATAACACCTGCGATAAGGGTGAAACCGAAGGAGTAGATAGTACCCTCAGTGGAAGCGCCGAACCATGTACCGAACACTGCCATCAGAATAACAGCCACGATAACAATGGTCAGGTTACTATCGAGGATCGCAGCAAAACCACGCTGGAAACCGTTCTTGATCGCACCGTCAATGGTTCTGCCTGCTTTAAGCTCTTCTCTGATACGCTCTGCGGAGATTACGTTCGCATCAACACCCATACCGATAGACAGGATGATACCTGCGATACCGGGCAGCGTGAGAGAGGATGCATCATTGAATGCAAAGTAGCCTGTTACAGCCGCAAACATACCGCCGATCTGACCGATAAGTGCGATAACCGCAACCAGACCGGGCAGACGATAGTAGAATATCATGAAGATGGAAATAAGTCCGAATGCAATAACACCTGCAAACGCCATAGCATCACGAGCGCCTGTACCAAGAATAGGGGAAATTGTGGACAGGTTCTGAATGTCCAGCTTAAAGGGGAGAGAACCGCCGTTGATCTTGTTGGCAAGATCCTGTGCAGGCTCAAATTCGGAATAATCGGGAGAAGTGATGGTAGCGCTGCCGCCCGTGATCTTCTGACTTACGTTGGGAGCAGAAATGCAGATATCATCCATCCAGATAGAGATCTGCTTGCCAACCAGTCTACCTGTTGCCTCTGCAAAAGCCTCGCCGCCAAAATCGGTAAGGTCCAGAGCCACAACATACTGATTTGTATCCTGATCATAGTTTACAAACGCACGATCAACATCCTTGCCCTCGAGAATAACGTTTTCTGTCATTCCCTTAGGGAGACCATTCTCATCCACCTCACAGCCCTCACGGAAAGTAAGCATCGCTGTTTCGCCGATCTCCTTTACAGCAGCCTCGGGATCGAAGCTGGTATCGTCAGCCTGCCAAGGGAACTGTACAATGATTCCGTTAGAAGTGGGATCAACGTAGACCTCGTAGTCGTTGATGCTGTTGTCAACGAGTCGCGTCTCAATGATGGACTTTGCCGCATTGAGATCATCCTCGGTGATCTCGTTCACCGCAGCGTAATCCTCGGGAACACCGAAGGTAACGTTAACACCGCCGCGGATATCGATTCCCCATCTGATATCGTCTATACCCCAGATGTAATGAGTTTCAGTGTCGCCATAACGGGTGCTTACGCCCATCATGGATGTCACTGTAAACGCTGCAATAAGGAGAAAGACAATAAAGAAAACGGGTTTTGTAATTCTGCTTTTCAATGTTTTCACTCCGTTTCAAAATTGTTGGCGGAAGCTCCGCCGAATATCGGGACTGAGTACCGCCAAAAAAGACGATAAGACCTCAGTCTATACCCATCTATTATAATATATTATGACAAAATAGTCAATAGCAAAAACTCTTGCAAAAGGATTTTTTTGCAAAAAACACATATCCACGGCACTTTAAATAATATAACGTGCTCACGGGAAGTAAGCACGTTATGTTATATTATTACTCAGTTGGCTCCTTTATAGTTATCACTGCATCCAACGGATCAAATCTCTGCATAATATCATCGATATCCTGAGGTGACGCGTTGTTTTTCAGCAGCTGCGGCACGTTTTCTGCGATATCCTTTGCCATTGCGAGACCGTGTCCCGTTACCTCCCTTACCTCTTTTATAACCATGATTTTGTTTTTCTGAGGATAGGAATCAAGATAAATGAGCGTACCTTTCAGTTCGTTTACCTCATCCCCAAAACGCAGCTCCACCCATTCTCCATTGCTGTTTTTAGTTGTCAGAAAGCCGTCGGTCATTTTATTGTCGAAGAACATTCCTCGGTATACTCTGCCATCAGCATAGAAATACTTTCCGTAGCCGCATATCTTGTCGGCAAGCCAACTGCCCTCATAACGGTCTCCGTTGGGATTGAGCAGAGTACCTCCGCCCTCACGCTTGCCTCTTACAAAGCCGCCATCATACACCAGTCCGCTTGAATAATATAACTTACCCTGACCGTTGAATGTGCCGTTTGCAAAATCTCCAACATAGCGTTCGCCTGTAGCGGTAAATACAAACTCGCCCAGACCATGCATCATGCCATTCTTCCACTGGCCGTTATATACATTGCCACTGGCATAGACCATTTTCCCTCTGCCTTCTCTCACGCCGTTTACAAGATCACCCTCATAATGGTCTTCAGCCTTTGGAACCATGGATGCTTCTTTTTTTCCGAAAAGCTTGCTAAAAATCGACATAGCCATATTCTCCTTGTTACATCGTTATTATCACTATGATATTTTACCACAAATTTGCTCAAAACGTCAATATGCTTCCGGAAAGGCACGAAATGCATGGTATTATGTGGTTTTGGCTTGACAATTATATTAAATAGTAGTACAATATAGAGTAATACCGCAAAATACGGTGGCGAGAACGGCTCCGCTGCGGCATACCGGTATGTATGCGGGCGGCTCTTGTCGGACCATGTCTGATAAGCGGTAAATACAAATATCACTGATGATATGCCGCATCAAAAACTGCATATTTATCGGTGAAAAATAATGAACGGCGGGGCATTTGTCTAGCCCTGTTAGGAAAGGATGTTCACAATGATCAAAGTAACACTGGCAAACGGCGAGGTAAAAGAATTCGAATCCGCACTTCTTGCATTCGATGTGGCAAGAGAGACAGGCGACGCTAAGACAGCATGCCTCGCAGAAATCAACGGCACCGTATGCGACCTGCGCACAACTATCGACGCAGACTGCACAGTAAAGTTCCTCACCTTTGAGGATGAGCAGGGACAGCGCACTTTCAATCACACCGCCTCCCATATTCTGGCACAGGCAGTTAAGCGCCTTTATCCCAACACCAAGCTCGCTATCGGTCCCGCAATCGACAATGGATTCTACTACGACTTCGATTTCGAGGAGCCTATCAACGCTGACGCTCTCCCCAAGATCGAGGCTGAGATGAAGAAGATCGTCAAGGAAGCTATCAGACTGGAACAGTTCACCATGGCTCCCGACGAGGCTATAAAGTATCTCGAAGAACAGGGCGAGATCTACAAGGTCGAGCTGTGCAAGGAGCACGCCGACAAGGGTGAGCCTATCAGCTTCTTCAAGCAGGGCGATTTCACCGACCTTTGTGCAGGTCCTCACC
>JAZKZL010000114.1:0-4947 GCA_045612645.1 Oscillospiraceae bacterium
AGACCGCTTGGCCTCCGACTTTGTAGACTATCAGCGCGCCTGTTTCGACGTGCTCTCGTCCGTAGTCAGCAATAACGCTTGTTCCCGAATAGGGCTTATTACAGAGGACTTTTCTGCCTGTTGCCTGTTCAAACTTCTCTATTACCTCGGGCGGGAAACCATTCGGGAATGTGGGAAAAGGCTTTTCAGAAACAAGTCCTGCTATCTCCCAGTGACCTGTGGTGGTATCCTTGCCTTTTGATCTCTCTGCGATGCGCAGATATGCGCCCACAGGTTCATCTGATCTGTGTTCAAGATCAACTCCATCGATATTATACAGACCCAGTGACTGCATATTTGTAAGCCTCAGCAGACCTGTGTCAGCGCAGGATCTGAATGTATCAGCGCCCATATCTCCAAACTCGGGAGCATCGGGCATCGCACCCACGCCGAAGCTGTCAAGAACGATAAGAAAAACTCGCTTTATCATATCAATAGCCTCCGTTTGTGCCGCCATCCAGCAGCAGCTTAACAGCAGAGCTTGTGCCGATTCTTGCACAGCCCTCGCCGATGAACATTTCAAGATCAGCTTTTGACTTCACTCCGCCTGCCGCCTTCATGCGCACATCTTCTCCGATGTGCTGCTTGAAAAGGCGGATATCCTCGATGCGTGCGCCGTCTGTACCGAAGCCTGTGGAGGTCTTGATGAAATCCGCACCTGCTCTTGTTACGCAGCCACAGAGGACGATCTTCTCCTCCTCTGTGAGGTAGCAGGTCTCGATGATGACTTTCAGCACCTTATCGCCGCAGGACTTCTTAACTGCGGCTATCTCTGCCTCTACCCTGTCAAAGCAGCAGTTTTTCACATCGCAGATATCGATGACCATATCGATCTCGGACGCGCCGTTCCTGATGGCGTCCTCTGCCTCGTAGCACTTCACTGCTGTGGTGGAATAGCCCAGAGGAAAGCCGATAACCGTGCAGATATTGAGCGCAGGATATTTCTCATGCACATACGCCACATAAGCAGGCGGAATGCACACTGAGGCGGTCTTATGCTCCAACGCCTCAGCGCAGAGCTTATCTATCTCCGCAGCTGTTGATGTTGCACGGAGAAGAGTATGATCTATATAGGGAAAGATCTCGTTATTGTTCATGTTTACCTCAAACAAATCTGAAAGATTTCAGCGAAAGCACACCGCTTACCGTGATGCGCAGAGTTCCCGTACCTGTTACAGGCTGAGTGCTTGCCGAGAACTTGCGGAACTCCGTGATGCTGCCTGTGGGTGGGATCTCACACTCTGCAACGGTCACTCCTGTTTCTTCGTGAACGATGGTGAGCTTTGCATTGCCACCGGGATTGGAGGCTACTACCTCCACTGCATGATACGGTTTCAGCTCGCAACCGATAAACCTCATGACGCTCTGCCAGTCGTGGATGAGCGCAAATTCCTCGAGCTTTTCATCCGCAAGATACTCAACGCCGAGATAATCATAGCAATCAACGGCGGGGATGGTATGGCTGAGATCTATGCCTGTGTATTCCGTGCCGATGATCTTGATATTGGCGGATCTTCTGATATCAGCAGAGGAAGAGCCTACCTGAAGTTCATATTCGCCGCTGAAAACATTAAAGTCACGGATATTGGGATCCCAGCGGGAAAGCTCCTCAACAGGAATATCAAGAGTTACAGTAACCGTTTCGCCTCTCGGGATATAAACACGCTGGAATGCTTTCAGCTGTCTTATCGGCAGCGGCATGGGAAGCTTCGGGTAGGAAACGTAGAGCTGAACTACCTCTTCGCTGTCGCAGCCTCCGACATTCTCCACATCCACCGTAACGCTTATCACCTCATCACGCTGATAGTTCAGCTTATTGGGCTTTACCGCACCGTAACGGAATGCGGTGTAGCTGAGACCAAAGCCGAAAGGATACAGCGGATCTCCCTTGTAATACTGATAAGTAGAGGAAGTGCGCACGATATTGTAATCCTTGATATCGCAAAGCTCCTTTTCAGAGCGGTACCACGTCATGGGACATCTGCCTGCAGGAGAGATATCGCCGAAAAGCGTCTTTACAACTGCATCGCCCATTGCAGGGCCAGCATGAGTCGTATGCATAATTGAGCTTACACGCTCATCTTTAAGCGCATAAGGATATCCCGAAACAAGGAAAAGCACAGTTCTCGGATTTACACTGACAGCAGCGTCAAGGATACGTCTCTGCTGCTCGGGCATGTCAAGGTGCGTTCTATCCTTGGTCTCACGGGCATTAACAAGAGGCTGATTTCCGCAGAAATACACCGCGTTATGGCACTCAGTAACCGCCCTGCGAACACGGTCTGCACCTGAGGAGAATATCTCAACATGGATGGGGCAGTTCTTGGTGGGCTTCAGATCATTGATAACGCTTAGGCGCAGACGGGAATCTGTGCATACAAATCTGTCCTGCCAGTTTCTCAGCAGCCACTCGCCATTGAAACGCTCAAGTCGGAAAAGCTCCTTCACGAACCATCCGTATACTTCATCAGAGCTGCATTTAAGCACATTTCCGTCACACAGGAACTTGCCGTTGAACTTGGAGCGCAGAGATACTGCACCGTCGCCCCACTCAAACAGCTCGAAAAGACATTCCTCGTTGATCATAGCGCTGTCGCAGACAAGTACTCCATCCTCGTTTACTGAAAAATAGAAGCCTGTCTGTGCATTCCTGATGGCTATGATATCATTGCCTGCCTCGAACATCACATTATCTCTGCCTACAGCTGCGATAATGGAATCAAGGATAGTACCGATCCTGTCGGATTTTCCTGTGTACCAGTCACGGAAGTTCATGTTTGCATGATAGCCGATAACAGCGATCTTCTCATTCTTCGAAACAGGAAGCACCGCCTGACTGTTTTTCAGCAGGATGATGGATTTTTCCGCAGCCTTTTCAGCTATGCGATAATACTCATCACAGCAGAGCAAGGACGGATCTGTATCATTATAGGGGCAGTCCTTATCGAACTCGCCCAGTAAAAATCTTGATTTGAAAACGCCGAAGAGCGCCGCGTCGATATCATCTTCGTTAAGCAGACCCTTTTCAACAGCCTCGCTTACGCTTGCATGGACAACATCCCTGTTATCTGTCATGATATCTGCGCCATGGTTCTTATAGATCTTGGTGATAGCCTCCACATGGGTCTTATCCTTACGGTGCGCTTGTACATTCGCCATGAAATCGCCGCCGTCAGTTACTGCAAAAAGAAGTCCCCACTTGTCCTTGCAGACCTTAGATACCTCGGGGTTACACAGCGCTTCAACACCGTTTATCTCATTATAGGAAGTCATCAGGCTATAGGCATTACCCTCACGCACAGGCTTTTCAAACGCTTTCAGATAATAATCATATTTCAGTCCCGTGGGGATGACAGCGTTATCTCTGCCTCTGTCCTCCTCATGGTTATTTGCATAGAAATGCTTGAGAGTCGGGATGACTCTTGCGTACTTGTCATTTACGCCGTACATTCCCTTGCAGAATGCAGCGGACATGGAGCCTGTGAGGAACGGATCCTCGCCGTAGGATTCCTCGTTTCTGCCCCAGCGTGGATCTCTCTCCATATCGACAGTCGGACCCCACACAGCGAGATTGCACTTACCCTCGTCATGACAAATGCGGACCTCATTGCCCGTGACCTCGCCTATGGCGCGCATTATGTTAGTATCAAACATAGCCGCCATACCAAAAGGCTCGGGAAAGACCGTAGTTGCTTTTTCCCCGAAGCTTTCGCTGCGGCAGACAAGACCTCTCGCTACTTCGGCGCCGATACCGAATTCCTTTATGCCCAGCCTTGGTACAGCGGGCATGTGGGTGGTGAGCATAGTGAGCTTCTCCTCAAGGGTAAGCTCCTCGAGAAGTGCTTTTGTACGCTGATCGAAATCAAGGGACGTATCCATAAATTTAAAGGCCGCCATAATATCCTCCTTGCATTACTGTAGCAGGTTTTATTTATTTACCGGTTTTCTCAGAATGGAATGCGGGGGAACAACGATATCCGATGGGATCGTAAGCTTTTCGGTAGCGTGACGCGCTATCTCGATAGGCTCACCGTCAGCGCCGAACATCAGCGTTGGCGCAAATGGAATAGGCTCCATGCCCGGAGCAAGTATCTCCAGCTCATCACTGAGAGTGAAATAGTTTCTCTGCGTAAGGTACATGGTGCCGTTTTCGCAACGGTCAACTGTGCCTACGAAATCATAGGTGCGCATATATCCGCTGTCCGCGAAATACTGACCGCCGTTTGTCACGATCTCAGGCTGCTGAGTCTCAGAGCCATCATTGGGATGA
Organism: Oscillospiraceae bacterium; assembly: GCA_045612645.1. Classification (GTDB taxonomy): domain Bacteria; phylum Bacillota; class Clostridia; order Oscillospirales; family Ruminococcaceae; genus CAG-115. The sequence continues at coordinate 4,310 of JAZKZL010000114.1, forward strand.
CCGTAGAAAAAGCCTGTGCAATAGGGGCGGTGGCTGATCTTATCCACCTCGTCCAGCACCCACTGCGGCGGCTTTTCACCCTTGATCGCTGCGTCAAGAGCCGCTCTGTAGGCATTTACAGTGAGCGCCACATAATATGCGGATTTCGCTCTGCCCTCGATCTTGAAGCTGGTTACGCCCGCTTCGATAAGGTCATCAAGATGCTCTAACATGCACATATCACGGGCATTCAGGATATACGAGCCACGCTCATCCTCAAACACCTTGAAGAACTGGTTAGGGCGCTTCTCCTCCATGAGATAATAGCCCCAGCGGCAAGGCTGTGCGCACTCGCCACGGTTGGCATTTCTGCCGACAAGGTACTCCGAGATAAGACATCTACCCGAAAAGCTCACGCACATAGCACCGTGCACGAACACCTCGATCTCCATATCGTCGGGGATGTTCTTACGGATGGTGCGGATGTTTTCGAGATCCACCTCGCGGGCAAGCACTATACGGCGTGCGCCCATCTTATACAGCTCCTGCGCGGTCTTATAGTTTACGACTCCTGTCTGTGTGGAGACGTGAAGTTCAAGTCCGGGAGCGTGTTCTTTTATAAGGGAGATAACGCCGAGATCGCAGGCAATTGCAGCGTC
>JAZKZL010000115.1:0-4744 GCA_045612645.1 Oscillospiraceae bacterium
GTCCGTTAATAATGTGTTTGTGTTATGCGGACACAGCATTGCCTTTGGCAATGCTGCCATTTACGAAGTAAATCTGCAGCACGCTGTGTCCCTACACCGATGCGTTAATTTTATTGCGTTTCAAATTCCGGTTTGTCTACATAAATCTGCTCCGAAGAAGAAACCAACTTTCTTCGGAGTTTTTGTATTGTGTCGGATGTGTTTCGTGTAAATGCATAAAACGATATAATAAAATTAGACAAAACCCACAAAAACGCTTTAGCGCACTGTACAAATAACGTGAAATGTGGTATACTTACTAATGTATTTTCATGCGCAGTTTTGTTACTGTCGCAGTATATTTTGGAGGTTAAATATGGCAAAATTAATGCTTGGCAATCAGGCTGTTGCCCGTGGTCTCTTTGAGGCTGGCGTAACAGTGGTATCCAGCTATCCCGGTACTCCCAGTACTGAAATCACAGAGTTTGCGTCCACCTATCCCGAGGACGTAATGCACACCGAGTGGGCGCCCAACGAGAAGGTAGCCTGTGAGACAGCTGTCGGTGCCTGCATCGCAGGTGCGAGAAGCTTCACAGCTATGAAGCACGTTGGTCTGAACGTTGCGGCTGACCCTCTGTTCACCGCATCCTACACAGGCGTAACAGGCGGCATGGTGATCGCAGTTGCTGACGATCAGGGCATGCACTCCTCTCAGAATGAGCAGGATTCCCGTCACTACGCTATGGCGGCTAAGGTTCCCATGCTGGAGCCCTCCGACAGCGCTGAGTGCAAGGATTTCACAAAGCTCGCATACGATATCAGCGAGCAGTTCGATACCCCCGTCATCCTGCGCCTTTCCACAAGAGTTTCCCACTCCCAGAGCGCAGTTGAGGAATGCGAGAGAGTTGAAAAGGCTCTGCCCGAGTATCAGAAGAACGTTGCAAAGTACGTTATGATGCCTGCTTACGCAAAGGCAAAGCATGTTGTTGTTGAGGAGCGCACCGCAAAGCTCATCGAGTATGCTGAGACATCTCCCCTCAACACCGTTGAGATGAACGATACAAAGATTGGCGTTATCACAGCAGGTATCGCTTATCAGTATGCTAAGGAGGCTCTCGGCGACGGCGCAAGCTACCTGAAGCTCGGTATGGTATATCCTCTGCCCGAGAAACTCATCAAGGATTTCGCAGCTAAGGTTGACAAGCTGTACGTTATTGAGGAGCTGGATGATTTCATCGAAACTCATTGCCGCAAGCTGGGTCTTGACCCCATCGGCAAGAGCCTGTTTACATACATCGGCGAGTACAGCCAGACATACCTTAAGGAAAAGATCCTCGGCGAAAAGAACGAGACCCTCGATTTCGGCGAGAACGTTCCCGTTCGTCCTCCCGTTATGTGTGCGGGATGTCCTCACCGCGGCGTGTTCTATACACTGAAGAAGCTCGGCTGCATGGTAAGCGGCGATATCGGCTGCTACACCCTCGGCGCTGCCGCTCCTCTGCAGGCTATGGACTCCACCGTCTGCATGGGCGCATCCATCAGCGGTCTGCACGGCTTCAACAAGGCAAGAAAGTCCGAGTTTGAGGGCAAGGCTGTTGCAGTTATCGGTGATTCCACCTTTATCCACAGCGGTATCACAGGTCTTATCAACATTGCATATAACAGAAGCAATTCCACAGTGCTTATCCTTGACAACTCCATCACAGGCATGACAGGTCACCAGAACAATCCTGCCAACGGCAAGAACATTCACGGCGATCCTGCATCCGCTGTTGATCTGGAGGCGCTTGTACGCTCCATCGGCATCAACAGAGTAACTGTTGCGGATCCCGGCAACCTCGCAGAGGTGGAGAATGTTCTCAAGACCGAACTTGCTGCCGAGGAACCCAGCGTTATCATCATGAGAAAGCCCTGCGCACTGCTTAAGACTGTTAAGCACAAGCCTCCCTTCAAGGTGAATGCAGACAAGTGCAAGAGCTGCAAGGCGTGCATGAAGATCGGCTGCCCCGCTATCTCCATGACAACAGGCAAGGCAAAGATCGATACAACGCTCTGCGTAGGCTGCAACCTCTGCACACAGATGTGTAAGTTTGATGCGATAGAAGAATAAGGAGGTAAACTGAACATGAATACAAAATCAATTATGCTCGTAGGCGTGGGCGGTCAGGGTACTCTCCTTGCCAGCAGAATACTCGGCAACACACTGCTTTCTCAGGGCTATGAAGTAAAGGTAAGCGAGGTACACGGAATGTCCCAGCGCGGCGGCTCCGTTGTTACCTATATCAAGTACGGCGATAAGGTATACTCTCCCGTTATCGAAAAGGGTGAGGCTGATATCATCGTTTCCTTTGAGGAGCTGGAGACAGCAAGATGGCTCCCTTATCTGAAGAAGGGCGGCAAGATCATCACCAACACACAGCAGGTGGAGCCTATGCCCGTTATCACAGGCGCTATGACATATCCCACAGATATCATTGAGAAGATCAAGGAGAAGGGCGCCGATATCACTGCACTGGACGCTCTTGCTCTCGCAAACGAGGCAGGCTCTTCCAGAGCTGTTAACGTTGTTCTGATGGGCGTTCTCTCCACAATGAGCGATATCCCCGCAGAGGCATGGAAGAAGGCCCTGGAGGAATGCGTTCCTGCAAAGGCTCTGGAGATCAACCGCAAGGCTTTCGCACTGGGCGAGAGCTACGCTAAATAAGTCCCTTTGGGAGCGCTGCTCCCCCTACATATAATCAAGGAGTTAAACCAATGAAGTATTTCAAGAAAGAGATCGAATGCGCACCCCGTCATGAGCTGGAGGCTCTGCAGTCATTCCGTCTCTCGCAGCAGATCAGACGAGTTTACGATAACGTAAAGCCTTATCGTGAGAAGATGGACGCAGCAGGTGTAAAGCCCGAGGATATCAAGTCCATCAAGGATCTTCATAAGCTGCCCTTTACGGTTAAGCAGGATCTGCGTGACAACTATCCCTATGGTATGTTTGCAACACCTACCAGTGAGGTAGTGCGTATCCACGCATCCTCAGGTACAACAGGCAAGCAGACCGTTGTGGGATACACAAAGAACGACATCGACATCTGGGCAGAGTGTGCGGCAAGAGCGCTTGCGTCCTGCGGCGGCGACGAGAACGACTTCGTTCACGTTTCCTATGGATATGGTCTGTTTACAGGTGGTCTCGGTATGCATTACGGTGCGGAAAAGCTCGGTGCAACTGCTATTCCTGCTTCTGCGGGCAATTCCCAGCGTCAGCTTGAAATGTTCAGAGATTTCGGCTCCACTATCGTATGTATGACTCCCTCTTACGCTATCAGCCTTATTGAGCTTATGAACGAGATCGGCATGAGTAAGGATGATCTGAAGCTGAAGGCAGGTATCTTCGGAGCAGAGCCATGGACAGAGGAGATGCGCCATGAGATCGAGGAAGGTCTCGGCATGAAGCCTTATGATATCTACGGTCTTTCCGAGATCATGGGTCCCTCCGTATCCTGCGAGTGTGAATACCAGTGCGGTATGCACATCTGCGAGGATCACTTCATCCCCGAGATCATCGATCCTGATACTCTCGAGGTGCTGCCTGAGGGCGAGCAGGGCGAGCTTGTTTTCACCTGCATCACCAAAGAGGCTCTGCCCCTTATCAGATACCGCACAAGAGACATCGCAACTCTCGTTTACGAGCCTTGCAAGTGCGGCAGAACTCACGCTCGTATGCTGAAGCCTCAGGGCAGAACAGATGATATGCTCATCATCCGCGGCGTAAACGTGTTCCCGTCTCAGATCGAGTCTGCTCTGCTCAGCGTTGACAACAAGGCTACAAACTACCTGCTGGTAGTTGACAGAATAAACAATCTTGATACTCTGGAGGTACAGCTTGAAGTCCGTGACGATATGTTCACAGATAACATCAGGGATGTTGAGGCGTACAAGAAGAAGCTGAAGTCTGCCATTGATTCCGCTATCGGCGTAGGCGTTACCATCAAGCTCTTGGAGCCTAAGTCTCTCGCGCGTTCCATGGGCAAGGCAACACGCTGCATCGACAATCGCAAGATCAAGAACAAGTTTACAAAGTAATGGAGGTATAATTATGCTCAATCAGATTTCCGTTTTTGTAGAGAATAAGACAGGCAGACTTGCTTCCGTTATGCAGGTGCTGACAGATAACTCCGTTGATATTCGTGCTATGACCATCGCTGATACCACTGATTTCGGCATCGTTCGTCTGGTGGTAAAGAATGCTGATTCCGCACTCAAGCTGCTGAAGGAGAACGGCTTCACCGCAAATATTACTCAGGTGGCAGCGTTCAGCGTACCCGATCAGCCCGGCGGAATGTATTCCGTTATCGACGCTTTTGAGAGTGCAGGCATCAACATCGAATACTGCTACTCCCTCGTTACAAACAAGGAGGGCAGAGCAAGCGTTGCTGTCCGTGTTGACGACAACGATAAGGCAGTAAAGGTGCTTGAGGAGAAGGGTATCCCCCAGATCTCCGAAGAAGATCTCGGCTGATCTTCTGCATATCTATAAAAATTACGGTCTGAGAGGCTTGTCCTCCCAGACCGTTTTTCGTATGTGAAAATATCCGTTAGCCGTTATCAGTTGACTGTTGCACCGTCAACTGCGAGAACAGCGCCCGAAATGTAGCTTGCCATATCGCTTGCAAGGAACAGGAATGCATTTGCCACTTCCTCAGGCTCGCCGACTCTGCCCATGGGGATGCCTGCTGCAACTCGTGCCACCATCTCTTCGGGGAGAGCGGCAACC
>JAZKZL010000116.1:0-1595 GCA_045612645.1 Oscillospiraceae bacterium
GAATCAGATCGATAACGAGAGTACCCAGTGGGCGCTTTCCGATGCGGCTGAGCGTCTGAAGATATCTCTTGGTATCCAGGCGCATGACGCAATGAACGATGCATGGTTCACCTATGAGATATGCCGCAGGCTGGATATGCAGAAGGGGCTGGCGGAGTATTCCTCCATGTCAGCAGGTGCGAGAGTGCCGCTGCGCCGTGATATCATCAAGAATCTCACGGATTACAAGCTGATACTGTCCGATTCAAGGGTGAGGGATATCCCATGCCCCGATTGTCAAGGCTTGATGAAGTCGCAGGAATGGCTCAGCTTTGGCGGGGGAAGGAAGTCTGTCATTGCCGAGTGCGAGCAGCACGGAAAGTTCCTCGTGAAGCTCAGCTGTAAGAAGGCGAGCGCAACGCTGTGGAATGCTGCAAGGACGATATACCGCGCGGATGACGACGCCATAGCCTCCTATGAGAAGAAGCTGGCAAAGCAGCGTGAGATAATCGCAAAGCGCAAGGCAGAAAGGAAATCGGATGATAACAACAGTAATGTTTGATATGGACGGAACTCTTATCCCTTTTGAGCAGGAGGAGTTCATCAAGGTATATTTCGGTGAGCTTTGCAAGAAGCTTGCGCCCCTCGGCTATGAGCCTGAGCATACGGTGAAGTCCATCTGGGCAGGCACTAAGGCTATGATAAAGAACGACGGCTCGAAGCTGAATTCCGAGGTGTTCTGGGAGGTTTTCAGCTCCATGAACGAGGGAAAGCCCGATGCAAAGGCGCTGTGCGATGAGTTTTACACAAATGAGTTCAACAAGGCAAAATGCATCGTGAAATACGATGTTGACAGAAAACCGCTTATCGAAAAGCTGCGCGCAAAGGGTCTGAAGGTGGTGCTGGCGACAAATCCGCTGTTCCCCGCTGATGGCATGAACACACGCATGGGCTGGGTAGGACTTTCCCCCGAGGATTTCGACCACGTTACCCATTACGATAACAGTACATACTGCAAGCCGTTCCCAGGTTATTTCAAGGAGATCATGGATAAGCTCGGCGTTAAGCCTGAGGAGTGCATCATGATCGGCAACAGCGTGCAGGACGATATGGCTGCAGTTAACGCAGGAATGAAGGTGTTCCTTGTTCCTGAGTGGCTGGAGAATCCGCAGCAGGCTGATTATTCCGCCCTGCCGCAGGGAACTCTTGACGAGGCTGTGGAGTATGTTATGAGCCTTATCTGATAATTTGACATGAGACCGCTGCCGAATGTGAAAACGGCGGCGGTTTTTTATGGTTTTTTGTCGAAAAGTATTGCAATTTGTCGGCTGTTGTAGTATGATAATTATGTTGTACAAATTAATTTGCCGAATGGCTTGATATAGAGGTCAGAAACGATGAAATGCATAAAATTATCCGCCGCTCTTGCAGCGGTTTTAATAATGTCGGGATGTGCAAAGGATGAGCCGAGGGTGATAGAGCCGCCTGTGGTCTCTGTCCCTGTCAGCAGCGCAACGGAGCAGCTTACAGAGCCGCAGTCCGAGCCTGCCGAGGAGCCTGTGACATCCTACTCTGCCGCAGAGGAGCAGACCACTGAGCCTGTTGCTACAACTACC
>JAZKZL010000117.1:0-8021 GCA_045612645.1 Oscillospiraceae bacterium
CACTGCGGAATTCGCACGTCAGAGCGGACTTTCCGTATACATCAACACATCCTTTGCCAACTGCTATATGAGGATAAAGAACGACAAGAACCGTCCCCTCGTAGTAAACAATACCAAAGAGCAGCTTGAAGAGCTGTACAACAAGCGCTCCGAGATATACAAGCGCAACAGCATGTGCATGGTGAACGGCAACACGCAGGACAGAGTGATCTGCTCCGAGATAATAAAGCTCGCAGACTACTTTGAAAAACACGGAACGATATAAAAGGAACAACAAATGGTAATCACAAACGTAAAGATAAAAACAATGTCCGATAAGGACTACGAAAACGGCTATGTACGCTTTGACAACGGCGTATTCACCGAGATCGGCGACATGGCGGATTATGTATACACGATCGATGAGGTGATCGACGGCAAGGGGCTGACTATGTACCCCGGCTTTATCGACGCTCACTGCCATATCGGCATGTGGGATGACGGACTCACCTTTGAGGGCGAGGACGGAAACGAGGACACCGATCCCTCCACGCCACATCTGCGTGCCATCGACAGCATAAACGCCATTGACGAATGCTTTAAGGATGCGCTGTACGCAGGAGTGACCACCGTCTGCACGGGCGTTGGCTCTGCGAATCCCATCGGCGGCAGCTTTGTTGTTATGAGTACAAGTGGCAGCAAGCGTGTGGATAAGCTGATAATTAAGTCCCCTGCGGCGATAAAATTTGCACTGGGCGAAAACCCGAAGAACACCTATAACGACCGCAACGAGACGCCTGTTACCCGAATGGCTACCGCCGCAATAATCCGTGAGCAGCTGATGAAGGCAAAGCGCTATCTTGCGGACAAGCGGGAATACGAGCGTTTAAAAGGCACTGACGACGAGGTCTCTGAGCCTGATCTTGATATAAAGTGTGAGGCTCTGCTGCCCCTCTTTGCCGAGGAAAACAAGCTGCAGGCGCACTTCCACTGCCACCGTGCAGATGATATCTTCACTGCCATCAGGCTGTCTAAAGAGTTCGATCTTGACTATGTGCTTATCCACTGCACGGACGGCGCAATCATAGCAGATGAGCTTGCCGAGGATGAGCCAAAGGTCGTAGTAGGTCCGCTTTTCGGAGACCGCGGCAAGCCTGAGCTCCGCAACCACGGCATTGTCAATCCTGCCGCACTGGCTGCAGAGGGCATAAAGTGTGCCATCTGCACCGATCATCCCGAAACACCGATACAGTATCTTCCACTCACTGCCGCTCTTGCGGTAAAGGGCGGTCTTTCAAGGGAGGAAGCGCTGAAGGGGATCACGATATATCCCGCAGAGATACTGGGACTTTCGGACAGGCTCGGCAGTATCGAGGTAGGCAAGCAGGCTGATTTCTCGCTGTTTAACGGCGATCCGCTTGATCTTGCGGCATCCGCTCGCCTTGTTGCAATAAACGGAAACATCAGATTCTACACAGGTGAATTACTCGGACAGATCCTTAATTATGACTTCATTCGAATTACTGAAAAAGCTGCTTACGCTGGAATTTAACTGCTCCCCCGAGGACTTTGATAAAAACGAAAACATAATCACTGCGCCCGTCCTCCACGATGGGCGCAGGATATATCAACAGGAGCCGTATTTCTTCCACATGACAACGCTCGGACAGAACGCCGTAATCACCGCAGATGAACGGCTGCACGGCTTTCTGCGTGAGTGGTCTGCTAACAGAACAGGTCACTGGCTGTTTGAGCTGCCGAATCTCCTGCCCCTTGAAAAGGAACTGAACAAATACTGCTATACACTCTCCCAGAGCCATCATATGTTTCTGCCACAGGCGGCAACAGATGTGCAGGGCAGCTTTGAAATCAGATGGTTCAGAGACGACGAGATACATCAGTTTTACGGCGACGAGCGCTTTCCCAATGCGATATGCTCCGAATATCTCCCGCACCGCCCCGACAGGATAGTGGTGTGTGCGTATATTGACGGAGAGATCGCAGGTATGGCAGGCTGCTCCGAGGACGCAAAGGGCTGGCAGCAGATAGGTATAGATGTGCTGCCGCAGTTCCGTTCACAAGGTATCGGCGCATATCTGGTCTCGCTTCTCAGAAACGAGATAGAACAGTGCGGAGATATCCCCTTTTACGGCACGAGCCTGTCAAATCTGCATTCATGGAACATCGCATTGAAATGCGGTTTCCGTCCTGCATGGGTAGAGATAGGCTGCAAAATGATCAAAGGAGCATAATATGGATATAAATAAGCTCGAAGCTCAGATAGCATTCCTGATGGAAGCGGACAAGCTGAAAAACATTTACCGTCAGACCTACACTCGGGTGGACGATCTTCCGCCGATGCCTGACGGCAGCAATATCACAGAGCCGTATCCCAGACGTGAGAACGATGCGGAACACAGCTTTTCACTGGCACTTTTCACCTGCATCCTTGCCGAATACTCCAATGAGCCGATAGATGTTCTGAAAACCATGAAGATGGTGCTGGTGCATGACATTGTCGAGATAGACGCAGGCGATACCTACTGCTATGACGAGGCAGGCAAGGCTACCAAAGCAGAGCGCGAGCAGCGTTCCGCCGACAGGATCTTTGCGCTTCTCCCCGATGAGCAGCAGAAAGAGTACCGCGATCTGTGGGAGGAATTTGAACGTCAGAACACTCCCGAATCGAAATTTGCCGCAGTGATGGACAGGATTCAGCCGCTGCTGTTGAATCTCAGCAGAAACGGTCTTTCGTGGCAGCAGCACGGCATACATCTCCATCAGGTGCAGCAGCGCAACGAGCGCATCCACGAAGGCTCTGAGGAGATAAGCAATTATATCTTCGCATTACTGGACGACGCCAACAAGCGTGGGATCCTCCCCGACTGATATCTGAAAGGAACTGATAACAATGCGTGAAATCAACGCTTCACTGATAACCGAAACCGTAAGTAGGCTGTGCATCGAAGCAAATCTGCACCTGCCCTGCGGCATGAAGGAGTGCATAAGCTCCTGCATCGACAAGGAAGAATCACCGCTCGGTAAGAGCGTGCTGGGCGATATCGTCAGCAATATCGACTGTGCAGACGAGCTGGGCGTGCCGATATGTCAGGACACGGGCATGGCGGTGGTATTCGCAGAAGTGGGTCAGGATGTGCATATCGTTGGCGGCGCCTTTGAGGACGCTGTCAATGCAGGCGTAGCGGATGGCTATGTCAAGGGCAGGCTGCGCCTTTCCATCGTAGGAGACCCTCTGCTTGACCGCAAGAACACCAATAACAACACCCCCGCTGTCATCCACACAAGGATAGTACCGGGGGATAAGATAAGCCTGATGGTAGCGCCTAAAGGCTTTGGCAGCGAGAACATGAGCCGTCTTAAGATGTTCACACCCTCCGCAACAAAGCAGGATATCATTGATTTTGTTACGGAAACGGTATCGATAGCAGGCAGCAACCCCTGCCCTCCCATCGTTGTAGGCGTGGGTATCGGCGGCGATTTCGAGTACAGCGCATATCTTGCAAAAAAGGCTCTCTGCCGTGACCTCGCCGTCCGCAATCCCGATCCCGATTACGCTCAGATGGAGCAGGATATGCTTACTGCGATAAACAGGCTGGGCATAGGCTCGCAGGGCTTTGGCGGCACTGTTACGGCGCTGTATGTCAACATCGAAAAGAGTGCGACCCATATCGCAGGTCTGCCTGTGGCAGTAAATATCGGATGCCATGTGACACGCCATGCGCATGAAGTGATATAAAATGATATATTTTATCTGTATCTGTTTCATAATTGCTTGCGCTGCACTTCAGCATATCACTCACGAATTATCACACGTTCTTGCTGCAGTGCTATGCAGAGAAAAGGTCACACGCATACAGTGGCTTACCTATAACGGAGGCACAAAGGTATTCTTCCAGAACGAGCCAGATTTTGACACCGCCCCCATAGCCAAAAAGTGGGCATTCATATCTGCCGCAGGCTTTATCGGAACGAATATACTTGCGTATATCTTCACTGTTGTTTTTCTGCTTGTTCCATCGGGATATGTAAAGCTGTTCTTTTTGATAGCAGCAGGCATTTTTCTGATTACCGACAGCGCACACTTTCTGCTTGCTGTTGTATTCGACTTTGGCGATGCTTACGGGCTGAAACGCACATTGAAGTGTTCAAAGGGAATACTGATGCTTACAGCCATACTCAATGTTCTTATAAACATCATTCTGTTTATGTATATTTTCTGATTTCACAAGTTTTATCGAAAAGGAGTGCCTCATGAATTTTTCCGAACTCCCCGCGCACTGGCAGCGCATATTCGAGCTTGAATGGCAGTCTGTCTGCGAGGGCAGCAAGGCTATTGCGGCAGTTATTGCCGACAGCGAGGGAAATATCCTCTCCGAGGGGCGCAATCAGATATCCGAGTGCAATGTGCCAAATCCTGCCACCGCCCATGCAGAGTCCGAGGCGATACGCAACCTTGACGTGAGCAGATTTCCGCATCCCAAGACCTACACCCTCTATGCAGGTCTTGAACCGTGTATAATGTGCATGGGCACTTTGGTGATGGGACACATCCGCAATGTAGAGATCGCCGCGCGGGATGACTTCGGCGGTGCGATGAAACTCATAGAACTCAGTGATTTTGCTAGGAACAAAGGAATCAAGGTAACGTGGCGGGACGATATCCTCGGAGATATGCAGCGTGCCTTTCAGACGGTCCGCGAACTGCTCTACAATACCGACGAGGACAAAAAACATCGTATGCTGACGGATTTTGCCGTTTACAATAAGGCAGGCGTCGAGGCTGCGATAAAGCTCTTTGAAAGCGGATTTTTCGCACGAAACCTCAACGAAATATCCGCTGAGGATGTATTCAACAGCATCTCGCAGTTCATCGCATGATAAAACGACACAACAAGGAGCGTGACACATGGACTGGCATTTCAGACAGGGCGACAAAGCCTGCACTTTCCGTGCGGCGGCAGTGCTTATAGACGGCGGCAGGGTGCTGGTGCAGCGCTCAGACAAGGAATTTGCGCTTCCTGCCGTGAGAGTAAGCGTCGGCTCCACCGCCGAGGAGACCCTTGTGCGGGAATTCCTCAAGGCTACAGGCGTACTTATCACTGACACAAGGCTGATATGGGTGGATGAAAACCTCTGGAGCAGCCGCGGTACCGATAACCACACCATAACATTCTACTTCCTTGCGAGCTGTGGCGAGGGCTTTCCATACGAAAAATTCACCTCGCAGCGAAACGGAGCAAATCTGCTTTTCGAGTGGGCGGAGCTTGAAAAGGTACGCTCAATGAACATCTATCCCGAGTTCATCAAGGAAAAGATAACGGATATTTCTGACGGGATAGAGCATTTTATCAGCAGAGAATGAGCTGAAAAAACTTTGTAACTATTTTGCAACCTTTTTGTAACTTATATGGTTTTACTTATGAATTCGGACGGAGATAATTGCTATGGACACAATGTCGCTTAAAACAAGCGAGAGCTTTGAAGAGGTGATGAAGTTCTATATGCCGATGGTGTATAGGATAGCTTTCTCACGCCTTGGAAGCTCCCACGAAGCCGAGGATATAACTCAGGAGGTATTCCTGAAATACTTCCGCGCCGATGTGCAGTACAACGATGAGGAGCACCGAAAGGCTTGGCTCATCCGCTGTGCAATAAACTGCACAAAAACACTGGTCACCTCTGCATGGTACAGACACCGTGCGTCCGACGAGGGTCTGGAAAACATGGAGGAGAACGGCGATATCCCGGGCAGCGACGGCGATATCGAGAAGATAGAACAAAAGAACGCCGTTATGTCCGCAGTGATGAAGCTCCCCGAAAAATACCGTACCGTAATTCACCTTTTCTATTTTGAGGATATGTCCGTTTCGCAGATAAGTAAGGCTACGGGCATCCGTGAGGCAACTGTAAAATCCCAGCTCAGCCGTGCAAGAGACATGCTGAAACCTATGCTGAAGGAGGTAGATTTCTGATGGATTTCAGAGAAGAATACAAAAAGAGTGCAGAAGTCATGACTCCCTCCGCCGAGGCTATGGAGCGCATGACCCAAAACATAATGGAGCAGATAAATGCTCCTGCAAAGAAAGCAATACCCTTTAAGAAGATATCCTATATCGGTGGTGCTATCGCCGCTTGTGCAGTCATAACAGTGGGCGCAGTAAAGCTGCTGCCTTCCATGCAGACCGAGCTTGCCACTGCTGACGCTACCGCAAACGAAAGCGTTACAGCAGTGTATCAGGATTCTGCCGCAGAAGAGGAATATGCTCCCCTCAACGGTATCAGAGCAGAAACAGACGGCGCAGTTGACACCAAAACCGACTTTGCTATGGACGTCGCAGATGAAGCAGTATCTGAAAGTGAAGGCATCTTCGAATACATTACAGACGCAAACGATGACACCACGGCAGTTGCCGCACCGACTGTCAGCACAAATGACGGCTCCTCGCTCTTTGAGGATAAGTCCATTGCTGACAATGCCGATATATTCGCAGCAGAGGAAGATGTGATGGAGGAGGCTGAAATATCCATCGAATCGGATATCGCCGAAGAAACTACAACTGATAATTCCCCTGCCTCCCCCACAGAAATCATCTATATTGCAAAAGATATGCAAAGCTTCACACTTCACGGCATGATATATGTACAGTTCCCTCCTGAATGGTCTATCGGCGCACTACCCGAAGAAAAAAGTATCGCTTATTATATGAGTTCAGACGGTAGTCAATACGAAATAACTGACTTCGGAGATATCAAGCTTCTGACCAACGGCGATTTCAGCGCATTCTACTGCGCACACGATATGTATAACGAGATCATTGATCAGCAGCAATAAGTCTTTACGAATATCGTCACAAACAAAGCATACAATTTAACAAGATCATTATAAGCGGCTTCTGACTTCATTTCAGAAGTCGCTTTTGTGCGGTCACAACGCTCTTGACATAAAACGTATTACGCAATATAATATATCAGGACAAAAAAGAAAGAGAGAAACAAAATGCTGCAGAAATTCAGAAAGACATTTATCGGCGACAGCAACTTCTATCGCCGTGTGATAATGCTTGCACTGCCCATGATAATACAGAACGCAGTGACGAGCTTCGTAAGCTTCCTCGATAACATAATGGTAGGTCAGATAGGAACGGAGCAGATGTCGGGCGTTGCGATTGTAAACCAGCTGCTGTTCGTGTTCAATATCTGCATATTCGGCGGAGTATCGGGCGCAGGAATATTCAGCACCCAGTTCTTCGGCAAGGGCGACTATGAGGGTCAGAAGCACTGCTTCCGATTCAAGATATATACTGTGCTGCTGTTTGCTGTGGGCGCGCTGCTGCTTGCAGGCTTTTTCGGCACCGAGCTTATTTCCCTCTATCTCAACGACAGCGGCGAAGTAGGCGATATCACTCTTGCACTGAAATACGGCAAGGAATATATGGGAGTAATGATGTTCTCGCTGATTCCTTTTGCTATATGTCAGGCTTACGTCAGCACCATCCGTGAAACAGGACAAACGCTCATTCCCATGATAGCCAGCGTCTGTGCGGTGGCAGCAAACCTCGTGCTGGATTACCTGTTCATCTTCGGTTCTGCAAATCTTCTCGGCGAAAACGACTTCCTGCACATACCTGCTATGGGCGTTAAAGGTGCAGCTGCCGCTACAGTTATCGCACGAATCGTCGAGCTGTTGATAGTGGTGATATGGACTCACACCCACCCGCAGAAGAACCGCTACATAATCGGCGCATACAAAAGCCCGAAGATCCCTGCCGCTATATGCAGGAATATCCTAAAAAAAGGCACACCGCTCATGCTGAACGAGATGATGTGGGCATCGGGCATGGCAGTGATCGCTCAGTGCTACGCCGTCCGTGGTTTGGAGGTCGTGGCGGCGCAGAATATCTCCTCCACCATCACGAACCTGTTCAATATCGTGTATATCCAGCTTGGAGGCTGCATAAGCGTTATAGTGGGACAATATCTCGGTGCAGGTAAGATAAAAGAGGCCCGTGACGCAGATAACA
>JAZKZL010000118.1:0-2278 GCA_045612645.1 Oscillospiraceae bacterium
CATGCTGGTGCCTTTTGCACAGGTCAGCACAGCTGCCATCTGCGGCTGCATATCAGTAGGGAAACCGGGATGAGGCTGAGTTTTTACGGATGTGCTGACATAATTGTCGTTTCCGATAACTCTTACGGCGTCATCGAACTGTTCAACCACTGCACCTATCTTGGTGAGCTTCTGGGTGATAGGCTCCAGATGCTTGGGGATAACGTTCTTTATCAGGATATCGCTGCGTGTAGCGGCAGCAACTGTCATAAATGTTCCTGCCTCGATCTGATCGGGGATAACGCTGTAGGTGGTGCCGTGGAGATATCTCACGCCACGGATCTTGATAACATCCGTGCCTGCGCCGAGGATATCCGCGCCCATGGAGTTCAGGAAGTTTGCAAGATCTACAACGTGCGGCTCCTTTGCAGCGTTTTCGATTATAGTGAGTCCGTCAGCCTTTGCAGCAGCCATGATGCCGTTGATGGTGGCACCTACGGAGTTTTTATCAAAATATATCTGGTTGCCGATCAGGCTGTCTGCGGAGAGATTTACCATGCCGCCGTCGATGGTGTGGCTTGCTCCCAGTGCAGCAAAGCACTTCAGATGCTGATCAATGGGGCGATCGCCCAGATCACAGCCTCCCGGCATAGATACATGAGCCTCATGGAAACGTCCCAGCAGTGTGCCGAGGAAATAGGAGGAGGCTCTCATACGCTTAGCCTTCTCGTAAGGAACGGGAACGTTGCGCAGAGTGGTGGGATCGATCTCAACAGTTGTCTTGTTGAGCATGCGAACCTTAGCGCCCATTTCCGATAAGATCTGAAGAATGATGGTTACATCGCTGATGTTAGGTATATTTTCAATAACGCAGGGCTCATCGCAGAGAATCACTGCGGGAAGGATAGCAACTACAGCATTCTTTGCGCCGCTGATCACAACCTCACCGCTCAGCTTCTTGCCGCCCTTGATAACGTACTTTTCCAAAGAAACACATCCCCTCGTTCCGTCTATAGCGGAACTCTAATATAATTTATATTTAACACAATCCAAATGTGGAAGTATCTTACAAAACGAGCTTATTACACACTCATACCTAATTATTATATCACACAAACCGTAAAATTTAAAGTGGTAGAGGCAAAAAAAGTTAACGTTTTCAGCTTTTTGTAGCTTTCAACAAAAACCATGTTGAAAACTACACGTTTTTGGCAAAAGGCTGACACTAAGTTGATAGTCAGATATATTGATATTATTGTTCTGATGGCATATAAATAATCTTTCCGTAAGAAAAAACCTGATTTCTTGAATAAAAATAGCGGCTGCGCGGAGGAGATTCCTCGGCACAGCCGTTGGTTTTTTATTGGTTTATTGCGTTGTAGAGAACGTTAACATCATCGCAGCTATATGTTTCTCCTTTATATGTAGCGCTTTCGAGACTGTCACAATTATACAATGCCCTCTGACCGATCCCAGAAACTCCGTCGGGGAACTCAATATTTGTGAGACTGCTGCATCCGCGGAACGCATCATCGCCTATAGATATAATGCTATCAGGAATATTGATGCTTGTAAGACTTTTGCATGACATAAATGCACAATTGCCAATACTTGTAATGCCTTCAGGCAGTGCTATTTCAGTTAATTTTTTGCATTCATAAAAAGTGGAGTCACCTACTAAAACAACAATGCTGTTTGGTATAATTATGCTTGTGAGTTCACGGCATTCACGGAATGCAGAATCGCCGATCGACACTACACCATCTGAAATAGTTACGCTCTTGATATTGCTATGCCCAAATGCATAATCGCCGATAGAAGATACACTACCAGGAATAGTAATAGATTCTAAACTGCAGCTATAAAAAGCTCTATAGCCAATACAAGTTACGCCATCATGCAATGTTACAGTATCTATCTTATCGCAATAGCTAAAAGCAGAGTCTCCGATAGCGGTAACGTTGTCTGGTATTATAACATCGCCGCTGATACTTTTCAGACAATCTTTTAATATTCCGTCATTGCTGATGAATAATCCATTATCGTCATAGCATATATCCATATATAAATCCTTGTCGCCATACTTCAGCATATATGCAGTGTCATCATAATAAACTGTGGATAATCTGATGTCGAATGTGTCTTCATAGATCTCGGTAACATTGTTTGATAAAGTAATGCTATCCAGACTTTCGCATCCCAGAAAAGCTTCTCTGCCGATAGAAGTAACGCTGTCAGGAATATTTATGCTTACCAATGCCCTGCATTCTGAAAAAGCACTGTTTCCGATGGATGTAAC
>JAZKZL010000119.1:0-5090 GCA_045612645.1 Oscillospiraceae bacterium
ACAAAGCCCCCGCCGCCAACGGAACCCTGACCGTAGGTCCAGCCTGTATCGACAGTCTGCTGACCGCCGTCTGTGCCGCTTACTGTTTCAGAGCCGCTTTGCTCGCCGCCTGCCGCAGAGGAGCCGTTATCTCCCTTACAGCCTGTCATCAGCGAAAAGCACATCGCTAAGGATGTCATAGCGGCAAAAATTCGTTTTGTAGTTACCTTCATATCTTACTCCTTAAAAGCATAAGTGTATTTTTTTCCAATACATCCCTTATTATAGCATATCCGATATGATTTGTCTATACAAAATGCGACATCGAAATAGCATTTTGCGTCATAAACAACAAAAGCCTGAGAAATGCATCTCAGGCTTTTATGTGGCTTATGTAATGAATTACAGGCTCTTGATGATCTCGCCCATCATGCCGGGTGTAGCAGCGATAGCGTTGGACTCATCTGTATCGATGTGCATAGCGTCAGCGAAGTTTTCGTGAACTCTTACAACAACATCACCGAGAAGAGCTGTTCTGCCGTCAGTTGTGCACTTAACCCAAACAACATCCTTGTTCTTGAGACCGAGCTTTTCAGCAGTCTCAGGGATCATGTGGATGTGGCGCTTTGCAACGATAACGCCTTCCTTGATCTCAACCTCGCCTGCAGGGCCTCTGAGAATGCAGCCGGGTGTTCCTGCAACATCGCCGCTCTCTCTGATAGCGATGCCGAGACCGATGGAGCGAGCGTCTGTAGCGGAAAGCTCAACCTGATCTGCGGGACGTACGGGGCCGAGGATGGATACGTTTGCAAGCTCCTTCTTGGGGCCTACAACAGTGATGCGCTCCTCACAAGCGTACTGACCGGGCTGGGAAAGATCCTTCTTCTTTGTAAGCTCATGGCCCTTGCCGAACAGGATCTCGAGAGTCTCCTGTGTAACGTGAGCGTGACGTGCGGATGTTTCGATAAGAATTTCTGCCATTTTAATGTTCCTCCGATTGTGTTTTTCTGCTGTGCCGAAAGTATGCGACACATACTATGCCTTAATTATACTACTTTCTTACGGAAAAATCAATACACAAAAGGAAAATATGTTAAAATTTTATCGCTTCATTCAAAAACTATTGATTTTTAATATACAGTATGCTATAATATCAAATTGATAGTGACAATCAAAATCGATTTCGGGAGGCGAGCATTACGGACAGGAACACCTACAACACAAAGCAGCGTGACGAGATAGTGGAATTCTTCAGCCGCCACAGGGGCAGCTGTTTTACCGCAAAGGAACTTATCCGCAGCGGCGAGATAACTGTGGGCGAGGCTACAGTGTACCGCACGCTCTCAAAGCTTGCGAATCAGGGTGTGCTGAAGCGCTATACAGGCGACGGCGCAGGCGCGTCCTATCAGATAAACGACAGCGAGGAATGCTCCTCCCACTTCCATCTGAAGTGCGAGCAGTGCGGCAGACTCATCCACATGGATTGCGGATTCATGGCGGATATGAAGAAGCATATAGAGAGCAGCCACAATTTCACGGTGAACATCGGCAAAACGGTGATATACGGTCTTTGCGGCGAATGTGAGAACAGAAAAGAGGAACAGGAATGAAAAAGATATTTGCAGGTATGCTTGCGGGGGCGATAGCGTTCTCCTGTGCAGGCTGCGTTTCGGTGGATGCACCAGATACGCCTGAGGGCGGACTTCAGATAGTTGTGACGAATTATCCTGCGTTTGATTTTGCGCGTCAGGTGTTCGGAGCAGACGGCGGAAGTGCCGATATTTATATGCTGCTCAAAGCAGGCACGGAGAGCCACACCTACGACCCTTCCGCAAAGGATATCGTGAGGATAAACAACTGCGATCTTTTCATCTACAACGGCGGCGAATCCGACCAGTGGGTGAACAGCATCCTTGAGGGAACAACAGCGGAGCTGAACACGCTGCGCATGATGGATGTGGTGGAGCTTCGTGAGGAGGAGCATACCGAGGGAATGCAGGCAGAGCATGACCACGAGGATGAACACGAGCATGAGCATGAGGAGGCTTACGACGAGCATATCTGGACATCCCCGAAGAATGCAGCAGAGATAGTTGACGCCATCCGTGACGAGGCGGTGGTGATCGATGACGGCAACGCAGCAGCCTACAACGCAAATGCAGATGCTTACATAGCGCAGATAAACGATCTTGACGCACGCTTTACCGAGCTGCTTTCGGGCGAGGAGCGCTCTTTCATTTTCGGTGACCGTTTCCCGCTGCTGTATTTCTTCAAGGAATATGATCTTGATTACTATGCGGCTTTCCCCGGCTGCGGCAGCAACGTGGAGCCTTCCGCGCAGACTATCTCATTCCTGCTTGAAAAGCTGGGCGGGGAAGATGTCATCCCTGCGGTGTTTACTATCGAGCTTTCAAACGGGCAGATAGCAGGTACTCTCGCAGAGGACAGCGGACTTCCCGTACTGGAGTTCCATGCCTGCCACAATATCACGGCAGATGATCTCGCAGCAGGGGAGACCTACGTTTCGCTGATGGAGAGAAACTACGAAACGCTGAAAACTGTACTTTCATGAGGATATTATGGCACTTATAAAAACGGACAACATAACACTGTCGTACGAGAATATGACAGTTATTGAAAACATGAGCTTTGAAGTAAACAGCGGCGATTATCTCTGCATTGTGGGAGAGAACGGCAGCGGCAAAAGTACGCTGATGAAGGCGCTGCTTTCGCTGAAAAAGCCTGTGAGCGGCTCTATCATCTTTGGCGACGGACTTAAGCAGCGCGAGATAGGATATCTTCCGCAGCAGACAGGCGCGCAGAAGGATTTCCCTGCAAACGTAGGCGAGGTGGTGGTATCAGGCTGCCAGAATTCCATGGGACTAAGACCGTTTTACTCCGCAAAGGAGAGGGCAACAGCCATGGAAAACATGATGAAACTCGGCGTATGGGATCTGCGCAAGCGCTCTTACCGTGAGCTTTCGGGCGGTCAGCAGCAGCGAGTGCTGCTTGCAAGAGCGCTCTGCGCCACAAAGAAGCTGCTGCTTCTGGACGAGCCTGTTTCGGGTCTCGATCCGATGGTGACATCCGAGATGTACAATATGATCTCAGGTATAAACAAAAGCGGCGTTACCGTTGTGATGGTAACGCATGATATATCGGCGGCACTGCAGTATGCGAGCCACATTCTCTGCCTGCGCTCGGGCGAGTGGTTTTTCGGCACACGTCAGGACTTTCTCGACAGTGACGCTTCGGCGTTCCTCAGAGGAGGTGACGAGGCATGATAGAGATGATAAGCGATATGCTCTCCACACCTGTTCTGCTCCGTGCGCTGATAGTGGGAATACTTGTTTCGCTGTGCGCTGCGCTGCTCGGTGTGACACTGGTGCTGAAGCGTTATTCCATGATAGGCGACGGATTATCGCACGTTGGATTCGGCGCACTTGCCATCGCAACGGTCATGAATGTTGCGCCCATGGCGGTGGCTATCCCCGTTGTAATTGCGGCGGCGTTCATTCTGCTGAGGCTTTCGGGCAGCGGCAAGATAAAGGGCGATGCGGCTATCGCACTGATATCCACTGCGGCGCTTGCGATAGGTGTTATGGCGGTATCCATGTCAGACGGAATGAACGTGGATATCAACAGCTATCTTTTCGGCAGCATCGTATCCGTGGGCAAGGAGGATGTGGTGACCAGCGCACTGCTTGCCGTGGTTGTGATTGCGGTGTTCATCTTCTTCTACACAAAGATATTCGCCATAACCTTTGACGAGAACTTTGCCAAGGCAACAGGCACCAACGTGGGAGCGTATAATATGCTGATAGCGCTGCTGACGGCGGTGACCATCGTCATCGGTATGCGCCTGATGGGCAGCATGCTGATATCAAGCCTGATAATCTTCCCTGCGCTCTGTTCCATGCGGGTGTTCAAGAGCTTCCTGTCTGTGACGGTATGCTCCGCTGTTATCTCAGTGGTTACCTTTATCGCGGGAATGCTGATATCCTATATGGCGGATACCCCCTGCGGCGCAAGCATCGTCTGCGTGAATATCGTGGTGTTTGCGGTATTCTTTGCAGTGGGAAAGATCATCGGCAGATGCAGGAGGTAACGCTATGAGCAAGATTAAAGTGGCACTGCTGCAGATAATGGATGGCGGCTCGTTTTCCGCAAACCTGCGCATCGGTCTGGATGCCTGCAGAAAAGCAAAGGCGCTGGGTGCAGATATCGCACTGTTTCCCGAGATGTGGAGCAGCGGCTACTCTATCCCTGAGGATATTGATGAGCTGAAGTCTCTCGCCGTTCCTGCTCACGGCGATTTCGTGAACTGGTTCGGCGCACTTGCTGCGGAGCTTGATATGGCTATCTGCGTCACGCTGTTGGAGGCTTATGAGCCTCTGCCCCGTAACACGCTGGTGCTTTTCGACAGGCACGGCGAGCGGGTGCTGACCTACGCAAAGGTGCATACATGTGATTTCGGCGATGAATGCAGGCTGTCGGCAGGCGAGGAGTTCTTCGTGACCGAGCTTGATACAGCCAGCGGCGCTGTAAAAGTGGGTGCGATGATATGCTACGACAGGGAGTTCCCCGAAAGCGCACGCATCCTCATGCTGAAGGGTGCGGAGATAGTTCTTGTGCCGAACGCCTGCCCGATGGAGATAAACCGCCTTTCCCAGTTGCGTGGACGGGCATACGAGAACATGATGGGCATTGCGACCTGCAATTATCCTGAGGCAAAGCCCGATTGCAACGGGCATTCCTCCGCCTTTGACGGCGTGGCATATCTGCCCGAGCTGAGCGGTTCCCGTGATACCTGCATACTCGAAGCAGACGGCGCAGAGGGCATATACATTGCAGCGTTCGATATGGATATGCTGAGGGAATACCGCAGAAACGAAGTCCACGGCAACGCCTACAGGCGCCCCGAAAAATACAGCCTGCTTACTGATGAACGCATCGACGAGCCGTTCATCCGCATCGACAGGCGCAGATGACATAATTTGAAACGCGGAGCGTTTCAAATTCCGATTTATCAGGTTGTTTGCGGTGTGGCTTTGCCGCCATCAAGACGAGATGTAGTCACAAGGTAGGGGTCAAACCTACGGTTTACCCCT
>JAZKZL010000120.1:0-3816 GCA_045612645.1 Oscillospiraceae bacterium
ATCCTCCGCGATATGTGCAACGAATGAATTTACAGGGTTTGCAGACTGAAGTGCTTTTGCTACAAAGCAAAGAGTAGCCTCGATATCCTTCATGCCGTAATTTTCGTATATGAACTTATACTTAGGCAGACCGTATACGGAAACAATAACAGCCTTATTGTGGTTTTCATCCAGTGCCGAGAAATCCTCAAACCATCTGGTTGCACCCTTCAGGTTAGGCAGTTTGGAAATAGGATTAACGATGTTCGCATTGCGTATGCTTTCGAGCATCATAACCTGCCGCCTGTGATTTATAGCGGAGTTGAACGCAATATTGATGATCTTGCTGAGGCGGTTAAGATCCTGCGACATGTTCTTGACATTGTCTGTGCAGACGGCGTAGTAACCGCACACGGTCTGGCATACGAACACAGCAGTAAAAATGCAGCAGGTGTTGCTCTCTGCCCATTCTTCAAGGAGCGGCAGCATTCTGTCTGCGCTGAATGTTTCGGATCTGTCCGTGTCATCGCTTTCTGAACAGTAGATGGCGGTAAGAATATCATTGCTGTCCGAAAGCTCCGCATCTATGGGCTTTACATATTTCTCTTTCAGGCAAAGGCAGGAGTTCGGCATTATGCATCGTGCAAGCATCTTGCAGAGATCATCCATATCGCTGCTTTCCACCATTCTGTCCAGCCATGAAAGCACATGGCCCTCGTGGTTCTTGAACGCCTGCATAATATGGTAAAGATGATCTGAATCTTCTATATTGCTGAGATCGCTTGCGCAGCCGCAGGATTCGGAAATGACAGGCACCATCTGATGAGTGTATACGCTGCATGGCAGCTGCCTTTCAAGGGCGTCCTCCGCCGCCTGCATGGTGAGTTCGGCAATGCGCTCGATATCCTCTTTGCAGGTGGTGAGTCTGGGGGTGAAATACTGGGCGCTTGCTGCAAAGCCGAAGCCCGTTACAAGAACATCCCTCGGAACATTATAGCCATGCTCCTGCAGATGTTCGCAGACAGCCGTCGCCATGTGGTCATTGGCGCAGATGATCGCTCCGGGTGGAGCAGCACGTCTTGCAAAGAGCCTGTCCATAGCTTTTTTGGCGGGAACGCTCCAGTAATCGCCGTAATCCATCATTTCCTCGGAAAATGGAATGCCGTTTTCGGCAAGCTCCTCTTTATAGCATTTTATCCTGAAATCAGAGGATGGATCATCGTCCTTATGACCTGCAAGGAAGAACGTGTCTGTAACACCGTGATCACGGATAATATGGTTGATGACAGATTTGAGTGCGGCGCCGTAGTGCTTGACGATAGAATAGCAGCCATCCTCTTCTCTGTCTATTAGTATAACGGGCGTGCCGTGTGCTTTTGCTTTTGCGATGATAGCCTTTTCGATCTCTTTCACAGTGAAAGTGTTGGAAAGGATCACCAGTACATCTATGATGTCGTGATTGATGAGGCTGTAAACGGATTTTGCGCCTTCCTCATAGTAATTTGAAGTGTATGCAACACTGTTGAACACCATCACCTTATATCCCAGCTTTGCAGCAGCTGCGTTAAGATGATCAAGATATATGGATTCTGCACTATATTGCACTCTGGTGACACATACACCTATAACCTTATGGCTATTTATCATAAGAAACACCGCCCGTCATCTGCAGATTGTTGTATAGCTATATTTAATTGTATCATATTTTGACTCAAAAGTCAATTACGATTCAAATATAAGAAACGTAATTTATGTATGTTTATCCCATATGATCGGCAGGCCTGCACCTTGATTTTTTGAGGAGAAAGTGGTAAAATGTAAACAGACCTGTTTCAGCAGTTTTTTTCAGCAGATATGTGGCACACTAAGCTATGCAAGAATGCTTGTGAAAGTTTTTTGAAAGGAAGATGAATATGTCGGCAGTAAAAGTAGGAATGAACAATTTTGAGGAGATCATGAGCAGCACAAAGCCTGTGCTTATAGATTTCTATGCGGATTGGTGCGGACCGTGTAAAATGGTATCCCCCCTCGTTGATGAGATCGCAGACGAAAACCCGCAGTACCTCGTGTGCAAGGTGAATGTGGATGAGGAGCAGGAGCTTGCACAGCAGTTCGCTGTTTCAAGCATACCCACGCTTATCGTGATGGAAAACGGCGAGGTGGTAAGACGATCTTCGGGAGCGAGACCTAAGGCTCAGATAATGGCGATGCTTGAGGATTGAACGATGGAGCATATCTATGATATGGTGATAATCGGCGGAGGCCCTGCGGGCTATACCGCCACCCTCTATGCCGCAAGGGGAGGGCTTGATACCATCCTGCTGGAGCGTATGTCGGCGGGCGGTCAGATGGCGCTCACGGGGGATATCGACAACTACCCAGGCTTTGATGAGGGCATTGACGGCTTTACTCTCGGCATGAAGATGCAGCAGGGCGCGGAGCGTTTCGGTGCAAAAACGGAGTACGCCGAGGTGACAGCTGTTGATTTTTCGCAGCATGTCAAGCGTATCGAGTCCACAGGCGGTGTGTATCTTTCAAGAACTGTTGTGATAGCGACAGGCGCAGACCCGAGACAGCTTGGGATAAACGGCGAAGAGGCGCTTACGGGCAGAGGCGTTCATTATTGCGCCCACTGCGACGGCAGATTTTATAAGGACAAAACGGTTGCGGTCATCGGCGGAGGAAATTCCGCAGTGGCGGACGCTCTGTATCTTTCACGGCTTGCCAAAAAGGTGTTTGTGGTGCATAGGAGGGATGCTCTCCGTGCCGATAAGATATACCGTGATCCGCTGCTGAAAGCGGAAAACGTGGAGCTTGTATGGGACAGCACCGTGTCCGAGCTTATCGCCGATACAAGGCTTACGGGGATACGGGTGAAGAATGTTAAAACAGGAGATCTGACGGAGATCATGTGCGACGGGGTATTCGTAAGCGTCGGGCGAGTGCCGCTGACAGGATTTCTCGGGGAAAGCGTTGCCCTTGATGAGAACGGCTACATCATCGCAGACGAAAGCACCTGTACAAGTGTTGACGGAGTTTTTGCCGCGGGAGATATCCGCACAAAGGCTCTGCGGCAGGTAGTAACAGCGGCGGCAGACGGAGCGGTCGCCGCACATTATGCCGAGGAATATATCAATGCAATGGGCGGTCGGTGACCGCCTTTTTCTGTTGCTAGGCGGAGTGAAATATCTCCGCCGATGGCTTTTATATCATATCGTTCATCAAACCCACCCCTTAGCAGCTCCAACATGTTGGAGGGACTTATCTATCCTGTATTTATTTTGGCAGATGCGGTAATTTCATATATATTTACATAAATCTGTCATATAATAAAGCATCAATTAACAAAAGGAGCTGCTATGAACTATTTTAACAAAAACGCAGATGAAGTGCTGAAAGCACTGGAAACCTCTCGTGGATCGGGTCTGACCTCTGCACAGGCAGCGGAGAGCCGCGAGAGATACGGCGCAAACATTATCGAGGAAGAAAAGCCCAAAAGCATTTTTGCTGTTTTCCTTGAACAATTCAAGGATCTGTCGGTGATCATCCTGATCATCGCATCGATGATCTCGGCATTTACAGGTAGTCTTGAAAGCACGATCGTTATCCTTGCAGTAATCACGATGAATGCTGTTCTCGGTACTGCTCAGCATGTAAAGGCGCAGAAGTCGCTTGCTAGCCTGAAAGCCATGAGTGCGCCCAATGCAAGAGTTATCCGTGACGGAAAGCAGACCGAGATCCCTGCGTCAGAGGTCGTAGTGGGCGATATTCTTATTATTGAGGCAGGCAATGTTGCGGCTGCGGATGGACGTATTCTGGAAGCGGCTTCGTTGCAGG
>JAZKZL010000121.1:0-5238 GCA_045612645.1 Oscillospiraceae bacterium
GCAGACAGTTTGCATCCGCTATCGAGGCTTTCGATACTCTCGTTGCAGAGACAGGCGTAGGCTCCGATCAGGATCTGCCCGCTTTCGTTATCGCAGAGAACGGCGAGCCTGTAGGCAAGATCGTTGACGGCGATTCCGTTATCCTGTTCAACTTCCGCGGCGACCGTGCTATCGAGATGTCCATGGCATTCGATATGGATGAGTTCAACTACTTCGACAGAGGCGCTAAGCCCGACGTATGCTACGCAGGTATGCTGCAGTACGACGGCGACCTGAAGCTCCCTGCAAGATATCTTGTAAATCCCCCCGAGATCACAAATACTCTCTCCGAGGTATTCGAAAACGCAGGTCTCAAGCAGTACGCTATCTCCGAGACACAGAAGTACGGTCACGTAACATACTTCTGGAACGGTAACAAGAGCGGTAAGTTCAGCGAGGAGCTGGAAGAGTATGTGGAGATCCCCTCCGATAACGTTAGCTTCGATCAGCGCCCCTGGATGAAGTCTGCAGAGATCGTTGACGCTCTTATCGAGGCTATCAAGAGCAAGAAGTACGATTTCCTGCGCTGCAACTTCCCCAACGGCGACATGGTAGGTCACACAGGCTCCATGCAGGCAACAATGATCGGCGTTGAGTCCGTTGATATCGGTCTTGCACGTCTGAAGGAAGTTTGCGATGAGTACGGCGTGACCATGCTGGTAACAGCTGACCACGGCAACGCAGACGAGATGCTCGAGAAGAACAAGAAGGGCGAAGTGAACGTAAGAACAGCTCACTCCCTGAACCCTGTTCCTTTCATCATCTACGACAAGGATGTTCAGTACACCATCAAGGATGGCGAGTACGGCCTTGCAAACGTTGCTCCCACCGTTGTGAAGATGTTCGGTCTTGAAGCTCCCGCTTGCTGGGAAGACTCTATGATCTGATAACGCTTCCTTATTATAATATAAGCATCTGCGCCGCTCCGTTTCGGGGCGGCGTTTGTGTGTAGAAATGTTGCACAAAGTTTTGTGTGGATTTGATAAATCGTTGTCAAATTGCTTGACATTAGAAGCATGTACATATATAATGAATATGTAAATATTATTATAGGAGGATAAATAATATGAAACAAAAAATCAAACGGCTCTTATCTGCACTACTTGTGTTGGTAATGATCGTAGCTACCCCGCTCGGAGATTTTGTGGGGTTGAATGTTACGGCTAGTGCGTATACTATCAACCACACCGCCGATGAAGCGATTGCTTATATTGCAACGCAAACAACAGGATGTCAATGCGTAGTATACGCGAACAGATACATAAAATATCTTTGCGGTACTAACATTTCGATAGATAGTACAGTTTGGCTAATTAATAACCCATCAGCAGTTTCGGGATACCCATTCACTCTTATTCAAGGAGCAACACCTCAAAAAGGCGACATGTTATTATGGACCAATGGCACATATGGACATATTGCAATTTATGAAAATGACTATTCATGGTATGATGCCAACTACTACGATGACCAAGTAGTACGTCATCATACTACTTACTGGAGAAATGCAGTTTCGAATTATTGGGGTGTATTGAGACCTAATTATTCCTCAGATACAACACCTCCCGTTATTACAGAGCAAGCGGTGTCTTCAATATACACATCATCCATGGGTTATTATATCACTTGCAAAATAACTGATAATGTTGGCGTTACTTCGGTTCGTTTCCCGTCATGGGGTCCGGGTCAGACAGGCAATAATGCAATTTGGTATTATGGCGCATACGATTCCAGCAGTAATGTGGCATCGTGCTATATTCCCATAACAGAGTTTATGCCAAATCCGACGTCAGGCACTTATACGACACACATTTATGCCTACGATGCTGCTGGCAACTTTATGACTGCTGAGGTAACCTGCAATATTGCCATGGGAACCGTGCCGGCGAATGCAACAACCTATAATATAGGAAATGGTGTATACACCTTGCAAAACGCTACAGGTGGTTACATGACTGTAAAAGATGGTACTGATGCAAATAAAGTAAATGTTCTGAAAGCACCTTATGACAGAACAAGCAAACAACAGTTCCGTGTAACACATCAGAGCAATGGTACTTATCTCATTTATGCAGTGTCATCTTCTTCTAACAGAGTGTTGGATGTTCTGCGTGGCTCAAACACCACCGACACAATAGATCAAGGTGATGTAATTGATATCTATAGTACCGGAGATAATGAAGCTCAGTTATTCTATGTGGTAAGTCTTGGCAATGGTTTATATGCATTAGAGCTAGTAAGTAAGGATAACTACGTCATTGGTGCATATGATGCTTCGGGCACATCGTCTAATTTATATCTGCAAAAGTATGTAGAAAGTTCCTCTCTGCAAAAGTGGTATTTCTGTGATACATCAGGTAAGGTAGTAAATCCTGCTACTTCCACAGCTATATCTTCTTGCTCTTTCAGTTCTGTCAGCGCACAGACTTATACGGGAGGTGCAATAACTCCTGCAGTCACTGTAAAGTATGGAGGCGTAACGCTGGTATCGGGTACTGATTATGCCGTTTCCTATAGCAACAACACCAATGCAGGTACTGCAACTATAACCGTTACGGGAAAAGGCAAATACACTGGCTCAAAAACCATTAATTTTACTATCAACCCCAAAAGCATAAGCGGACTTACACTCTCCGCTATTGCTAACCAAACCTATACAGGTGCTGCAATCAAACCTGCAATTACCCTGAAGAATGGTACATATACCCTCACAAACGGCACGCATTATACAGTAGCATATTCCAACAACACCAATGTAGGTACTGCAACTGTTACCATCACTGGTAAGGGTAATTACACAGGCACTAAGACCACTACATTCAAGATCGTTGCTAAGGCTGCTAGCGGTCTGACTATCTCAGCTATTGCAGATCAGACATATACTGGTTCTGCAATCAAGCCTGCTGTAACCGTAAAGAACGGTTCTACAACCCTCACAAACGGCACGCATTATACAGTTGCATATTCCAACAACACCAATGTAGGTACCGCAACTGTTACCATCACTGGTAAGGGCAATTACACAGGCACTAAGACCGCTACTTTCAAAATCAATCCAAAAGAAATTACTAATTTTACAATATCTGCTATTGCAGATCAAACCTATACAGGCTCGGCAATAACTCCTGCAATAACTGTCAAGAACGGTTCTTATACCCCCGAAAAAGGCACTCATTACACGGTAGCATACACTAACAATGTTAATGTTGGTACTGCCACTGTTACCATTAAGGGTATCGGCAACTTTACTGGCACTAAGACCGCTACATTCAAGATCGTTGCTAAGGCTGCAAGCGGTCTGACTATCTCGTCTATTGCAGATCAGACCTACACAGGCGCTGCAATTACCCCCGCTGTAACTGTAAAGAACGGTTCTACAACTCTCACAAGCGGCACTGATTACACCGTATCCTACTCCAACAACACAAACGTTGGTACAGCTACCGTCACTGTCACTGGCAAGGGCAACTACACTGGAACCAAAACAGTTACTTTTAAGATCAACGCCAAATCAATCAGCGGTTTATCGCTTTCAGATATAGCTGATCAGATCTATACCGGATCAGGAATCACACCCGAAATCACTTTGATGAATGCCACCTATCCGTTAACCCTCGGCACACACTATACAGTTGCTTATTCCAACAACACAAATGTAGGTACCGCAACTGTTACCATCACAGGCAAGGGCAACTACACAGGCACTAAGACCGCTACTTTCAAGATCGTTGCAAAGTCCATCAGCGGCGCAACAGTTTCCGCGATCGAAGATCAGACCTACACAGGTTCTGCAATAACTCCCGCAGTGACTGTCAAGGATGGCTCCAAAACTCTTGTAAACGGCACAGACTACACTGTAGCCTATTCCAACAACACAAATGCAGGCACAGCAACCGTTACCATCACAGGTAAGGGCAACTACACAGGCACTAAGACAACTACATTCAAGATCGTTGCTGCTGTTGTACCTCCTGCTAACGTCAAGGCAACCGCAGGCGAAGGCAAGATCACACTCACCTGGAATGCCGTGACAGGCGCAACCAAGTACAAGGTTCGCCGCCATGATGGCACTGCATGGGCTGACTACAAGACAGTAGCAACCACCTCCCTCACCGATACCGATGTTGTTAACGGTACTACATACAAGTACGCTGTATATGCTTATGTTAACAACAAGTGGAGCGCTTCTTCTACAATAGTATCCGCCACTCCCATCGGC
This sequence comes from Oscillospiraceae bacterium, assembly GCA_045612645.1. Taxonomy (GTDB): domain Bacteria; phylum Bacillota; class Clostridia; order Oscillospirales; family Ruminococcaceae; genus CAG-115. The sequence continues at coordinate 4,259 of JAZKZL010000121.1, forward strand.
TCCACCATTGCTGAAAACGTCAAGGCAACCGCAGGCGACGGCAAGGTTACCATCACTTGGGATGCAGTTGCAGGCGCAACCAAATACAAGGTGCGCCGTCATAACGGCACTGCTTGGGCAGACTACAAGACCGTAACTGCGACAATCCTCACCGATACCGATGTTGTTAACGGCACCACATACAAATATGCTGTATACGCTTATGTCGGCAACAAATTCGGCGGCGCCTCCGCGATAGTTTCTGCGAAGCCCGTAGACGCTGCCCCTGCTGCTCCCACCAACGTAAAGGCTACCCCAGGCACCGGTAAGATCACTCTTACTTGGAATGCTGTGAATGGCGCAACTAAGTACAAGGTACGCCGCCACAACGGCACAAGCTGGGCAGACTACAAGATCGTAACCGAAACAACTCTCACTGACACCGACGTAACTGTAGGCACCACCTACAAGTACGCTGTTTATGCTTATGGCAGCAAGTGGAGTGCGGCTTCTGCAACTGTTGCAGCTTCGCCTCTTGCAGCAGCACCTACAAATCTCAAGGCAACTGCAAGCGATGGCAAGATCACTCTCACATGGGATGCTGTTGATGGTGCTACAAAGTATAAGGTACGCCGTCACAATGGCACAAGCTGGTCTGATTACAAGACAGTAACAGATACTACCCTTGTTGATACCGCAGTGACCAATGGCACTACATATAAGTACGCCGTTTATGCTTACGCAGGCGGAAAGTGGAGCGGCGCTTCTGCGATCGTTTCTGCTGCTCCTAAGGCTTCGACATCGGTGCAGAATGTCAACATCGTTTCCAGCAACGGCGTGATCATGCTGACCTGGGACAAGGTGAGCGGTGCCGAGAAATACCGCATCCGCAGACACGATGGCACAAAGTGGACGGACTATAAAGATCTCACCGAAAATGCTTATGCTGATGTAACTGTCATCGCAGGTACAAAGTACAAGTATGCTGTATATGTATGCAT
>JAZKZL010000122.1:0-6738 GCA_045612645.1 Oscillospiraceae bacterium
CTTGACGCTCTCCACAATGGAGGGGAAAAGTCCCAGACTGAACAGCACCATATGGAGCATAGAAAGACCCACGCCTGTTGCGAAACTTGTGATACAGGCAGCCTTTGTGGTCTTCTTGCTGAAAAGTCCCCACATGAACGGACCAAGAAAAGCACCCGAAAGCGCACCCCATGAATAGGACATCAGTGTTGTGATAGAAGCGTGTTTGTTTGCTGCTATCACAACCGAGAGGATAAGGAAGAATGCGATAAGCACACGCATGATGAGCATTTCCCTCTTATCGTGCATATTCTTGAAATGAGGCTTTATAAGATCGTTTGTGAGCGTTGTGCTGGATGTGAGAACGAGAGAGGAAAGCGTGGAGAGCGACGCGGAAAGCACCAGCACCACAACAAGTCCGATAAGCATATCGGGGAGCGCAGCGTCCAGCAGAGCAGGTACACGCTCATCCTTGGGAACTTCGTTGCCGTTATACAGTCTTACAAAGCCGCCCATGAAGTAGGAGCCGCCTGCAACGATAAGTGCAAAGATCGTGGACACGATAGAGCCTGTAAAGATGGATTTCTCGCTCTTGATAGCGTAGAACTTCTGAGCCATCTGAGGAAGTCCCCATGTGCCGAGGGAAGTCAGGATAACAACGCCGAACAGATTTATGGGATCGGGACCGAAGAGGCTGTTGAGACCGCCTGCGCCGCCAACCTCAAATTCGCCTAGCTGCTGAACCGCACTGCTGAGTCCGCCCTTGTTGTTAACCGTGCAGATAACTACAGCAGAAATGCCTATCAGCATGATGATACCCTGGAAGAAATCGTTGAAGGCAGTTGCGGTGTATCCGCCGATGATAACGTAAACCGCAGAAAGCAGCGCCATTGCAATGATTATGTAAATATAGCCGTTCTCGCCGAGATCGAACGCCATGCCGAAAAGTCTTGCAAGACCGTTGTATACGGATGCTGTATAAGGAATAAGGAAAATGAATACTATTGCAGCGGAAATGTTCTTCAGCATAGAAGAGCCGAAACGCTGCTCAAAGAATTCAGGCATGGTGCGGGCGCCGAGCTGATTTGTCATAAGTCTTGTTCTTCTGCCGAGCAGGAACCACGGAACAAGGCTGCCTATGACGGCATTTCCCACGCCGATCCAAGCAGCTGATACGCCGTAATCCCAGCCAAACTGTCCCGCATAGCCGATGAATACAACGGCGGAGAAGTATGTGGTTCCGTAAGAGAACGCTGTCAGCCAGGGGCCTACATTACGTCCTCCCAGCATGAAGTCATTTACCGATTTTGTTCTTCTTGAAGTGAATATTGCTATTCCTATCATCATTGCGACATAAATGCCGAGGATGATGAATATTGCTGCTTGCATTCCCATAATTGTCTCCTGTGATCGATATTTTTGCTGTAAAGCTTAAAAACTGCAAAGCATAACAGCTTTAAATTGCTAAAGCATTCTTGATAAGTATATCACATCCGTTTGCAATTGTCAAGAGTTATGGAGCCGATTTTTAACGATTTCTTTAAAATGGTCAAAAACCCGCAATGTAGCGCCGATAAATTGTGTTAATTCGTTGAAATTGCATTGCTGTACTTGACTAAACTATTTTTTTTTGTTAAAATATTCAATGTAAATATACAATGTAGTTGTATATTTACATATATAAATAAGCAAAAGAAATAAGGAGGTCGATCAGAATGAAGATCAGTTTTTCCACTTTAGCATGCCCTGATTATTCATGGACTGATATTTACTCGATGGCGAAGGACTTAGGCTTCGACGGTATCGAGGTGAGAGGTCTCGGTGACGAGATCTATGCTGTTAAAGCAAAGCCATTTACGGATGATAATATTGCAGATACCGTTGCTAAGCTTAACAAGCTAGGTCTTGAGATCCCCTGCCTTTCTAGCGGCTGCGCTCTGAAATATACTGATAAGCACGATGAAAATGTCGAGGAGATCACACAGTACATCGAGCTTGCCGCAAAGCTTGGCACTCCTTATATAAGAATACTCGGCGATCTCACACCCGCTCCCGAGGGCGAGGTGGATGATGACGCTGTATGCTCCGTACTGAAGGAGCTTGCAGAAGTGGCTGCTCCCAAGGGCGTTACTCTGCTGGTGGAGACAAACGGTGTTTATGCGGATACCGCACGTCTCAGAAAGCTGCTGGATAATGTGGCTCAAAAGTCTGTAGCAGCTCTGTGGGATGTTCACCACCCATTCAGATACATGAACGAGTCCGCTCAGACCACTGTAAACAATCTGGGCAACTATATAAAGTACATCCACGTCAAGGACTCCGCAGTGGAGGACGGTAAGGTACGCTACAAGCTGATGGGCGAGGGCGATATCCCGATAAAAGAGATGCTCTCCACCCTGCAGAGGATCGGTTATGACGGATATATCTCCCTTGAATGGGTAAAGAGATGGTCGAGAGATCTGTATGCTGCAGGTATCATCTTCCCGCAGTTTGCCCGCTTCATGAAGCCTTATCTTCAGGCAAAGAGCACTCTGCAGATAGACGCAAGAGGCACAGGTTATTACCCTTGGCCCAAGGAGACCATCATCGATGACACTTTCCCCGATGTACTGGACCGCATCTGTAAAGAATTCCCCGAACAGTATGCTTTCCGCTACACCGAGCTTGACTACACTCGTACATACCCCGAATTCCGTGAGGATGTTCTGCGCTTTGCCCGTTCGCTGATCGCAATGGGCGTTAAGAAGGACGATCACGTTGCGATCTGGGCAACAAACGTTCCTGCGTGGTATATCACTTTCTGGGCTTGTACATACATCGGCGCTGTTCTTGTTACAGTGAACACTGCGTATAAGATCCACGAGGCAGAGTACCTGCTGCACCAGTCCGACACTCATACTTTAGTTATGATAGACGGCTTCAAGGATTCCGACTATGTGGGAATCATGAAGGAGCTTTGCCCTGAGCTGCAGACCTGCAAGCCCGGCGAGCTGAACTCCGAGCGCCTGCCTTTCCTGAAGAATATCATCACCACAGATTCCAAGCAGGACGGCTGCTTCACATGGGATGAGGCAATGGCTCTTGCAGATACCGTTCCTGTTGAGCGCGTGAACGAGATGCGTGCAAAGATCGACAAGGATGATGTTGTTAATATGCAGTACACCTCGGGAACAACAGGCTTCCCCAAGGGCGTTATGCTGACTCACTACAACGTGGTTAACAACGGTAAGGCTATCGGCGACTGCATGGATCTTTCCACCCACGACAGAATGATGATCCAGGTGCCTATGTTCCACTGCTTCGGAATGGTTTTGGCTATGACCGCAAGTATCACCCACGGCGTTACCATGTCGCCTATTACAGCTTTCTCTCCCAGAAAGGGTCTGGCTTGCATCAACAAGGAAAAGATCACCGCATTCCACGGCGTTCCCACCATGTTTATCGCAATGCTCGGACATGAGGATTTCGATAAGACAGATTTCTCTCACATGAGAACAGGCATCATGGCAGGCTCTCCCTGTCCTATCAAGACGATGCAGGAAGTTATCGAGAAGATGCATATGCCTGAGATCTGCATCACATACGGTCAGACAGAGGCATCCCCTGCCACTACAATGTCCAAGACCACAGACAGCATTGAAGTGCGTGTAAACACCGTAGGTGCTTCACTGTTCGGTGTTGAGACCAAGATCGTTGATCCCGAAACAGGCGAAGATCTGGGTGACAACATGGACGGCGAGTTCTGCGCCCGTGGCTACAACATCATGAAGGGCTACTACAAGATGCCCGAGGCTACCGCAGCAGCGATCGACAGCGACGGCTGGCTGCATTCTGGCGACCTTGCAAGACGTACTCCCGACGGCTACTACAAGATCACAGGCCGTATCAAGGATATGATAATCCGCGGCGGCGAGAACATCTACCCCAAGGAGATCGAGGAGTTCTTCTATACTCACCCCAAGGTAAAGGACGTTCAGGTCATCGGCGTTCCCGATAAGGATTACGGCGAGGAGATCATGGCGTGCATCGTTCTGAAGCCCGGCGAGGAGGCTACTGTTGAGGAAATGAAGCAGTACGCACTGGAAAGACTTGCAAAGCACAAGGTTCCCAGATACGTTGCTTTCGTTGAAGGCTTCCCGATGAATGCCGCAGGCAAGATCCTGAAGTACAAGATGCGTGAGTGGGCGGTTGATTACCTCAACCTGCACGACGCAAGCAAGATCGTAACAGCATAAAGATCAGATATAAGAAAAGACCCATGAGTTTACATGGGTCTTTTTGTGTCCGGTGGTTAAACAGGAATGATGCGAGCGCGTGTTGGCAGCAGATACATCAACTTTACCTTTATTAACAAATATCGAAGGCTTAATGAGGATACTCATTGAATTTGATGTGCATGAAAATTTATATTGCAATTCCTGCGATTTTGTGGTATAATACAAGTTGGATTATTTTATATATTACATCCATCCTGAAAGGAATGACAATTATGGCTAAGAACAACAACGAAGGCAAGCCTCAGTTTGAGATCCCGCGCCCTCAGTTCCCCAAGCGTGCCGTAGTAACAGGCGGTATGCCCTACGGAAATAAGGAGCTGCATTTCGGACATGTGGGCGGTATGCTGGTGTTTGCCGACACATACGCGCGCTTCCTGCGTGACCGAATCGGCAAGGAGAACGTTATCTTCGTAAGCGGCACCGACTGCTACGGTTCTCCCATCGCAGAGGGCTGGCGCAAAAAGGTGGCAAACGGCGAGTTTGAAGGCTCTCTCGAGGATTTCGTAAGAAGCAACCACAATAAGCAGAAGAACACCCTCGCAAGCTACGGCATCTCTCCCAACCTCTTTGCGGCATCGGGTCTTGACCGTGCAAAGGAAGTACACGCAGAGTTTACTCTGGATTTCCTGAATTCCCTGCACAAGAAGGGTCAGCTGGATAAGATCACCACAATGCAGTTCTTCGATGAGAAGGCAGGCGTGTTCCTGAACGGCAGACAGGTAGAGGGCAAGTGTCCTGTAGAAAACTGTCAGTCCTGCAAGGGTTATGCGGATGAGTGCGATCTCGGTCACCAGTATATGCCCGAGAACCTTATCGATCCAAAGTCCACTCTCACAGGCGAAACTCCCACCATGAAGCCTGTTACCAACTGGTATTTCAAGCTGCGTGATTACGAAAAGCTGATGCAGGACTGGGTTGCAGAGCTGCAGAAGCGCAAGGATATCCGTCCTGTTGTGTGGAAGACCATTGACGAGTTCCTGAAGCCGCCTGTTATCTATATCAAGCGTGAGTTTGAGGAGAAATATCTCGGTCTTAAGGATAGCATGCCTGCTCATAACTATCTTGAGGAGCCTAAGAAGCCCTCCTTCACCATAGAGTTCACTAAGCTCTCCGATTGTGATGAGGCTTGCCGCATCCTCACAGAGAACGGCATCCGCTACCGTACAGGTAAGACGCTTGTTCCTTTCCGCCTTACAGGCAACATCGAGTGGGGCGTTCCCGCTCCCGAGTTCGATGAGGACAGCAAGGATCTCACCGTATGGGTATGGCCTGAGTCACTCTGGGCGCCCATAAGCTTCACAAAGACCTATCTCGAGCAGCAGGGCAAGGGTGCTGACGAATGGAAGGACTACTGGTGCAGCAAGGATGCGACAGTATACCAGTTCATCGGTCAGGATAACATCTATTTCTACGGCATTGCCGAGCCTGCAATGTGGATGGCTCAGCAGGAGGCAGAGGAAAAGACCTCCACACCTCCCGAGGGCGAGCTTCAGCTGCCTGTTATCGTAGCAAATCACCACATCCTGTTCTTAGACAAGAAGGCATCCAGCTCGGGCGATATCAAGCCGCCCATGGCAGACGATCTGCTTAGCTTCTACACACCCGAGCAGCTGCGTATGCACTGGCTGGGTCTCGGTCTCGGACAGCGCTCCGTAAGCTTTATGCCGAAGCCTTATAATCCTACTGCAGATCCCAACGAGCAGGATCCCGTTATCAAGGACGGTCTGCTGCTCTCCAACGTATACAACCGCATGATCCGCACAGCGTTCTATACAACTCAGAATAAGCTGGACGGCTTCCTGCCCGATGTTCAGCCCGAGGAAAAGTTCCTTGCAGAGGCTAAGAAGGCAGTGCTGGAATTCGAGCGCCACATGAGCAAATTCGCATTCCACCAGTGCACCTACGTTCTGGACAGCTATATCAGAAACGCAAGCAAATACGTTGCAAAGACGCTCACAAACCCCGATGCTCTCTCCGAGGACGAGCTGAAGCAGACTCTCGCAAACCTGTTCTATATGATCCGTATTGCAGGTGTGCTGCTGCATCCGTTGGCGCCTTTTGGAACAGAAAAGCTGCGTGAATACCTTGATGTGGATGAGCGCATCTGGAGCTGGGATACCATATTTGAGCCGCTCACCTACTTTACAGGCGAGCAGCACAAGCTGAAGTTCCTGCCCCCCAGAACTGACTTCTTCACAAGACACGAGAGCCAGTTCACAGCAGAGGACGCTGAATAAAACATCATGCCGCTTCCCTAAGCGGAGTATCCACATAGAAGCAAATCCAGAGAAGATTTAATTTTCTTCTCTGGATTTTGTTAGTTATCTCGCTGTTAAATCGTAATTTGTAGGTGCATTTTAAAAGGGGATCAGTGGCAAACGGAATGGTTTTGCACAGCAAAATCGCATTCCCATTAGGGGAATGCGAAATGGAGTTTGCGCCCCGCGTAAGCCGAGCATCGCTCGGCGTCGCTGGCAAATTC
>JAZKZL010000123.1:0-3090 GCA_045612645.1 Oscillospiraceae bacterium
TATGCGGAACATCTGAGCGTTCTGCCGGAATCGGAAACTGTCACAGAATACATGTTTATCCGTGTGATGGATGGCTCGGCTACAAAGGTGATACTGCATCCTGTTACAGTGACAGAGGTGCAGATAAACAAATACAACGGCACAGTATATTGCACGCCTAAGGGAGAGCTTTTCACTGAGCATAACATTCCCTCGGCGGAATATCTGATAACATATCATGCGGAGGAGCCGCCTTATAATTTCGCTCAGGCGGTGAGTGTGATGGATTATCAGCAGCTGCTTGTGGATGCAGTTGCCGAAGGAGTTATGAGCAGCGGTGTATCGGGTACGTTTCTTGATGAGCATAATAGTGCAAGATCATATCACCGCAGGACGGGATATCAGGGCATAAGTCAGGAGCTGGGAGAGCTTGCGGAGGAGATAACTGCAGATTGCCTTACCGATCTCGAAAAGGCGTTTGCGATTGAGCGTTGGTTTGGCGAGCAGGGATTTGTATACGATCTGGAGTTTGTTCCGCGCCGTGCCGAGGTGGATTATTTCGTGTTTGAAAGCAAGACGGGCATCTGCAGCGATTACGCCACGGCAATGACTCTGCTTGCGAGGGCGGCAGGACTTCCTGCACGCTATACCGAAGGTTTCGCTCTGGATGCAAGTATGCGTGATGACTATGGCACATATAATGTCACTTCCGCAAATGCTCATGCTTACACTCAGGTGTACATAGCGGGCTGCGGTTGGCTTAATTTCGATCCCACGAAGTATGTGCAGGAGGCAGAGCCGAGTGGCATGACGCCGATGCAGTCTGTTATAATTGCGGTGATATGCATTGCTGCTGTGGCGATCATAGCGCTTGCTGTTGTGTTCCGTGAACGACTGGGCTGGATGACCTTTTCGGCTACATATCGGCTGCGAAGCAGAAATGCTGTGGTAAAGGCTGTGGCGGTGCGTATGCGAAGGATAGCGGCGACTCTGGCAGAGCGCAAGCTGGATTCGCTTTCACTGGGAGAGGCTGAGGCTATAATAACTCAGCGGCTCTCTATGCCTGACGAGGCGGCGCAGATCAGGATGGCGGCGGATGAATTGCTGTATTCGGGCGTCGACAACGGATGTTTTGACATTAAACAGCTGTATCGCTGTCTTGCGGCTATCCGCAAGAGGAACAGGAGGATGAAGCGATGACGATATCGGGAATTCTTCAGGCGGCGATATTTATTGTGTTTTTTCTGGTGTTCATAAATGGCGGCATAGGCTGGCTGCTGGTATATACAATGCTTGCGGCACTGCTGTTTTCGTTTGTGCTGTGGTTCGTTTCACGAAAGGCGTTCGCAGTCAGCGTCCAGGAGTTTTCGGGCATTGCAGAGGTAGGCAGAGAGTGTGTGGCAACAGTCAAAGTCGTGAAAACTGGATTTTGTTTCTTGCCATGTATAAAGGTGACAGGAGAGACAGACGGAAGAGCCTTTGAGGTGCATACGTCTCTGATGCTCAGGCAGGAGGCGGCGGTGCTTGTAAGGATCAGACCCGAGAAGTGCGGATTGTTGAAAATGAGGCTTGTGCAGACATCGGCACAGGACTTTTTTGGCATATTCCGCCGCTGCAGCAGAGTGGAGGAGCATTCTGCTATAGCTGTATTGCCGCGTCAGGTGGAATATATAGGCCCCGAGGTGGTGCCAAGTCGGCTGCCCTCTGAAAACGAGGAGCGGGAGGAGGGTATAGCGGTCTCTTTCGGCGGAACGGCGGGCTATGAGCATAGGGATTATGTACAGGGTGATTCTCTGCGCCGTGTCAATTACAAGCTTTCTGCAAAAAAACGCCGCCTTATGGTGCGGCTTGATGAGAGTGGTGGTACGGAAAGCACAAATATACTTATGACATCTGATGCGGACGCCGACTGCGCCGAGCAGGCTCTGGCTCTTGCGGATATCATGGTTTTGGGTGGCAGTCCTGTGAATGTATATCACAGAGGAGAGATGTTTTCGGTTGCTGCTCCGCCCTCGGTTGATAAGCTGAGAGAATGGCTGGCGTTCAGAGAACTTGGCGGAGAGTGCATTGCGGATGATATGTCTTCGGGAAGTGTATGCGTGGTGATATCGCCGCAGGGAATATCAGTGAAGTAGATTTGCAATAGCACAAAACGTACACATATTGTTTATTGTGTATCAAATATTACTGATAGTAAACCGTGCCGGCGGCGGATGTCAATTTATAAGGTGTGCCATATAATATATTTATAAAAGTTTACGAAAAATTCAAAAAGCACTAGCAATTTTCAGAAATATCTGCTATAATAAAAAATGTGGCGGGCTGTACCTTTTTAAAGGAAAAATCTGCCACAAAAGAAGTTAAAAATGCTGCGTTTCGCCGTGCACGGCGGATGTAGCGTAAATTAAATTCAGGAGGAATATTCCAATGGCAAAAAAGTATTGTTATCTGTTCTCCGAGGGTAACGCTGACATGCGTGAGATCCTCGGCGGTAAGGGTGCAAACCTGGCTGAGATGACCAACATGGGTCTTCCCGTTCCCCAGGGCTTCACAATTTCCACAGAAGCCTGCACAGCTTACTACGATGATGGCCGCAAGATCAATGATGAGATCCAGGCTGAGATCAACGAGTACATCACAAAGATGGAAGAGGTTACAGGCAAGAAGTTTGGCGATAAGACAAACCCCCTGCTCGTATCTGTTCGTTCCGGTGCACGTGCACCCATGCCCGGTATGATGGACACCATCCTCAACCTCGGTCTGAATGAGGACGTAGTTGAGTACATGGCAGAGGCTTCCGGCAATGCTCGCTGGGCTTATGACTGCTACAGAAGATTTATCCAGATGTACTCCGACGTTGTTATGGAAGTTGGTAAGAAGTACTTCGAGGAGCTCATCGATGAGATGAAGGAGAAGAAGGGCGTTACACAGGACGTTGATCTGACTGCTGACGATCTCAAGGAGCTGGCTAACCAGTTCAAGGCTGAGTACAAGTCCAAGATCGGTCAGGACTTCCCCACCGATCCTAAGGAGCATCTGATGGGCGCTGTTAACGCTGTATTCCGTTCTTGGGATAACCCCAGAGCTAAGGTTTCCCGCCGCGACAACGAT
>JAZKZL010000124.1:0-3492 GCA_045612645.1 Oscillospiraceae bacterium
GAGGTGTAGGTGATAGTTGCGTAATCGTCGTTCTGAATAGCAGTACCTATAGCGAGGAACTCGTCGCGATGCTCGTTCAAGTGCTTGTCACCCAACTCCTTAACTGCATCCAGAGAGTACTCCTTATCCTCGAGAGCAACATCGTTCAGACGATCGGCTCCGCAGGTGAGTCTCTCGCAGCAGGCGCGATCTTCACACTTCCTGCGCTGTTCCTGTGGGCAGCAGAGGGCAAGATGGACAAGCCCGGTCTCATCGAGATCACACTGATCGCACTTCTCGGCGGTCTGCTGGGTGTATTCTTCATGGTACCCCTCAGAAACGCTCTTATCGTTAAGGAGCACGGCGTTCTCCCTTATCCCGAGGGAACTGCTTGTGCAGAGGTACTCCTCGCAGGTGAGGAGGGCGGCTCCAATGCCTCCACAGTATTCGCAGGTATGGGCTTCGCAGCAGCGTTCAAGTTCGTTATCGACGGTCTGAAGGCTGTTCCCGGTGAGATCTCCATGAAGTTCAAGGGCTACGCAGGCGAGATCGGCACACAGATCTATCCCGCAGTGCTTTCCGTAGGCTTCATCTGCGGTCCCCGTATTTCTTCCTATATGTTCGCAGGCGCCGTGCTGAGGTGGATGGTACTCATCCCCCTCATCGTAATGTTCGGCAGCGACATCGTAATGTACCCCGAGGCTACCCGCACCATCGGCGAGGTTTATGAGGCAGGCGGCGCAAGCGGCATCTGGGGAAGCTACATCCGTTACATCGGCGCAGGCGCACTTGCAGCAGGCGGTATCATCAGCCTTATCAAGTCTCTGCCCCTTATCATCCGCACTTTCAAGGATTCCGTAAAGAGCTTCAATCTGAAGGATGGCAATTCCGCTCTCAGAACAGAGCAGTCCATCAATATGAAGTTCGTGCTTATCGCCATTGCAGTGCTGACTCTTGCTGTATGGCTGGTACCCGCTATCCCCGTAAACCTCATTGGCGCTATCATCATCGTTGTGTTCGGCTTCTTCTTCGCTACCGTTTCTTCCAGAATGGTTGGTCTTGTAGGAAGCTCCAACAACCCTGTTTCGGGTATGGCTATCGCAACTCTGCTTATCGCAACACTTATCCTCAAGTTCACAGGCGCTGAGGGCCCTTCCGGCTATGCAGCTGCCATCGCTATCGGCTCCATTATCTGTATCGTTTCCGCTATCGCAGGCGATACATCTCAGGATCTCAAGACAGGCTACCTGCTCGGCTCCACACCCAAGAAGCAGCAGATCGCTGAGATCATCGGTGTAGTTGCTGCGGCTCTCGCTATCGGCGGCACACTTTATCTGCTGGATGCAGGTCTCGGCTTCGGTACAGAGGCTCTGGCTGCTCCTCAGGCTACACTGATGAAGATGATCATCGAGGGCGTTATGAGCGCAGAGCTGCCCTGGAATCTCGTTATCGTAGGCGCACTGATCGCAGTTGTTGTTGAGATCATCGGCATCCCCGTACTGCCCTTTGCTATCGGTATCTACCTGCCTGTTCAGCTCAATGCATGCATTATGATCGGCGGTCTCATCCGTCTGGCATTCGATAAGATGAAGTTCAAGGGCGACGAGAACAAGAAGAAGGAAGTTACCAACGATGGCATCCTGTTCTGCTCCGGTATGATCGCAGGTGAGGGTCTTGTTGGTATCCTGCTGGCAGTTCTCGCAGTATTCGGCGTGGATAAGGTCATCGATCTCTCAGGTCTGCTGAACCTGCCTCCCGTTGTTGCAAGCATCGGTGGTCTGGTTGTATTCGCACTCATCATCCTCACCGTGCTGAAGTTCTCACTTTGGAGAAAGTCCAAGAAGACCAAGTAAGATGAAGAAGAAAAAGACCGATCCCAAGGAAAATTACCTTGAAAAGATCCCCGTTCGTCCTGAGTGGCTGCATTGGTCGCAGGACGAGCAGGGCAACGTTACTCTTGATATAGAAAACAAGGGTATCGCAAACAGAATTGCCCAGAAGCTATTGAAAAAGCCGAAGGTGTCCCATGTTCATCTTGACGAGATAGGCAGCTTTGTCTGGCCGCTTATCGACGGAAAGAGTTCCATAACGGATATCGGAATACCCGTCGAGGAACATTTCGGCGACAGGGCAAAGCCTACTTACGAGAGGCTTGCAAAGTTCTTTCAGATACTGGAGAGCTACAAGTTCATCGAGTGGGCAGAAAAAAGCTCCGATAAATAAAAAGCATACAGCGGTCACAGACCGTATATACACAGGAGGATTTTATGGACACAAACAAAAGACCGGAAACAATGGAAAGAATCACTACCCCCGAGCTTGCCAATGCTTTCATTGACGAGCAGGTAGCTGCAGTCCGTGCGCAGGTAGGCGACAAGAAGGTGCTGCTGGCTCTGTCGGGCGGCGTTGACAGCTCTGTAGTAGCTGCGCTGCTCATCAAGGCTATCGGCAAGCAGCTTGTATGCGTTCACGTTAACCACGGCCTGATGAGAAAAGGCGAGAGCGAGCAGGTAATCGAGGTTTTCCAGAACCAGCTTGACGCTAACCTCATCTATGTTGACGCTACAGATCGTTTCCTCGATCTGCTGAAGGATGTGGCAGAGCCTGAGAAGAAGCGCAAGATCATCGGCGGCGAGTTTATAAAGGTATTTGACGAGGAGGCAGGCAAGCTTCAGGGCATCAGCTTCCTTGCACAGGGAACTATCTATCCCGACATTCTGGAGAGCGACGGCGTAAAGGCTCACCACAATGTAGGCGGTCTGCCTGAGGATATGGAGTTCGAGCTTGTAGAGCCTGTAAAGCTCCTCTACAAGGACGAGGTAAGAGTTGTAGGTAAGGCGCTCGGCCTGCCTGCTGACATGGTTGACCGTCAGCCTTTCCCCGGCCCCGGTCTGGGTGTACGCTGCCTCGGCGCCATCACAAGGGACAGACTCCACGCACTGCGTGAGGCTGACGCTATCCTGCGTGAGGAGTTCGAGAACGCAGGTCTGAACAAGACTGTATGGCAGTACTTCATCGCAGTTCCCGATATGAAGAGCGTAGGCGTGAAGGACGACAGGGGCTATGAGGGCGGGCCTGCTATCATCCGTGCGGTGAACACTACCGATGCAATGAGCGCAACCATTGAGGAGATCCCCTATGCGCTTCTCCACAAGATCACAGACCGCATCACCAACGAGGTTGAGGGTATCAACAGAGTTCTCTACGATCTGACTCCCAAGCCTATCGGTACTATTGAGTGGGAGTAATTAAAATGTTCAAACAAACCGCATAACAAAGCGGTTTAAGGCACTTTGGACAGCTCGCTGATACCGTTTTGATACCGAAATCTGTTTCGGAAGAGTAATAACCAAGCGGTTTTGAGCTGCTATCACACAAAATTTAACAGGACAGCAATTATTATGGTTGCTGTCCTGTTTTTGCTTATTTGATTAGAAAAGTGTGACAATACGATATAATGATTTGCATTATATATAATCATTGAGAAAATGCACTTATTGTATTTGATTACCT
>JAZKZL010000125.1:0-14605 GCA_045612645.1 Oscillospiraceae bacterium
CTGATCAAGCATCTTGAGGAAAAAGGCATCGAGTTCATCGACTGCGGCTGCAACGGCGAAAGCGTGGATTATCCCGATATCGCTGAGGCAACCTGCAAGAAGGTAACTTCGGGCGAGTGCGATAAGGCGATACTTATCTGCGGCACGGGCGTGGGTATTTCCATGTCTGCAAACAAGATAAAGGGCATTCGTGCGGCGCTCTGCGGCGACTGGTATTCCGCTCTTTACACAAGACTTCACAACGACGCAAACGTTCTCTGTTTAGGCGGCCGTGTAATAGGCACAGGTCTTGCAAGCGAGATCGTTGATATATTCCTCGAAACTGATTTCGAGGGCGGCAGACACGCTAGGCGTGTTGAAAAGATAATGAAACTGGAGGAAAATTGATTATGAATAACGTTCATGTTTGCGATCATCCCCTTGTGCAGCACAAGATCTCTCTGCTGCGTGATAAGAACACAGGTTCTAAGGAGTTCAGAGAGCTGGTATCCGAGATCTCCATGTTCATCTGCTACGAGGCTACCCGTGATCTTCCCCTGAAGGAAGTGAAGATCGAGACTCCCCTTGCACTGGCTAATGCTAAGATCATCAGCGGCAGAAAGGTTGCTTTCGTGCCGATCATGAGAGCAGGTCTCGGTATGGTTGACGGCGCACTGGCACTCGTTCCCGCTGCTAAGGTAGGCCATGTGGGAATCTACCGCGATAAGGCTAACAGCAACTCCGCAGCTGAATATTACTGCAAGCTGCCCTTCGATATCGCTAACCGTGAGGTCATCATCCTGGATCTTATGCTGGCTACAGGCGTTTCCGCCATCAAGACAGTTGAGATCGTGAAGAATGCAGGCGCTAAGAACGTTAAGTTCATGTGCGTGCTGACCTGCCCCGAGGGCATCAAGGCTCTGCAGACTGCACATCCCGATGTGGAGATCATCACAGGCGCTATCGATGAGGGTCTGAACGAGGATCTGTATATCGTTCCCGGCATCGGTGACGGCGGCGACAGACTGTTCGGCACAAAATAAATCATAGATACAGAGAAATAACTGCGGCATGACCGCTCGTAGACCTTGAATGGGGAGACACAGCACCTTGCATTTTGCGAGGGTGATTCTGTGCGCCATTCAAGGTTTTTTATTTAGGAGGACGATCATGGGATTATTTACTAAGCTATTCGGTAAGAAGAATAACGGCAATGACGAAGTAAGCAAGATAGCTGAGATCTTCGAGGATAACAGCAACGAGCTTTACGGTCTGCCCGAGGGCTACAAGCCCGGCGAGGCGTCCGATAAATCCAACGAGGAAAAGGCAAAGGTTGCAAGAGTTCTTGCGGAGCTTGACAGAGCTGTTCCCACAAAGTCAAGGATCGCACTGAAACCTGTTCGTGCTAAGACCACCGTTTTTGACACAAAGCTGGGGGGAATCCCGTATCTGCCTAAGGGTTATGAATATCCCGTTGTGAATACGGGCGAGCATTTCGGCAAGCCGCTGAGATTCCTTGCTCAGCTGAATTTCGATAAGCTGCCACATATTGATGGTTTCCCGCAGGGCGGTATCCTGCAGTTCTATGCAGGATGTGACGGTGATGATCTCATCGGTATGGATTTCGATAACGGATTTAATCAGAACGGTTTCCGTGTGATATATCATGGCGAGATAATCGCGGATGAAAGACAGCTGTATTCTGCAAAGGATATGCCCTCGTTTGATAATGACGACTGCGCTTTCCCGTTCACGGGAGAATTTCTGCTGGAGGCGTCCGAGCCTGAAATGCAGCCTATGATAGCCTCCGATTATCGCTTTGATGCGGCAGTTGCAGAAGCGTATAATAAGATACACCACACTAGATGTGAATCCGTATTCGGTACAGCGGAGAAGAACTGTGTTTATCAGCACGACAAGGATCTGTGCGATCTGCTGTACGAGATGAGAAGTGTAGGCGGCACAGCCATCGGCGGCTATCCCTATTTCACACAGAGCGATCCCCGCGAGTTCGGCGAGGATGCAAGCAAGTGCGAGATACTGCTGTTCCAGCTTGACAGCGAGGGCAGCGGTGCAGATGAGATCATGTGGGGCGATTGCGGCGTTGGCAATTTCTTCATCAGCGCTGAGGATCTTGCGGCACTGGATTTCACAAAGGTGCTGTATAACTGGGATTGTTGTTGATAAATCGGAATTTGCCAGCGACGCCGAGCGATGCTCGGCTTACGCGGGGCGCAAACTCCATTTCGCATTCCCCTAATGGGAATGCGATTTTGCTGTGCAAAACCATTCCGTTTGCCACTGATCACCTTTTAAAATGCACCTACAAATTCCGATTTATAAGCGTGTTTGTAAGGATCGTCTAACTGATAAAATAATATCCCCTCTGCACGGAAGCGTGCCTTGCGTTTCCGTGCGGATTTTTTTGTGAAAATTGTTGACAAACACTATGTTGTGTGTTATTATATTAATAATACCACAATATGTTGATGTACAGAAAGGCTGAGATACATGATAAAAGTCGTTAAAAAGGATAATACCAAGGAAGAATTCAACGTGCAGAAGGTAGTGGACGCCATCAATAAGTCCGCCACCCGTGTGCTGTATAAGTTCACCGATGCCGAGATAGATTACATCTGCCGCTTTGTAACGGAACGTGCCGAGGCTCTCGGCGTGGAGGAGATATCCATCGCACAGATGCATAACATCGTCGAGGGCGCACTGGAGGCAACAAATCCCGCAGTGGCAAAGAGCTACAAGGATTACCGCAATTATAAGCAGGATTTCGTGCATATGCTGGATGAGGTCTATAAAAAGAGCCAATCCATCATGTATATCGGTGACAAGGAGAACTCCAACACAGACAGCGCACTGGTCTCCACCAAGCGCAGCCTGATATTCAATCAGCTCAACAAGGAGCTTTATCAGAAGTTCTTTATGACCACCGAGGAGCTGCAGGCGTGCCGTGACGGATACATCTATGTCCATGATATGAGCGCCCGCCGTGATACCATGAACTGCTGTCTGTTTGACGTGAAGAACGTGCTGGAGGGCGGCTTTGAGATGGGTAATCTTTGGTATAACGAGCCGAAAACTCTCGCTGTTGCGTTCGATGTTATAGGAGATATCACGCTTTCCGCGGCGAGTCAGCAGTACGGCGGCTTTACCGTTGCAAGTGTGGACGAGCTGCTTGCACCCTATGCCGAAAAGACCTATATCAAGCAGTTCGAGCGCTACAAGTCCCTCGGCTGCACCGATGAGGTGGCAGACCGCGAGGCGATGGCGGATGTGCGTGTGGATTTTGAGCAGGGCTTTCAGGGATGGGAATACAAGTTCAACTCCGTTTCCTCCAGCCGTGGCGACTATCCTTTCATCACCATGACCGCAGGCACAGGCAGGAGCAAGTTTGCGAAGATGGCAAGCATCATCATGCTGGAGGTGCGCCGCAAGGGTCAGGGCAAAAAGACCTGCAAAAAGCCTGTGCTTTTCCCGAAGATTGTGTTCCTGTATGACGAAAACCTCCACGGCGAGGGCTGCGAGCTTGAGGATGTGTTTGAGGCAGGCATCGAATGCTCCTGCAAGGCGATGTATCCCGATTGGCTCAGCCTCACAGGCGATGGCTATGTGGCGTCCATCTATAAGAAATACGGCCGCATCATCAGCCCCATGGGTTGCCGTGCGTTCCTTTCTCCGTGGTTTGAGAGAGGCGGTTTTGAGCCTGCGGATGAGAACGACAAGCCTGTTTTCGTGGGACGCTTCAACATCGGCGCAGTATCTCTGCATCTGCCTATGATATATGCAAAGGCGCAGCAGGAGAGCAAGGATTTCTTCGAGGTGCTGGATTATTATCTCAACCTTATAAGAAAGCTGCACATCCGCACCTACGCATATCTCGGAGAGCTTAAGGCAAGCACAAATCCCCTTGCTTACTGCGAGGGCGGATTCCTCGGCGGTCATCTCGGCATCCACGATAAGATAAAGCCGCTGCTGAAATATGCCACTGCGTCCTTTGGCATCACCGCTCTGAACGAGCTGGAGCAGATCGCCACGGGCAAGTCCATTGCCGAGGGCGGCGAGTTCTCGCTGAAAACGATGGAGTATATCAATCAGCGCATTCAGGAGTTCAAAAAGGAGGACGGTCACCTTTACGCCATCTACGGCACGCCTGCTGAGAACCTCTGCGGTCTGCAGATACAGCAGTTCCGCAAGAAATACGGTATCATTGAGAACGTTTCGGACAGGGAATATGTCTCCAACAGCTTCCACTGCCATGTTTCCGAGGATATCTCGCCCATCGAAAAGCAGGATAAGGAAAAGCGATTCTGGGATCTGTTCAACGGAGGAAAGATCCAGTATGTGCGCTATCCTATAGACTACAACAGGGAGGCTGTCAAGACCCTTGTTCGCCGCGCGATGAAGATGGGATTCTACGAGGGTGTGAATCTCTCCCTCGCTTACTGTGACGACTGCGGACATCAGCAGCTTGAAATGGACGTCTGCCCGAAGTGCGGCAGCACAAATCTCACTAAGATCGACCGCATGAACGGATATCTCTCATACTCCCGTGTCAAGGGCGATACAAGGCTCAATTCCGCAAAGATGGCGGAGATAAAGGATAGGAAGAGTATGTAAATATGAATATCAGAGTAATGACAATTGAAGATTATGACGATGTCTATTCGTTGTGGATGTCCTGCAAAGGAATGGGGCTGAATGATCTTGATGATTCCAGAGAAGGCATAGAGCGGTTTTTGAAGCGAAACCCCGATACATGCTTCGTTGCAGAACAGCATGGTAACATTGCGGGTGTTATCATTGCAGGCAATGACGGCCGACGTGGATATATCTATCATACCGCTGTACGGGAGGAATATCGTAAGCAGGGAGTTGCTTCAGGGCTTGTCACTGCGGCACTGGATAGTCTCGGAAGAGTTGGCATCAGCAAGGTAGCACTTGTGGTGTTTGACAGAAATGTCGGTGGTAACAGCTTCTGGGAGAAGATGGGCTTTACAGTGAGGGATGACCTTGTATACAGGAACAGGGCGTTGGTGCTGCTTGAAAGGATAGACACCTGAGTTGATAGGAGAATTATATGCGTTATCATAACATAACAACAGACGATATGCTGAACGGCGACGGTTTACGCACCGTGCTGTGGGTGGCAGGCTGTCCTCACCGCTGTCAGGGCTGCCACAATCCCATCACTTGGGATATCGACGGCGGCATACCCTTTGACGAGGCAGCGGAGCAGGAGCTTTTCTGCAAGCTCTCTGCGGATTACATAAGCGGCATTACATTCAGCGGAGGAGATCCGCTTCATCCCGCCAACAGGGAAGAGGTTGCGCGCCTTGCGAAAAAGGTAAAGCAGCAGCACCCCGAAAAGACAATATGGCTGTACACAGGCTATAACTGGGAGGATATCTGCACACTGGAGGCTGTGGCTCTTGCGGATGTGCTGGTGGACGGCAGATTCGTGAAAGATCTGTTCGATGCAAAGCTGCACTGGAAAGGCAGCTCTAATCAGCGCGTTATTGACGTGCAGGAGACGCTCTCTCACGGCAAGATAGTTTTATGGGATTAAGGAGACGAAATGAAAAGAATAGCAAGATTTGAAAAGGTGAGCCTTGCTCAGTTTACAGAGGGCTTTGAGGGTGAAAACGCAGCTGCGGTATACGAGGGCATAAAGCTCCCCAAAAGAGCCACAAGCGGCTCTGCGGGATATGATTTCTATTCCCCCTGTGATATCACACTGAAACCCGGTGAGACTGCAAAGGTTGCAACGGGTATCCGTGCATGGATAGAGGAGGGCTGGGTGCTGAAGCTGTATCCGAGAAGCGGTCTCGGCTTTAAATTCCGTCTGCAGCTGAACAACACTGTTGGCATCATCGACAGCGATTATTACAACTCTGACAACGAGGGTCACATTTTTATTAAGATCACGAACGATTCCAACGAGGGCAAGACCGTTGAGATACCCGCAGGCACAGGCTTTGCGCAGGGAATATTCGTGGAGTACGGCATCACCATCGATGACGATGCAGACGGCGTCAGAAACGGCGGCTTTGGCAGCACCACATAATAAATTGAGATAATACTATGCACCCAAGCGTATCAGCATTGGGTGCATATTTTTATTGCAATAAAATGGAATGAGCCCGATGCGACATCGGACTCATTCTAAACGATCATATATATTGGGAGGGTATTTGGATTATTCAGCCTGCTGCATTATGCGCCGAAATTTGCAAGCTCGCCTGTGATAACGCCTTCGTACTCGGTGCGCAGCTGAGTCCAGCTCTTCTGGTTCTCGCCCTGCTCGAATGCGATGTTTGTTACCATATCGTCAACAACAGTGGTGAAGTTCTGGCTGATACCGCCGTGAATGGTGAGAACCATGTTGTAATCAGCAACGTTCTCAAAGGAAGTCAGGAACTCATACTGCTCCTCGCTGTATTCCTTATCGTTCATGATACTTTCCTTAACAACAGCCTTCAGCTCGGGATCGGTGCCGCAGCGGCGCATGATATCGATGAAAGCAGCAGCGCCCTCAACGTTTTCGGAACCCTTGGGAACCATGTAGCCGAAGGATGTGGTGCCGTAGTAGTAATTATCGGCATTGGGATCGCGGGGATAAGGAACGAATCCGAACTCGTATTCCTTGAACTGAGAGCAGAAATCGGTGATCTTCCACTGACCTACGCCGAGGAATGCAACCTTACCGCTGGCAAGAGGTGCAGATTCGTTGCTCCACATACCGTCGCCGCGAACAGCAAGACCTTCCTTACGCAGATCTGCAAGGAATGTTGTGGCGCGCTCGATCTCGGCTGTGTTCATATTATTGATGATCTGACCCTGATTGATGCCGATGAGAGGTGTGCCTGTGCTGGTGATGATATCATGACCCAGCAGACCGTAAACGCCGCCTACAGCATCGGGATCTCTGTCCATAAAGTCGATCATTGTGCTCTTGAAGGTATCCCATGTCCAGTTGCCTGCGTCATAAAGAGCCTTGGGATCCTCAAGACCCAGACCGTCAAACTTTGTTTTGTTATAGATAAGGCAGTTGGGAAGAGCATTAGCTGTGAAGGGATAATAGTAATGTCCGCCGTTGTAAGCATACTGCTCAACAAGCGCGTCATAGCCTGCCCACTGAGGCTGGGAAAGATCTATGTAGTTGGTAAGATCCTCAAAAACGTTCTTGGAGATGAGGTTCGGGAAGGTGATGTCTTCCTTATCGAACAGGTCGGGGGAATCGCCGCTGGCAATGAGAGTCTGCAGCTTATCGATACGCTCGCCCCATGCGCACTGCAGATAGTCGATCTTTCCGCCGTAGGTCTCCTCGAAGAGCTTTACGCCGGGCTTGATGTCGCCTGCCACACGCATATCGTAATGACCGAAATAAACGAGGTTGGGGTTCTCGAGAGTATCTGCTGTTACGAAATCTGTGATATCTACAGGGTTTACGATATCATCGTCAAGGGTGTTTGTGGTCGTGGTTGCGGAAGTGGTGGTGTTGAGACCGCCGCCCGAGGTGGTTGCACCACCCGCAGGTGCTGTCTCGTCGCAGGCTGTGAGGCTCAGCACCATTGCTGCGCAGATAACAGCCGCAGAGATACGCTTCATGTTCATGTGTATGTTTCCTTTCGTTTGGATTCATCGGTCACGCCGATGCAAGTTCCGTGCTTTACAGTGCTATTGTATCATATCATTGCGGTTTTTGCAATACAAAAATATGAACATAATTCAACAAAATGAACATGAGCGATGTTCATATCTGCAATATCACGCCAAATTAATGTTGACAATCCCGATAGAAAATGATATTATTAAGTTATGAGGTTATAATGATTATAGCACATTCCATGCTATTTTTCTATGCAGGAAAAGACAAAAATAAGCATAATTGCGACAAGGTGGTTATATGCAGAAATTTAATCTGAAAAACTTTACTGGGGGCAGTACGTTCCCTTTCTTCATACAATACGGATACCACGATTTTTCTAACGATATGCACATGCACGAGGATTTCTTTGAGCTTACCATAGTGCTTGACGGCACTGCCATACACATTGTGGACGGAGAAAGCTACTTCATCAAAAAGGGCGATGTTTTCTGCGTTAGTGATCGGCACGAGCATTGCTTTACTCAGTGTCAGAGCTTTCGCATATGCAATATGATGTTCCGCCCCGAGGAGATCTTTGCGCCTTTCATCGATCTTCAGCACCTGCCCGGTTTCCATGCGCTTTTCAGGGATTACGGCGGAGAAAGCTTCCGTAACAGGCTTAAGCTGAACATTATCGATTTTGAGGAAACAGAGCGGCTTATCGACAGGATGATCGAGGAATATCAGAGCTGCCGTGCAGGTTTTGTTTCAACCGTAACGGCGTATTTCATACAGCTGGTGAGCTATCTGTCCCGCCGCTACAGCGAGGATCTGAATGTATCCGCAGGCTCCACCACCTTTTCAAAGGCAGTGGCTTTCATCGAAAGCAGCTTCACTGAAAAGATAACCCTTGAACAGATAGCAGAGATAGCGGGAATGTCCGTGCGGCACTTCCAGCGGCAGTTCAAAAGCGTTTACCTCATCACGCCGCAGGATTATATCGCCATGCTGCGAATGCAGAAAGCCATTCAGCTGCTGCTGCGCACGGATATGTCCATCACCGAGATAGCGCCCGAATGCGGTTATCAGGATTCAAACCTCTTTTCGCGGCAGTTCAGGAAGAATACGGGACTCTCCCCGAGGAAATATCGCCGTGATTATGTCGGCACCATAAATAAGGAGTGACACCATGCCATTTGAGATAGTTCGCAATGATATAACAAAAATGCAGGTGGATGCTATCGTAAACGCCGCAAACAACACGTTGCTTGGCGGTGGAGGAGTGGACGGAGCGATCCACCGTGCAGCAGGCGCAAAGCTGCTTGCAGAATGCATGACTCTAGGCGGCTGCAAAACAGGCTGCGCTAAGATAACAAAGGGCTATAAGCTGCCCGCAAAGCATGTTATACATACTGTCGGCCCGAGGTGGAAGGACGGCAACAGCGGCGAAAAGGAGCTGCTCATTTCCTGCTATCGCAATTCCTTGCAGCTTGCAAAGGAGAACGGTTGCGAAAGCGTTGCGTTTCCGCTGATATCCGCAGGAATCTACGGCTATCCGAGAGCGGAGGCTATCCGTGTGGCGGCTGATACCATAACGGAATTTCTTGCCGAAAACGATATGACGGTGTATCTCGTGATATTCGATACCGAGAGCTTTAACATCAGCTCAAAGCTGTATGCGGATATAAGTCAGTTCATTGATGACAACTACGCCGCAGCGCATGATGACCTTCCCTCACGCTATCTTGAACCGCCTGCGATGTTCAATGCCGCAGCAAAGCCATATATAAAGCCTAAGATGGCTGCGGATATGCACGGGGCTATGGAGAGAGAGTCAAAGCCTGCGGTCAAAAAACGCAGCTTCAGTAAGGCTGCGGAGGATATGTGCGCAGGTGCGGCACTGCCGCCGACAGAGCTATGCTCCGTTGCCTCTGCCGTAAGCCTGGGGGACGCACTGAAACAGATAGACGAGAGCTTTTCTCAGATGCTGCTCAGAAAGATAGATGAAAAGGGCATGACGGACGCTCAGTGCTACAAGAAGGCAAACATCGACAGGCGGCTGTTTTCCAAAATACGCAGCGATGTGAACTATCGTCCCGCAAAGCAGACGGCGCTTGCTTTTGCAATAGCACTGGAGCTGCCTATCGATGAAGTAAAGGATATGCTGATGAAGGCGGGTTATGCGCTTTCCCGTTCCAGTAAGAGCGATATCATCGTGGAGTATTTCATCCGCCACGGAAATTACGATATCTTTGAGATAAACGAGGCACTGTTTGCATTCGATCAATCTCTGCTGGGTGCATGAGGTTGTGATTTGACATTATATTGAGTTAAAGGGTGGATGGTATATCCGCCCTTTTGCTATATGTGATACTGTTTAAGCGCATATTTTGAATAAAAGGTGGACTATCCGAATGTGCACTATTGACTATCTGATAAAAAGAAATTATAATGAACTTAGATAATAATACGGCTTAGTAGGCTTAGGATCAAGGATCACAGCCGCCTTTCGGAATGATACAGCCGTATATCGGCAGAATGGAGTGTAATTATGGCTAATCCTTTTCTTCCTCTTTGGGAATATATCCCCGACGGAGAGCCGAGAGTTTTCGGCGACAGAGTTTATATCTACGGCTCGCATGACAATGCAGGCTCAGACAGTTTTTGCGATTACAAGCTGAAGGTGTGGTCTGCGCCTGTTGATGACCTCAATAACTGGCAGTGCCACGGTGATATCTTCCACACAAGACCCGACCGTGACCACCCATCCGATACTGACTGGACGGATCATCCTCTTTATGCCCCCGATGCGGTGGAAAAGGACGGAAAGTATTATCTCTATTGCTATATATTATGGAACAAGGGCTGTGTAGCGGTAAGCGATAAGCCTGAAGGCCCTTTCAAGCTGCTGTCGCAGTATAAATACGATCTGCCCGATGATAAGGTGGAGGGCGGTGCTTTCGTCGATCCCGGCGTGCTGGTGGATGATGACGGCAGAGTGTACATCTACTGCGGCTTTGAGCGCTCCTATATGGCGGAGCTGAAAAGCAATATGTACGAGGTCATTCCCGAAAGCTACATCAATGATATCATACCTGCCGATAAGCAGGACGAAAAGGGCTTTTTTGAGGCATGCTCCATGCGCAAGGTGGGTGATACATATTATCTGATCTATTCCCCGAATAAGGGCAACAGGCTGGATTATATGACCGCGCCATCTCCAACGGGTCCGTTTACATACAGAGGCACTATAGTGGATAACGGTATAGACTACCCCGCAGGAAACGATCACGGCTCGATATGCTGCATAAACGGTCAGTGGTATATCTTCTATCACCGCATGACAAATGCCACCATCACATCAAGACGTGCCTGCGTTGAGCGCATCGAGATACTTCCCGACGGCACTATACCGCAGGTGGAGATGACCTCGCTCGGCTTTGAGAAGTCGCTGAATCCCTACAGAATAACCGATGCGGATATCGCGTGTGTGCTTAAAGGCGGCTGTTTCGTGACGGAGCTTGATCGCTTTACAAGGATGATCACAAACATAAAGCCTAATGCGGTCATCGGCTATAAATACTACGATTTCGGTGAGGATTTCAGCTCAAAGACCATGGAGTTCGCAGCAAAGGTGCGCGGCACAGGCTGCAGTGCAACGATAAGTATACTCATCGACGGCGAGGATGGCACGGAGATCGGAAAATGCGTAATCGGAGCGGCAAGCGGCGAGTATTCCGCAGTGGTGCAGAATGTCACAGGCAGGCACTCGGTATATTTTGTGGTAGAGCACAATTACGAGGGCTGGTTTGTTGACTGGTACAAGGACAGATGCCTTTTCGAGCTTGAGAGCTTTGTGTTCATGAAATAAGGAGGAACGATATGAAAAAACTCAGACCCATATTATCGGCAGTGCTGGTATCTTCCATGATACTCGGCATGACCGCCTGCGACGAGGCGGGAGCAGCACAGAACAGCAGTGCCATCACCACACAGGGCGCGTCCACGGGTGGAAACACTACCACCGATCCCGATGCGAATGCAGCCACCGATGAGGAGATAAAGGAGCTTGATACAAGCGCATATATCCCCAGCGGAAATGCAGGCACCGTTAAGTATTACGGATACTATGACATCACTGTTGACCAAAAGGGCAAGCAGCAGGTGGATGTTTTTGAGACAGAAGTGTACGGCGGCAAGATAGAGTGGATAAGTGCAACATTCGGCGACGCTTATTTCGATAAGCTAGCAACGCTGATAGCGGCAGACGATTCCCCCGATCTGCTCACCTTAGAGCCGCAGGCTTTCCCGTTCGGAGTGAGCAAGGGTCTTTATCAGTCCCTCGATGAGCATATCGATATCAACGATCCTCTGTGGGCTGATATGAAGGATGTTATCGAATCCTATAATTACAAAGGCAAGCATTATGTGTTCCCACACAGGATGCTTGCATGGAGAGGCCTTGAGTACAACCGCAGGACTATTGCTGATGCAGGTCTCACCGATCCCTACGAGCTGTACAAGAACGGCGAGTGGACATGGGATGCATGGCGCCAGCTCATGGTGGATTTCTGCAATATTTCTGATGAAAATATCGGCTATTATGCCACAGACGGCGATGTAAACGCATTCGTATGCACCACAGGTGCGGTGTGTATAGATTATCTCCCCGGCGGCGGTGTGAAGAATAACCTTTCCGATCCCAACGTTACTAGAGCAGTTGAGTATCTTTCCGAGATGGGCAGAAGTGGTCTGCTTTATCCCACGAGCCATCCCTATGGCGCATGGGTATCTCCGCAGGTGTTTGCTCAGCACTGTGACAAGATACTGTTCATAGGTCTGGAGCCTGAGTGGGGCTATATCGCAATGACCGAGAATGTTCAGAACTTCACAGGTGTTGAGAACGATATCCATGACACGGTTTCTGATTTTGCGTTCGTGCCGTATCCCCGTGATCCCGAGGCTGATGCGTATTATCAAGGCTCCAACTGCTTCGGATATATGATCCCGAAGGGCGCAAAGAACCTTGACGGCGCAGTAGAGTTCATCATGTGCAACCGTCTGTTTGATACCGACGAGGATATTCAGGCGCAGGTGAGAAAGGATCATGTTGCCCCTGAAAAGATCACATATACCGAGGGCAAGTACACAGGTATGCAGAAGTGGCGCATGACATGGGATGAGGAGCTTTACGACCTCTGGGTAGAGATGCGTGATCCCGAGGTGTTTGATTTCGTGTTTGAGGATCTTTACGGCTTCGGCTCTGAAATGCAGGGTTATATCGGTCAGTCTATCATTGACTGCACCTTTGGTGAGGAGTCGTGGACTCAGCGTTCCGCAGAGGTAATGCCTATGGTTCAGGCTCTTGTGGATGAATATGCAGTGCAGTAAGATATGCAGCATATCGGGCGCTTTACCGAAAGCTTTGTGGTAACAGAATCAACGGCATAGTTAAACAGGAGCAGTTTCTGCTCCTGTTTTCTGTATATTGAGTCTGATACAAACATTGTCGGTAATTCGATGTGTGGTATACAGCAGGTGCATCACTCTTGGTGCAGATAACAATTTGACATACTTGTTTTAAATATGTTATACTTATAAAAATAGAATTAACGGAGGCGTAGTATGGCTAAAAGAAAAAGTACACGAAAAACAGTAATCTGCATTATTATCGCTCTGCTGTCAGCGATCCTGCTGTTTTTTATCGGTACATTGATTTTCCACAGCATAAAGACCAGCGAGGAGATAGCGCTTTTAAAAGAGAAAGGCTACTATAACCCCGTTTCGGTGGGGGAGTATTCGCTGAATGTCGCAAAATTCGGCAATGAAAACGGCGAGCATACTATTGTCGGCATGGCAGGTCTCGGTATGGGAGAATATTCTGTAGCAGCACGGCAGATGACAGCCTGCCTTGAGGAGGATAACTGCGTCGTATTTGTTGACCGCGCAGGCTATGGTTTCAGTGATGATACGGATAACGAAATGACCCTTGAATACATCGTGGAGGACTACCGCAAGGCGCTTAAGAATGCGGGAATACAGCCGCCCTATGTGCTTATGCCGCACTCCATCGGCGGAGCGTATGCGAATTACTGGGCAAGCAACTACCCCGAGGAGATAGAGGCTATCGTGTTCGTGGACGGATCGCAGCTCAGTGCTGACGCATTTGCGGAGGAGCCGGTAAGCTCGGTCGGTGCAGGGGACAGATTCCTCGCATTGCTCGCAAAATGCGGGTTCAGCAGGTATGTTCTGCGTGATTATCATTATCATTATCCCGATAACTATTCTGAGGAGGAGCAGTACCTCGGCGATGCACTGATTTATCTCACACTTGATTCCATAGCTACAGTATCGGAGGGCTATCTGCTTGCACCGAACGCTCAGGAGGCGTTCAATGGCATCGTCACCAACGATATCCCAAAGCTGTATATCTGCGCAAGCTGGGGAATTCAGACAAAGGAAGATATTATCGAAACAAACAGATGGATAAACCGTCAGATAGAGATAAACGACCTTGATATGGAGCAAAGATCGCTGGACTATGACAACGAAACAGTAAACGAGATACTGGCAAACTATGAGGATGCGAGACAGAACACCATTTACCCATATGCGGAGAAGATGGGCAACTGCGAGGTGGTGTGCCTTGCGGGAGATCACATGATATATGAGCAGAGACCGCAGGAGTGCGGAGATATCGTAAAGGAGTTTATTGACGGATTGAAATAATTTCGATCTACTATGACCCTTGCGGTGTGGCTTCAAATTCTAATGAATATTGAATAGATAATAACGAATAAAGAATAATTAATGAGGTAGCCTACGGCGACGTATTTAAATATACGGCGGAGCCGCACCGATATTATTCATTTTTCAATATTCATTATTCAACATTCATTTAAGCGTAGCGACATATCCCGATTTACCAGGCCCTTTGCGGTGTGGCTTTACCGCCGTCAAGACGATATGTAGTCGCAAAGAAGGGGTCAAACCTACGGTTTACCCCTGTGACCCCTATCCCTT
>JAZKZL010000126.1:0-2588 GCA_045612645.1 Oscillospiraceae bacterium
GATCAAAAAGAGTTGCTGTGCGAACCACGATATCCTCATTGCTGCCGAGAAAATCCGCTATGCAGCCGTGTATGCCCTTCGGATATATCTCAGCCACCTCAGGCTGGTGAGTTTCATGCATATATTCGTTCCATACCGTTACCTTTATCATGCTTATTCCTCCATAAAACTGCGAAGCTTATCCGCAGACAATTTCATATAGTCTATCTGATCCACCGCACCGAAATGCTCAATGGCAAACACGCCGTCATATCCGTCCGAGATCAGCTGCCGCACAAGCTCCTCCATTCCGATGACCCCATATCCCACAGCCGCAGGATACATCACAGCCCCCGAAAGATCAGCCTTTCCGTTTGATCCATCAGCGGATGAAGTTGCTGTATCGTAGCTTCTGTCCTTGCAGTGAACGTGGGAAACATATCGTTTCAGCAGACTATATGCATCCTCTGCACTTTCAAGGCAGTAGCGGAAGTTTCCTGTATCAAAAGTATAACGCAGACCCGATATGTTTTCCAACAGATAACCGAGCCACTTCATTCTGCAGCAGGGGGATTTTATATCATCAAAATCCTCCACCGTTACGGTAACGCCGTATTCCTCCGCTGCGCTGCACATAGCCGAAACGCCCTCGGCAAACCGCGGGAGATCATCTTCGGGATGCTCCGAAAAACCGGGAATGCACAGCACCCTTTTGCAGCCGTAATATACGGCGGTCTCAAACAGACGGCGATACTTCTCTTCCGATACGGCAGCGTTGTCGTTCAGGAAGTCAAAATGCTCATAAATGCAGGATACGCCCATTCCACAGCGATCAAAAAGCTCCTTCATGCCCTTATCAAAAAGCCTCCAATGATCGCATTCAAGATAATCTATACCGAAGGACTTTGCCGCTCTGAGAGCCTCCTCAAGCGGAATGCTACGCTGCGTTGCGGCTTCATATATATGCTCAAGAAAAACTGAAATACTGTTCATAATAATCACCTCTGTTTTTTATTGTAACATATAAGAGTCAGGTTTTCAAGCGCTTCTTGA
Source organism: Oscillospiraceae bacterium (assembly GCA_045612645.1). Taxonomy (GTDB): domain Bacteria; phylum Bacillota; class Clostridia; order Oscillospirales; family Ruminococcaceae; genus CAG-115. Next base: position 1,033 of record JAZKZL010000126.1, read on the forward strand.
CAAATACTCTGCGGTAGGCTATACTAAAAGAAATATACAAGGAGGTAGCTATGACTGACTATCAGATATTCAAAGCCTGCTTTCCCGAGCTTATAGTGGATGAAACGAGCTTTTCGCGCCTTGCTTACAGCGAGGATGTACATATATTCCGCAACGAGGGCGGCTTTGCAACAATGCGTAATGACCATATAGAGCTGCTCTGCGTTGCCCCTGAATATCAGCGCCACAGCATCGGAACAAAGCTGCTGAAGCAGTGCGAGGAGCATATCGGAACAAAGCACGAAAAGGTGTTCCTTTCGGGGAATATGCTCCCAGGCGTGGCAGAGGGCAGCGAGGATTTCTTCCACAGAAACGGCTACACCATCGGCGGTCTGTTCAATGAGATGTCACTGGAGCTTGCAGAGTTCTCTGTGCCGCAGTATACTGCCCCCGAAGGCGCAGAGTTCTGCTTCTATAGCGGCAGCATTGAAGCTATTCGCAGCGCTGTTGCAGAGGTTGACGAGGAATGGGTGCAGTATTTCGATGAGGACGGCAAATTCTTCGTGTGCATGATTGATAACGAGATTGCCTCATTCTGCATCGTGGGCGAAGATGAATGCTGCCTGCTTTCGGATGGTAAGCGCATCGGCAGTGTGGGCTGCGTAGGCACAGTGCCGAAATTCCGCAGAAACGGAATAGGTCTGCACATGGTGGCTCTTGCATCAGAACATCTGAGAAACATCGGCTGCGACAAGGTATTCATACACTACACACATCTTGACAAATGGTACGGAAAGCTGGGTGCAGAGACCTTCCTGCGTTTCCTGACAGCGGAAAAGGCGGTGTGATTATGGATGATATCCTCATTATCGTGCTTGTGGTGTTGGCGGTGATATCCGCTGCGGCCATCATCATCGCAATACTTGCACGCCGCAAGAAAACCCCTCCGCCCGAGGAGGAATACGACAGCGCATATTTCACATCTCAGCTTGTGGAAATGCTGGATACCATCAGCCGTGCAACGCTTGAGCGTGACTGCGCCGAGTTCACCGAGATGCTGTATGAGCAGGCACGCTTCTGCGAGCCATCCGACAAGGCGGAGCTTGCCCCTTTAGAGCGTGAGATACTGGAAAGCATCTGCCGCATACATCCCGATGACAGCGATCAGGTAATCACAGAAAAATGCGCCGAGATATCAAAGCTTATGGAGCAGAGACAATCCCTACTTTATGAGGAGAACGATACTCAATATACATAAAATATCCGTGCAGCCTGAAGGGCGCTAGCCGTAAAGAAGTAAATCCAGAGAAGAAAGCAGTCTTCTCTGGATTTTATTTTATATTCCGTTCAACAAATTGGAATTTGTCGAACGGAAAAACTGAAAGTTTCAGTTCACTACGGATTTCGAATTTTGTTTACAAATCTCCATCTCAATGCTTTTCCATTCCTCATTACATATATTATAAGTCAAGCTATATCCATTTTCGATAAATCCAACCGCTTTATAACAATGATAAGCACTTGGATTGTTCTCAAAAACCTCCAATGTCACTTTTGATGCACCATAAAGTTCAAAT
>JAZKZL010000127.1:0-3254 GCA_045612645.1 Oscillospiraceae bacterium
TCTCCCATGCGTGTGAAGTACCTTGCTCTCCACAGATGGCACTTGCATATCCGCGCGTGATGGAATTTCATATCCTCTCCTGCGATAAGCTGACCCAGCGCAACCGCCTTGTCAAGCACCTCAATGCTCTTTTCATCGGAATCCATATCCCATGCTATCTTTTTCAGATGCAGTATCATCATATCCATCAGCGCCACGAGATTATATTGCCGCTGCGACGCTGCCTGCTCTGGCGGCTCGACGTACTGCATAAGAAATTCACGGCTGACCCACCATGTCGGCATACTGTCGGCGATCTCGATAGCCTTTTCCTGCTGCCCCTGCCTGTTGTATAAAAGACACAGCATCTGCCTTGCCGCATGGGTTATCCAGGTGCCATGGTCAAGCTGTATCGAGCGCCTGCAGAGTGCTTCGATCTCGACATCTATTGCTTTCTGTTGCTCGCCGTCAGCAGTGTATTTGTCCAGTGCGTATGCCAACTGATAGGTAAGGTCTGCGCTGTCTGGATACTGCTTCAGCTTTTCACGGATGAAAGCCTCGCTCTCGTGGTGCTTACCCTCACGGTGCAGTGTGGTGTTGTATTCCAGCGCCTTTTCTATCTCCTGCTGCTTCTGTGCGATATCCACACCGAGCAGCGTGTCGGTGGTCGCATTGAAAAGATTCGCAAGCACGGGCAGCAGTGTTATATCGGGGAAGCTTATCCCTGTCTCCCATCGACTGACCGCCTGCGGAGATACTCCCACCGTCTCGGCAAGCTGCTCCTGCGTCAGCGAGCATTCCTGTCTTAATCTACGTATATTTTCGCCTAATCTGATATTCATGTAATACCTCCTTTGGAGCTCCTGAGTTAAGTATAGCCTATATCCATGCATTTTTCAATATATTGCTGATTGAGTGCAATTCACTCTCAGCGTGAGTTGACTTGACAGAGATTTAATGCTATACTGGTATTAATAACTATTTTGGAGGTACACCATGGCTCTTCCCGATTTTAAAAAGATACAGCAGGATAAAACCGTTGTTCCCGAGTGGGCGAAATACCTGAAGGACGGCGAGTTTATCAGCTATAACACTACATACCCGAGCAAGACTTTATTCCACCTTTTTGATTATTACACACATCCTTGCGAGGAAACAGGGGATATCCGCTATTATGTCTATGACCCCGTAAAGCACGGTGCCGACCCCACAAAGAAATATCCCGTGCTGATGTGGTTTCACGGTGCAAGCAACTCCCTCATGGGCGAGGGCTGTATCATGTGCTGCGGAGCGGAGCAGTATGCATCGGAAAAGTATCAGCAGAAGATGGGCGGAGCTTACATAATCGTGCCGCTCTGTAATGAGGAGCGCACGGAGGACGGCAGAATCCTCGGTGCGTGGGATGTAGAGCATTCAAAGCCGATAAAGGAGATCTACGATAAGGTCTGCGAGGAGCATTCTGCAAACATCGGCAAGAAATTCATCATGGGCGCATCCTCGGGCGGCTGGTTCACATGGCGCATGCTGGAGGACTGGAACGGCTATTTTGACGCTGCAATGCCGATAGCATCAGGATATGTTCCCGATGACGACAAACTTGACCGCATTGCTGAAAGCAATGTGCAGCTTGTAATTGCCCACGGAAAGCATGATGAGATGGCAATATACGATGAGTGTATCGCTCCCCATGAGGAAAAGCTGCTCTCTCTGCCGAATACCATCTGCTTTTGTCCCGAGTGGGTGTACAACGGCGATGGCGGTATATCCTCGGTGTTCTACGGCTTTGAGATGGGGCAGCACTGCATGATAAACTGGATACAGAACGATCTAATGTTCGATAACGGAAAGCCTGCGGATGAGCGTTTCCCGAATGGCGTTACAGGCTGGATAAAAGATATCTGCACCAAATAAGAGAAAACCTCCGCACCCGAAAAGTGCGGAGGAATTTTTATACATATCTCTGAACTTCCGTCTCCTGACCATCCTCGATGTAGATTCGGGGAACTCGTGTGCCGATGGCACAAAGCAGCTCGTAGTTTATCGTGCCGATCTTCTTTGCCGCATTCTCAACAGAGCAGCGGTCATACAGCTGATCGGAGTAAACTGTTACCACATCACCGATCTTCACATCGGGGATGTCAGTAACGTCTATCAGCGTCTGATCCATGCAGATTCGTCCGCATACGGGAGCGTATTCGCCATTCACACGGCAGCTCCACTGACCTGAAAGACGTCTGTTGAAACCGTCTGCATAGCCGCAGGCGATGAGCGCAAGAGTCGTATCTCGCTCGGCGGTGAATGTCCGTCCGTAGCTTACTGTCGTTCCTGCCTTGATGGTCTTTAGCTGACTCACAACTGTTTTGAGGGACATTACAGGCTTTATCGTATCAGGGAAAGGGAAGGTGTCAGCGTCAGGCTTGTGACCGTACATGATGATACCCGCACGTACATAATCCCCGGGGTAATCATCATGATAAATAATTCCGCCGCTGTTCTGGGAATGCATTTTCAGCCCTCTTGCGGAGCAGATATCCATCAGTGCGTTCTGCTGCTGCGCTGTAAAGCTCATTGCATCGGAGTCTGTGCTGTCAGCCACCGCAAAATGAGTGTACGCCGCAAGACAGTTCAACCCTTTCTGTGCGAGGATGAAGTCTGCTTCATCGGCTGTTGTGATACCCACACGGCTCATGCCCGTATCGAATTTGATATGTACAGGAACAGTCACACCGCGTTTTATCGCCTCGTCTGAAAGCTGCTTTGCGTAGTCGGTGGTGCCTACCGTGAAGATATATCCCTTGTCGAGGTTTTCAAAGATCAGCGGAATATCGCAGTAGCCGAAGATGAGGATATCTCCCTTGATCCCTCCGTTTGTGAGCCCCTGAGCTTCCCATAGGTTTGATACGGCAAAATGCTTGATTCCGCATTTGCAGAGAGCCGCCGCGCAATGTACATCTCCGTGACCGTAGGCGTTTGCCTTTACTACAGCGATTATCTCCTTGTCATTAGCGATCTTCTTGATCTCGCATATATTATTCTTCAGGGTGTCGAGGTTGATCTCTGCCCAAGTGCGCCAGTAAAAATTGTTCATATATTGCTCCGTATGGTGTTGAAATTTTAATTGAAATGTGTTATACTAAATTAGTATATGGTATGCGTGGGAATATGCGTTTACCACTCAACTATATATTATATTTCTAAATCATGAAAATTTCAATAGCTTATTTGATTTTATTGAATTTATCGATATGAAAGGCAGAATATCATGGCAGTAAAAA
>JAZKZL010000128.1:0-4738 GCA_045612645.1 Oscillospiraceae bacterium
TGTAGGTGCAAGATAATTAATGTATCGGCGTAGGGGCGACCTTTGGTTGCCCGCCAAAACACGATCGTCATTAACGGGCGACCAAAGGTCGCCCCTACGGAAAAATACGCATTTTAAAAGGTGATCGGTGGCAAACGGAATGGTTTTGCGCAGCAAAATCGCATTCCCATTAGGGGAATGCGAAATGGAGTTTGCGCCCGTGTAAGCAGCGTAGCTGCGTCACTGGTAAATTCCGATTTATATAATACTAAAAGGGGAACTCAGTGAAAAAACATATTAAATTTCTTGCCGCGGTATTGGCGGCTTGTATGTGCATAACGATGCTCGGCGGCTGCTCTGAGGACGATGGCAGCGGAGGCATCTTCAAATATGATATCTCGGCAAACCCCGGCAGTCTTGATCCGCAGACGGCGGCTGACGCTAACTCGGATCTGCTCATCTCGAGCATCTATATGGGTCTGCTGACGGCAAATCCCGACGGAAGCCTCGGCGAGGGTGTTGCGGAGGATTACATAGTATCTGATGACGGTCTTGTGTATACCTTCAGGCTGCGTCAGGATGTATATTGGATAGACAGCGGCGATTTCGAGGCGCAGTGTACGGCGGCTGATTTCGTGTTCGCATTTCAGCGCCTTTTCGATCCCGCCACAAGGGCGGCAAGAGCCTCGGAATATTACTGCATCAAAAATGCGGAGCTTGTCAACAGTGGATATATTCCCGTTGTGAGCGAGGTCGGTGTGCGTGCCACAGGAGATTTTGAGCTGGAGATAACGCTGCAGTACCCCAATCCGCAGTTTCCCACTCTGCTGACGCAGACTCCTGCCATGCCGTGCAACGAGGAATATTTTGAGTATGCACAGGGCAAATACGGACTTTCGGCGGAGACTACGCCATCCAACGGCGCTTTCTATGTGCGCACATGGGATTACGATCCCTTTACCATAACCGATAACAACCACATCATTCTGCGACGCAATCCTAAGAGCAGCGAGCGTGACAGGGTATTTCCGCAGGGTCTGAATTTCTTTATCGTGGATGAATCGGGCTTTTACAACGATTTTCTCGGCGGCGTTACAAGCTGCATTGCCGTAACCGATGAACAGGCAAAGGGCGTCACGGGGGAATACACCGTGCAGTCTTACAGCAATATTTCGGTGGGACTGGTGTTCAATACCAATTACAGCCTGTTTGCGAATGCGGATTTCCGCAGGGCGCTCGCATGCCTCGTGAATGAGGAGGATATCTCGGCATCGCTCAACCACTACACCTTGTCTGACGGAGTTGTGCCGCAGCAGGTGACGCTGCTTGACAAATGCTATCGTGAGCTTGCAGGAGACTCGGCAAAGCATCCTTATGACGAGTCAGTAGCCGAGGCTTATTATGAGCTTGCAGAGCCGCAGCTTGACAAGCAGCTGCTTATTGGCGCAAGGATAATCATGTCCGATGACACCACCGCTGACGCAATATCCTATATCATGCAGGAATGGCAACGGAAATTCGGATTTTACTGCGTTGTGCAGCAGCTTTCACAGGAGGAGTACGACAAGCGCCTGCGTGATGGCGATTATGAGATCGCAGTGATGGAGCTTACAGGCGGCTACAACAGCCCCGAAGCGTATCTGAAGCCGTTTACGAAGAACAGCAGCGAGAATTTCACAGGCTATTCCAATGTTGAGTTTGAGCAGCTGATGTCGCAGGCGGGCAGGGCAGTGGAACTTGCTGACAGTGCGGAGCTGTACATAAAAGCAGAGCAGCTTATCCTCAGTGAAGCGATTTTTGTTCCTCTATGCTATAAGAACGAGTATTTCTTCGTGGGCGAGGATGCCTGCGATATCTATTACAATCCTTTCACAAAGACCGTGGATTTCAGCAAGGCGAAAACAACCGAATAACAAAAGCTCCTGAGAGGAAATACATCTTCTCAGGAGCATTTTTGTATTCTGTTATGATGCAAGTATCTTTTCACACCAGTCGATCATGCGCTGGATGTTTTCGCCGCGGCGATTTATGAAATCTCTTATGCAGGCGGAGCTTGCGTAGCCGCCGTTAAGTGCGTCCTCAGTGCTGCCTGTTTCGGGGTAACGCTCGAAGAACTGATCGAACAGCGGACCGTATATTGCCTCGAACTCGCTGAGTTTTGCGAGTGCCGCGGTCTTTTCAAACTCGCCCTCGGAAAGACCGAGAAGTCTGTCGTAGAAATCACTGCGGAAACCATCGTTTGTCATGAGATATGCGAAACACAGAACGGCAGGATTGTTTGTATCCATATCCAGCAGACCGTTCGGCTTGTAGTTGTCCTCCTTGATGGTGTTGGTGCGGGCGTCACCGCCGCCGCTTACACCGCCGAATTCGATGTCGTAAAGGCAGAAACGCCATCTTCCGTCACCGTAGGGATTATCGCCCTCGGGAACGGTCACTTTCCACATGGACCAGTTCTTGCCGGGCCAGTCCCACTTGTTGTTTATCCACACGTTCACTGCAAAGTAGTCGCGCACGGATTCGGGGTCTACGAGTTTTACGAATTCATCGTAATCTGCCTGAGCTTTCAGATCACTGTGGGTATTGAAGAAATGAATAAGATCTCGGTAGTAGTAATCCTCGCTCTCGCCCGCGGGGATGTCTCCCTCATCCAGCTTGTAGCCGATGGCGTAGGTCTCGGCGTCGCCTTTGTACACCACCACATTGTCCTTATTTACTCCGTGTACGTCCTCAAAGAAGTCGTTGGAGTAATCTTCTTCAAGCACATAAAGTCCCCAGTATTCGCCGTTGAGGTACACAACACAGGGTCTGGAGCGTTTTGTCTCGCATGCCGAGTCATGCAGAAGAGACTGCCAGTAGGTATCGTTGTATTTGGATGTGAATGCGCAGTTTCCGCCTGCACGCAGCACAAGCGTCTTGTATTTATCCATCACATCGCCGTTGTCGTTCAGGTAATCCTCGCCGAAAACAGCATAGCGGAAGTTGTTGTCGCCATATTCCTTGCGGGCGTAAAGGCGCAGACCCTTCTGCACATCCGAGCGGGAGTAGTTGCCCTGTATCCTCACACCACAGGTCTGATTAAGGACTTCAACAGCGCCGTCGGTGCCGAACTCGAACATGGTCATGGCAGCCTCGCGCTCCCATTCTCTGCCGCGCTGCTTATAGTTTGCGTCAAGCTGACGGGCGGTCTCGCCCTCACGCACACGTTTTTCTTCGATCAGGTATTCCTCAAGCGCCTTATCGAACATATCGCCTTTTACATAGATGCCGTATTCGCTGTTAAACAGGTCATCGTAGTTCATGGAAATGCTCACCACCGCAAGGCTGGTGCCTGCTGCGGCGCAGCTTTCTGCAAGCCCCTCTATATGCTCCTCGGGCGTGCCGATGAAATAGGTGGCAGCGGTCTCACCACCGAATGTGCCGTCACTCAGCTTCACAGCGGTGCGGATGACAGTACACTTATCCACCGCCTCATCATCGGGTGCATAAAGTTCGCTCACGAAGTTGTTGCGATCCTTGTTCGGCTTGTTGAAGCTGCCTGCGATAAGCACAGGATCAACAGCGGAAACGACATTCTCAGCCTCCGCTCTGTCGGTGATTTCAATGGGAGCAGTATATTCGATAGCGGTGGCGCTTGTGGCAGGATCGCTGCCGTCAAGAGTATAGTAGACCGTGCCGCTTTCAAGTCCTGTCATGGTAAGCTGAAACTCCTCGGCATACACGCCGCCGATGTGGGAAAGCTCCACCGATGGCGGGAGAACAACGATCACCTCCTCAGGCTTAGCCTCAGTTGTCTCGACGGGAGCGGCTTCCTCGGTGGGGAGTGAGGTGCTTTCAGCAGGCGTTGTTGAGCCTTGCACTACAGCGCTTGTGGTGAGAGAGGGATCGCTCGAAACGGTCTCATCCGCACAGCCTGTAAATGCGGTGATTCCTGCCAGCAGGATAGAGGCGATGGATATTATTTTTCTGTTGCGCATATATCTTCCTTTCATTACAGCTCGTCTTTGGTGTCGGGTATCATGCCGAGGGTTATGGTGAGGTTGCCGTTGCGGCAGCGCAGCTCGTCTATCATTGCCTTTTCGGAAACGCCTTTCTTCATGCAAAGCTCATAGGTAAGCTCGTACATAGTACCCATGCGTACTGTTCTTACATGGTCAAGGCGGAAGTATGCGGTGTGCTTTTTCAGAACCTCGTCAAAAATGCCGTTGTAGTCAAGATCCTCAGGCACGGATATCCTGAGCTGTCTGCGGTGCTTGCCGCCTGGGAGCAGCTTCTCCGCAGCGATCACAACGATGCCGAGGATGATGGTCAGCGCCAGTGCGTATCCGAGATAGCCCATGCCCGAAACAAGACCTGCAGCCATGCCCATGAACAGCATACAGATATCACGGGAGCTGCCGGGAACGGAGCGGAATCTCACAAGGCTGAATGCGCCTGCCGCCGCAACGCCTGCACCGATGCTGCCGTTCACCATGGTGATCACAGCGGCAACTATAGTCGGCATTATTATGGATGTGATCATCATGTATTTCGAGGGTCTGTCAGCGCCCAGTCTGTACACCGCAGCGCAGATGACGCCGCAGAGCAGTGTTATTCCGATGGTGACAAGGACGGTGGGAAGTCCCGAAAGAATATCGGTTCTGTTGAGTATCAGTTCAGTCATGTCAGTATTTCCTTTCCGCTGCGCACAGCGTTCATATAGATATTTCCGTATTTTGAGAATGATGTGGGATAGATCTTAAGCTCTGAAAGCATAGCT
>JAZKZL010000129.1:0-1222 GCA_045612645.1 Oscillospiraceae bacterium
AGACCTACTCCCCCTATCAGGCCGAGGATCTGACAGACTACAGCGTGTTTGACAGCGGCGATCTGGAGCTTTGCTTCGGCTCGGCGGAGAGTGCCCTTGCAGATATCGAATCTCATACAGAGCAGATACTTGCGGATAACAAGCTGCCGCTGCTCATCGGCGGCGAGCATCTTGTAACCCTCGGCTCTTTCCGTGCCGTGCAGAGGAAGTATCCCGATGTGCATATCATCCACTTTGACGCCCACTGCGATCTGCGTGACGATTACCTCGGCGCAAAGCTAAGCCACGCCTGCGTGATACGCCGCTGCCACGACATCATCGGCGACGGACGCATCCACCAGTTCTGCATCCGCAGCGGCGAGCGTGAGGAGTTCCTCTTTGCCAAAGAGCATACCGATATGCACAAGTTCACGCTTGACGGACTCGCAGATGCCCTCGCAGAGATAGGCGGCAAGCCGATATATTTCACCATCGATCTCGATTGCCTTGATCCTGCATATTTCAGCGGCACAGGCACTCCCGAGGCAGGAGGCATCAGCTTTCCGCAGCTGCTGGAGGCTATCGAAAAGGTGTGCAGACACAACGTAGTCGGCGCAGATATCAACGAGCTTGCCCCCATGCTGGACGCAAGCGGAGCAAGCACGGCACTTGCATGTAAAACGCTGAGGGAACTGATACTTGCTATTCTGAAGAACAGGAAATGATATTATGAAACAATACAAAGCAATAAAAGTATATTACGATTACAAGCTGGGCGCTATTGAGCAGGTGATGAACGATATGGCAAAGGAGGGCTGGGAGGTAGTCTGCATGACGCCCGAGCCGTCCAACGCATCAAAATATATCATCACATTCTGCCGTGAGGTAAACAACGCAAGCAATAACACACAATAATCAACATTTTAGTAAGTAATAAAAAATCTACATACAGAGAGTCGGGAGGATAATATGAGTAAAGTATTAATAATCGGCTGCGGTGGCGTAGCTAATGTTGCTATCAGAAAGTGCTGTCAGGTGAGCGAGGTTTTCACCGAGATATGCATTGCAAGCCGCACAAAGTCCAAGTGCGACGCCCTCGCAGAAAAGCTGCGCCCCATCACATCCACAGTTATCACCACCGCACAGGTGGACGCTGACAATGTTGACGAGCTTACCGCACTCATCAACAGCTACAAACCCGAACTTGTCATGAACATCGCCCTGCCTTATCAGGATCTCACCA
>JAZKZL010000130.1:0-2586 GCA_045612645.1 Oscillospiraceae bacterium
TGATGCCCTTGCCCTTGTTGGCTTCCTCCTCGAAGTTCTTCCAACCCCAGCCGTACTTCTTCACGCAGAAAAGCACGAACACCAGCGAGCCGAGCGGCAGCAGCAGATTGCTCACAATAAAGTCCTCCAGGTCAAGGACGGTAGACTTCTCGCCCAGTGGCTTTATGAAGTTCAGCAGATTGAAGCCGAGAGCACATGGCAGCGAGAGCAGGAACATCGCCACACCGTTGATAAGGCAGGCTTTCTTTCTGCTCCAGCTGAACAGCTCCATCGTGCAGGAAAGGATGTTCTCAAACACCGCAAGCACAGTGGAGAGCGCAGCAAAGCTCATAAACACGAAAAACAGACTTCCCCACAGCCTGCCCAGCGGCAGCTGATTGAACACATTGGGGAGAGTTACGAAGATAAGGCTAGGGCCCGAATCCACCTCTACGCCGTTGGCAAAGCAAGCAGGGAAAATGATGAGTCCCGAGCATATCGCAACAAAGGTATCCAGCAGCGCAACGTTTACAGCCTCGCCCATCAGCGAGCGCTCCCTTCCGATGTAGCTGCCGAATATCGCCATGGAGCCGATACCCAGTGAAAGCGTGAAGAACGCCTGATTCATTGCCGCAACTATAACGTTCACTACGCCTATCTCGTTCATGCGCTCAACGCTAGGCAGCAGATAGAACTTCAGTCCCTCGCTGCCATTGCCGATATCGGTGATAATGCTGTTTCCCGCAAGCACCACCATTATCGCAAGCAGCGCTATCATCATTACCTTTGTAACACGTTCAAGTCCGCCCTGCACTCCAAAGCCGCACACCGCAAAGCCTATAACTATCACAATCGCGAGATACAGCACCGACTGCACAGGGTCAGCCTGAACATCCGCAAAGGCAGCCTTTACTGCTGCAGCGTCCAGCCCCTCGAACTTGCCTGCCGCCATGGAGACAAAGTAATTCAGCATCCATCCCGAAACGGTGGTGTAAAACATCATCAGCAGATAGTTTCCCGCAAGGCAAAAGCCGCCGTGGATGTGCCACTTCTGCCCCGGCTTTTCAAGCTGCTGAAACAGCTTCACGGGACTTTTCTGCGCTCCGCGTCCCACGGAAAATTCCATCGTCAGCACAGGCACACCGAGTATCAGCAGAAATATCAGGTAGAAAAGCACGAAAATGCCTCCGCCATTCTGACCCGCCACCCACGGAAATTTCCACACATTACCGATACCTATCGCACAGCCTGCACTGAGGAGTATAAAGCCCAGTCGGCTTTTGAGTCTGTCTCTGCTCATATATTATTGACCTTTCTTTGGCTCTACGCCGTTATTTTTAACAACACAAAGCCTATTATACGCCAGATTGCAGTGATTGTCAAGTGCCGCCACGCTTTCGGAATGTGCCGGGAGTCATGCCCGTGTGCCGCTGGAACATCTTACAGAAATATGAAGCCGAGGCAAAGCCGCATTCAAAGCTCACCGCCTCAATGGTCATGCTGGTGCTGCGCAGAAGATGCTCCGCAGCCTCTATGCGGTAGCGCAGCAGATAGCTTACGGGCGAGGTGCGCAGACAGTTCTGAAAGCAGCGTGCCGCCTCGCTCTTGCTGATATTGGCAGCGGCTGCGATATCCTGCAGAGTTATCTGCGAGCCGTAGCTACGGCGGATGAAGTCGATCATAAGCTGCGTGCGGCGGCGGATAACGTACTCGTTACCCGAAACGCCCGAGCGCATAGCCTCACCCACATTAACGTAAAGCTCACGCCATATCTCGGACAGTAGCTGCTGTATATCAAGCTCGTAGCAAGGAGATGACGCTTCACTATCCGCAAGCGCCACAGGAAGCTGCGCCCCCGAATATCCGTGTAGCAGCACAAAAAGCCTGCCCGAAAGCTGCAGCAGGCACTGCTGCCATTCCTCCTGCTCGGTCAGCAGCACATAGGCAAGCTCGTTGTTCATCACAAAAGGCTTCACATATTTAAGACTGACATCGCTGCCCGCAGGAGCGATAAGCTCATCAGGGAACATCGCATAGGCGCAGGAGCAATCCTCGCCGCAGGCAAGGCTGTGCATTACGCCCGCGTTTATCAGCACACCCTCGCCCGAGTGCAGCTCAAGCTCCCCAGAAACCGTGTGCAGCATCAGTCTGCCGTGATATACCACCAGCAACTCAAGTTCGTGATGGCGGTGCAGCGGCGCAGTATCATTCATAGCTGTAATGGCACTTTCGCTGTACAGCCTAATGGGAAATCCGCCGATGTGGCTGTTTGTATAAGCTTCTTTTTTCATTAAGTTAATCACCTGCTTAATTACTTTAATCGGGAAGATAATAACATACTTTCACCATGGGAAGATATTCATAAAACATCAAAGCGTTCAGAGAAAATCGTATCATCGCCCAAACCGACAAAACGATAAAAACCGCATTGTAATGCCAAAGATATCGTTTACTCATTTTTGAGGTAAACCTTTTCACAATGGGATGATAATACAATTAAATCAACAAGATCGCAACCTCACACTGAGCTGAAATGTTTCTCTCTGCCACTAGCTTTGAGAATATTATACAATAAATCGGGAATATTGTCAATTGCCCGATGGATAT
>JAZKZL010000131.1:0-6355 GCA_045612645.1 Oscillospiraceae bacterium
GGACCGCCTGTCGCAAGAATGATGTCCGCTTCCTTCATTACGGTGTTTGTAAGCTCAAGGGAGGGAACATCGATCCATGCGATGATATCCTCGGGTGCGCCTGCAGCCACTGCAGCCTCCAGAACGATCTTAGCCGCCTCGATGGTGGACTTCTTAGCTCTGGGATGAGGGCTGATGATGATACCGTTTCTGGTCTTAAGGGATATCAGTGTCTTGAATATTGCTGTGGATGTGGGGTTTGTGGTGGGGATAACTGCAGCCACAACGCCAATAGGCTCTGCGACCTTGCATACGCCGAAAGCCTCGTCACGCTCGATGATGCCGCAGGTCTTTGTGTCCCTGTAGGCATTGTAGATGTGTTCTGCCGCATAGTTGTTCTTGATGACCTTGTCCTCAACAACGCCCATGCCTGTTTCCTCAACAGCCATCTTTGCGAGGGGGATGCGCTGCTTGTTTGCAGCGGACGCAGCAGCAAGGAATATCTTATCTACCTGCTCCTGAGTGTACTCTGCAAAGATCTTCTGCGCCTTTCTCACTCTTGCGAAAGCGGCTTCCAGCTTCTCCACGCTGTCAACGATCTCGTACTTTTTCATAGTTGTTCTTCTCCTTAAAATATATACCCGTGCAGTGCCCTGCACTTGATGCCTTATTTATATATACGGAGCCTTTTATCCGCCCCTTGAGCATATTTTACACCATTGTTAAACTTTTGTCAATAGCATTTTTCAATTTTGTAAGAATTACCGTTAAACAACGTTTGTCTAAAAAAATATAGTGTATTATGTACAACAGGGAAATAACGAATAATGAAAAATGAACAATGAATACTGAATAATTATGGTGTCGGCTTACGCCGACGGATAAAAACGAATAGTGAATAAAAACGTGATCTCATTGAGATCTGCGCCGCAGGCGCACATTTTCTATTCACTATTCACTATTCTTTATTCACTGTTTCCGCTTGTTCGGGCGTGAGCATAGAAGAAACCGCCTCGTCATATATGAGATATCCCTCGCCCTCGGACGGGAATATCTCCATATCGGCACAGGGTACGAACACGCCGTTTTCGTAGGTGTATATTCCGTTTACCGTACCGCCGCTCATGCAGAAATAGTATTTCTCCGCCACAAGGATAATGCAGTCATAGTCTTGCGAAAGAACACCAGTGCTGTCCATGACTTTTGCGGTCTCTGTGGATATCTCTCTGCCCGGTACGGGGAGATATTCTCCTCTCACCGTATCATAATAGAGGAAGCCTTCAACGCCCTGATAGCCTCTGTACGCAAGGAAGCAATCCTGCTTTATCAGCTCTCCCCTGTAAACTCCAAACAGGGACTCTGCCCTGCCATCCTTAATGCCGTATATTCTCAGCCTGTATGAGGGAAAGCCCGGCTGATCTCCGATCTCAACCACAAGCTGCTTACAGATTCCGTAATCCAGTATCGCCACGGCACTGCCGAGAGAATAGCCGCTAGGCTCTTCCATAAGTTGATATTCCTCGCCACAGAACACGAAAACTGCATAGAACAGCCATTCATCCATTCTGGGAACCAGCTGCGGAATGTTTATCTTAATGAAGCATTCCTTTCTGCCGTCGCCGTCAAAGTCCTCGATATACGCCTCGGAAAAAACAGGCACGATATCGCCGTTTTCATCGATGTATTCATGTATATCAAGCTCAGTGTACTTGAATTTCAGTGCGGAAAGGTCAGCCGCCTTTAATTCATCATTCTTCTCCTTGTATATATCCGAGGCTCTTACTGCCGCCATAGCCTTGTCCAGCCATTTTCCGCAGGCGGTGGGATCTGTCGTTCCCTTGTAGTCCTCGATATAGGTGTAGTCCACGAAGATATGTCCCTCGGAGGGTATCGGCTGATATTTCAGCTGCACAGCCGCCTGCTCGGGGGTGAGCATCGTTTTCAGCACCTCATCAATATCCTCGATCAGCACTGCGGAAAATCCGTAAATGTAAACATTCCTGTCCGAGCGTATGCCGTAGTCCTCGCTTACAGGCACAAAAACGCCGTTCTCGCAGGTGTACACCGTTCCCTCGTCCATAACACCCTCGCAGACAACGTAATACTTACCGCCCATCAGCGTCACTGACGGCTGCATTCCTCGGGGAAGAACGTTCTCCCTGTCAATATAGAAAACCTTCGCGGGATCGAGGTACTCGCCTATGATCTTCCGCCACTCCTGCGCCGCAGTATCATAGTACATGGTGCAGCCTGTCGCAAACATTCCATAGGTGGAGAGAAAGCACTCCCACTTCTCGAAATTCAGCCTTGCATCGATATGTATCTTCAGCTTGCCTTTCACAACGCCGAGCAGTGTGGAATGGCACTCCGTACCGAACATTCCGAAGCCCTCTATCAGAAGCTGCCTGAATGCGCCGAAATCAAGCAGCGCTGCGGTATATCCCGTATGTCCGTAGCTGATGAGCTGCGCATTTCCGTAGGAATCCACGAAAACGGGATTGTAGCGCAGGCGATAGCTGTCGTTCTCGTAGTAGTACGCAGGCAGACCCAGTATGATGAACTGCTCCGTTCTGCCATCGCCGTCAAAGTCGTCTATAAAAGCCTCGTGGAGTCTCGGAGTCAGCACGCCGTTCTCGTCAAAGTATATGGAGACATCGGGTTTTTCGTCGTAATACTGCTCCACTTCCTTTTCGGGGGTGACCGCAGAAACAGTCCTTGTGTAGAAATCCTGTTGTTTCAGCAGAGCTATCGCAGCATCCAGAGCCTTGCCGCATTTTGTCGCGTCGGTGACGCCTTTGTAGTCCTCATGAAGATCATAGTCCACGAAAGCGTGATCTTCGGATATCTCCACAAGCACCTCTTTGTCTGCCTCGGATATGCGGTTTTCAGCGTAAAGGCTCTCGGGAATGGGGTTTTCGGTCAGAAATGCCTCTTTCGGGGAGATCATCGAAGCTATCGCCGCATCGATGTCCTTTATCTTAACGCCTTTTTCAACCTCCACAACACCGCCCGGGAGTCTTATACGACAATCACTTCCTGCGGAAACGAACTCGCCGTTTTCATAGGTGAACACCCTGCCGCTGTCCATTAAGCCTGACCATGCAACGTAGTATTTTCCGCCTATCAGCGATACCTCGGGCGGAAAGACCGTGTACTCCGTCTTTGTGTATTCTGCAAGAACTTCTGTTTTATCCATGGCTATAATGTCATTTATCGGGACGAGATCACCCACCACATATCGGTATTCCTCTGCCACAGTATCATAGTACATGCAACCGCCGCACGCCTGCCAGCCGTCCGCCACAAGAAAGCACTTCCATTTGCTGTAATCGCCACGCAGCTCGCACAAAAGCTTTGCACTGCCGTCAACAACTCCGTAAACGCTGGATTGAGAGTCCGCTCCGCATATACCATAACCAATAATTGCAAGCTGCCTGAAAGCACCGTAATCCAGCAGGGCGGGATCGAACGTATAGTAATTATTCACCACCTCAGCCTTGCAGTTGCTGTTCACAAGTATGAGATAATAACGCAGATGGAATCCGCCGCCGCTTTTCACAGGCATACGGTATACAACAAACACCTCAGATTTTCCGTCGCCGTCAAAATCCTCACAAAACGCCCTATAAAACAGCGGCTGTACCTTGCCGCCTTCATCGAAGAATTCCTTTGCCGCAGGGTCTCCCTCATGTATACTGAGCTGATCTGCCTTATCGGGAGTAAGCAGGGAGGATATCTCTATATAGTCCTCATGGCGTAGCAATGCCGCACGGGCTGTCTGTTCCTTATCACCGAGCATTGAAACGTCAGTGATGCCCTCGTATTCGCTTATGTAGTCGTAATCTATAAACACATTTTCGGAAGAGACCTCGGTCAGCTCATCCAGATAATTATCAACGTGCCATGTCTCACGGCTCTCCGCAGCCTTTTCGGGGGATATCATCGAAGCTATCGCCACATCCGCACTGAACGTATTTCCGCCCTCTACAAGCAGCGAGGAATATCGGATGTACTGGCTGTCATTACACTGCACAAAAGCGCCGTTTTCATAGAGATACGCCCTGTCAGCATAGCTTCCCCACCACAGGCAGTAATACTTGTTTCCCACAAGCATGAACCACGGCAGCGGTGCGCTGCGCTGATACACATCGGTGAAAACGCCTGTGCTGTCCATGGCGAGGACTTCCTTTGCGGAGAGCTTGCTGGACGGCACGGGCTTGTAGATATGCTCCACCGTGTCGTAATACATGAAATCTCCCATGCCTTGCCAGCCGTTTGCAGCAAGGAAGCAGTCCACCTTGCAGAAGCCGCCGCGCAGTCCGTAAAGCTGCACAGGCTTGCCCTCGGCAACGCCGAACAGCTCAGAGTGGGAATCCGCTCCCATCGTGCCCGAGGAGCAGAAGATAAGCTGCCTGCAAAGCCCGTAATCCAGCATGGATGTCTCGTATATCGTGCCGTATGCGTAATCCGTCAGCACCTCTGCACTAGTGTCCTTGCCGCTTGCATAAACAAGATAGCTGCGGACTATCCACTGGTTCGTGCTGTATTCGGTGTTGTACGGGAGATCCAGCAGGAAAAAGCCCTCGTCCCTGCCGTCGTTGTCGTAGTCGTCTATGTAAGCGGTGTTGAACATCGGCTTTATATCGCCGTTTTCGTCAAGGTAGTCAGTTATATCCATATCGATATTGCTGTACCTGAACTCAAAATTCGTCATATCCTCCGCTTTCAGCATATCGTTGAAGGCGAGGTAATCCTCGTGCTTTTTGAGAGCAGACACTGCTTTATCCACCCACAGAGAGTGCGCCGAGATATCCTGTATACCCTTGATATCCTTAATGTAATCAAAATGCACGAACACCTGACCATCGGAGAGCTTGGGTGTGTTCATCTCAATACGGCGCTTATCCGCAGCCTCGGGAGAAAGCATTGTAGCCACGGCTATGTCGTAATCTATGCCGTCGCTGACGCAATTGTAGAAGCCTTCTTCCGATGCACGCACGGGATACTGCTCATAGCAATATACAAAGCCGCCGTTTTCATAGAGATACGGCTCGCCGCCATGATGCATGGGACCAAACGAAATGCACCAGAACTTTCCGCACATAAGCTGACCTATAGGCCATGAAGCTGCTCCGTCCCAATCTTCCTTATAATCGGCAAGGCTGCCCGTTTTGTCCATCTCCAGTAATTCCGCAAAGGGTATCACCTTATCGGGGAGGATGCAGCGATACTCCTCCGCCACGGTATCGTAATACATGAAATCACCGCTGCCCTGCCAGCCCGAGGCATTTATGAAGCACTCCACCTTTGTGAAATTGCCTCTGAAGCTGTAATGGCACACCGCATTTCCGTCCCTGATACCGTAAATTCCCGATGAGCAGCCCGCACCTATAGTGCCGTTGTTGCAGACGATAAGCTGCTGACATATACCGTAATCCAGCACGGAGACCTCCGTCACCGAGTCACGGAATACATCCACATAATGCACCCAACCGTTGTCGTTCACCCACAGCAGCCAGTAAAGCTCCGATACCCTATCGGCAAAGCTGCTTTCACAGGGAGATGTCAGCAGCACGAAATAATCGTCACCGCCGTTTCCGTCAAAGTCGCCGAACACCGCCTGAAACAGTTTCGGGACTATCGTGCCGTCCTCTGCGAGATAATCACCGAGGTCAACACCCTTCAATGACAGCACATTCTTGCACTCCTTGATATACCGCTCCTGCTCCTCAAGCTCTCTTCTTGCTTGTTCATAGACATAAGGGTGCAGCTCGCTCTCGGGAACGCCGTGCACGTTCTCGATGTACTCGAAATCTACGAACACATTACCCTCTTCGGGAGCAGAGTAAGTAACAGGCTTCGGATATTCCTGCTGCACAGGCTGATATACCTCTGCAGTCTCAGCCGTTTCTACTGTTTCGATAGTTTCCATAGGCTCTGTCGTCTCCACCGAAATCGGGATATCCTCGCAGCTTTCTTCCGTTGAGATTTCCATGGAAATCTCAGCACTTTCAACCTCGGCAGATGGCGATTCCATGCCCTCGGAAGTCAGCTCAGCATTCTGCACGGAAGACGGCTTGCCCTCGATCTCAGTGCAGCCTGCACTGCTTATCATAATCAAACCTGCAATAAATACCGCAACTGCCCTTTTCATGCATTTCCCCCTTAATAATATCATGATTTAATTATACATTCCCAGGAGCAGCACTGCAACATTTATTACAAAACTGTAAACATTCTTAACCAAACTGTAACGATTTGTAACCGAAATGTTACCGATAAATCGGAATTTGCCAGCGACGCCGAGCGATGCTCGGCTTACGCGGGGCGCAAACTCCATTTCGCATTCCCCTAATGGGAATGCGATTTTGCTGTG
>JAZKZL010000132.1:0-3647 GCA_045612645.1 Oscillospiraceae bacterium
GACATGGTCTGTTCAGCCCAACGGCTCCTACGGCGACATCTTCTACACCACCACAGACGGCGGCAAGACCTGGACTAACGTCAACGAAAGCATGACCATGTCCAACAATGATATGCCCTGGATCGACGGCTGCGCTATCCACTGGTGCAGCTCACTCGCCATGAACCCGTTCAATGCGGATGAGATCATGGTTACAGGCGGCAACGGTATCTTCGCCTGCGATAACATCTGGGACGCTGCCCCCGAGTTCTACTTCAATTCAAGAGGCATTGAGGAGACCGTTCCCATGGATATCGTCTCCCTGCCCGATCATCCCCTGCTTTCCGCAGCACTGGACTACGACGGCTTTGTGCATGAGGATATCTACACACCTGCTATCCGCCATAAGGATATGATAGGCTCCACCACCAGCATCACCATCGCCGCACAGAACAGAAACGTAATGGCAAAGACAGGCGGCAGCGATAAGGAGCAGATCGTCACCTATACCACCGATGGCGGCGCAACATGGCAGAGAGTAAAGAGACCTCCCGTAAAGGGTCAGACCTGCCACAGCGGCACGGTTGCTCTCACAGCTGACGGCTCCAGACTGATATGGAGTCCCGCTAATGCTTTCTACGCCTACTACACCGAGGATTTCGAGACCTGGACTCAGTGCGAGGGTCTGATGGGTCAGAATATGTACCTCTTAGGCGATAACGTTGATCCCAATGTCGTTTATGCCTGCGGCAGCGAAAAGCTGTATGTCAGCAAGGACGGCGGCAAGAGCTTTGAGAGGATCGGCAACGATCTCTTCCTCACCGAGAGACGCATTGCAGTCTCCCCCACCGAAACAGGCGTGTTCTATGTTCCTGCCATCAACCTCTATGTGACCAAGGATTTCGGCGCTACCTTTGAAAAGGTGAAAGGCGTTAAGAGCTGCCAGGCTGTCAGCCTCGGCAAGGCAAAGAACGAGGGCGATCCCTATGTTATCTACATCTACGGCACTGTTGACGGCAACGACGCAAAGGGACTCTATATGTCCGAGGACAACGGCGCTACATGGGAACGCTGCAACGATGACGCTCATCAGTTCGGCGGCACGGGCAACGGGGGTCTCATCAGCGGCGATATGAACGTATACGGCAGAGTTTACATGACCACTGTAGGTCTCGGAATCTGCTACTGCGACAAGACTGAAAAGTAATATGATGCAAAGCGCTGCAGCAGGATATCTGCTGCGGCGTTTTTGTTTGACTTTGGTCTGCCGATATGCTATACTTAATTGTGTCATAAATTAGTTTTCAGGAGTGAAACATGAACAGGATCCTTATAGTGGAGGACGACGCTCAGATACTGGAGCTGCTCTCCAATTTTCTTAAACAGAACGGCTGCGAGACAATAACCGCCCCCGATGGCAGGACAGCCTCACAACTGCTGAAAAGGCAGGATTACGATCTGGTGCTGATGGATCTGATGCTGCCCGAAAAGAGCGGCGAGGAGCTTATCGCAGAGCTGCGCGGATATTCCGATGCGCCTGTTATCGTGCTTTCCGCGAAATCCATGCTGGAAACAAGGCTGGAGGTGCTGAAGCTCGGCGCGGATGATTATATCCTAAAGCCCTTTGATCTTAACGAGGTGCTGGTGCGCATTCAGGTGGTGCTGAGAAGGAGCGGCAGCGTAGCAGGTGGAACGCTCTCCTGCAGCGGGCTTACATTATCCATCACGGACAAGAGCGTTTCCTACAACGGCGAGCCGATACAGCTCACCGCAAAGGAGCTTATGCTGCTGCAGCTGTTTATGGAGCATCCGAAGAAGGTGTATTCCAAAGCGAATCTGTACGAATCAGTATGGAACGATACATATTATTACGAGGACAACACCATAAACGTGCATCTCAGCAACCTAAGGAGCAAGCTGAAAAAGGCTTCGGGACAGGACTTCATCGAGACCGTCTGGGGCATCGGTTACCGTCTTAAGGAGGCTAAGGAATGACAGAGGGCATCTTATGGGTGGTGTGCATTGTACTCGCCATCCTGTGTGCGGCGCTGCTGATAAGGGCGCATATCCTTAAAAAGCAGCTTCGTGTGATGAAGGCTGAGCTTCCCCTCACCCGTGACAAAAGCTACAACAGGCAGCTTACAGTGGAGCTTGTGGATAAGGACCTGACTACGCTTGCCGCTGAGATGAACAAAAATCTCGATTACCAGAAGCAGCTGAAGCTCACATCGGAGCAGACCGAGCGTATAATGAAGCAGTCGGTATCGGATATAGCACATGATCTGCGCACACCGCTCACCGTCATCAAGGGCAACCTGCAGATGCTGCAGAGCACGGAGCAGCTCTCCGCAAAGGGCAGCGAGTATCTGCGTATATGCACTGAAAGATCAGATATGATGAAGCAGATGGCGGATGATTTTTTCGAGCTTGCCGTGCTGGAAAGCGACAGCAGCACGCCGCAGCTGAGCCGCACCGATCTCACTGCGGCGCTGATAGAGTTCATTCTCGATAACGAGGCTGTGGTGACCTCCGCAGGCTTCACGCCCGATATTCAGCTGCCCGAAAAGAGCGTTTTCGCCATGGCGGAGCCTTCAATGCTTTCACGCATGCTGAGCAACCTGCTGAACAATATCCTGAAGCACGCACAGGGGCGCTTTGCCATAAGGCTCTCCGAAACGGAAAGCGGCTGCGTGATATGCTTTGAAAACGAGCTGCGTCCCGATATTCGCCCCGATCCCCAGCGCCTTTTCGAGCGCACCTACAGGGCAGACAGCTCACGCAACGGCGGCGGTGCAGGTCTGGGGCTTTACATCGTTAAGCTGCTGGCGCAGAAAATGGATGCTGAAACAAGCGCTGAAGTTGTCAACAATGCCCTTGCTGTGAGGATTTATTTCAACACTCTTTCAAGCAATGTTGAAACTGCGCAAAAATAGATTTGTACGATTTTTCATTATAATATATAATATACTTTTCTGTACAGAAATGATAGAATTATTACAAATGTTAACACGATCCTACATTTTATTCATAAGGAAATTTTTCTATGAGCTACATACAGAGCTTCCGCAGATATGAAACAAAATATCTGATAACGGAGCAACAGGCTGAGCAGCTGCTTTCCATGGCGGGAGAGCTGCTCACACCCGATCGCTACGGCGATTACACGATATGCAACCTCTACCTCGACACGGAGGATTTCTATTTCATACAGCGCTCGCTGGACAAGCCGAAGTACAAGGAAAAGCTGCGGCTGAGAAGCTACGGCAACGCAGACGGTGAGCAGCAGGTGTTCCTCGAAATCAAGAAGAAATACCGCGGAATAGTCTATAAGCGCAGGATAACTCTCCCCTGCAGCGAGGCGATGGATTATATTATGAACGGCACAAAGCCGCCGTCTGTGAATACGCCCATCACTGAACAGATCTTTGCGGAGATAGATTTTCTGATGCAGAAATACAAGCCGCTACCGAGAGTTTATCTTGCATACGACAGGCTGGCTTTCTTTTCAAAGCAGTATCCGCAGCTGCGTGTTACTCTTGATAACAAAATACGCAGCAGGTGGAATAACATAGATCTTGCGGACGATAGCGGAATATCTTATCTCGATACGGGTATAAGCGATTACCGCCTGATGGAGATAAAATCCGACGGCGCTATTCCCGTGGAGC
>JAZKZL010000133.1:0-2368 GCA_045612645.1 Oscillospiraceae bacterium
CTTGAACAACGAACAGCTTCAACATTTGCAGGAGACACTGGAATACTGTCTCCACGGCGTAGAAATAACCGCCGACGATCAGCCACCAAGACAGGATCATACAGATGCAGTCGCTGCGTTTATTGCAGCAAAGCGTATCGAGGGCTGCTCCGAAAAGACGCTTACCTACTACAGCAAAACGATTACAGCGATGGTCACAGCGATCGGCAAAACCGTGCAGCGGATCACAACTGATGATTTACGCCAATACCTTACCGCGTATCAAATGGAGCGCCGCTCCAGCAAGGTGACGATCGACAACATTCGCCGCATACTCGCCAGTTTCTATTCGTGGCTGGAGGATGAGGACTACATTATAAAAAGCCCCGTCCGCAGGATCCATAAGGTCAAAACAGCCAAGATCATCAAGGATACATACTCGGATGAGACGCTGGAGCTTATGCGCGATCATTGCGACAGCTTGCGCGATTTGGCAATCATAGATCTTTTGGCATCATCGGGTATGCGTATCGGTGAAATGGTAACGCTCAACCGCGAGGACATCAATTTCAATGAGCGGGAATGCGTTGTTTTCGGCAAAGGCAACCGAGAACGACTGGTGTATTTCGACGCACGAACAAAAATACATTTGCAAAATTACCTTGATAGCAGAACAGACAGCAATCCAGCTTTATTCGTAACGCTTCGCGCACCATTCAAGAGGATACAGATTGGTGGCGTAGAATTGCGCTTGCGTGAGCTGGGACGCAGGCTATCGATCCCGAAGGTGCATCCGCACAAGTTTAGGCGGACGCTTGCTACGTCGGCTATTGACAAGGGCATGCCCATTGAGCAGGTGCAGCAGCTCCTCGGACATCAAAAAATCGACACGACCATGCACTACGCCATGGTAAAACAGCAGAACGTGAAGCTGGCACATAGAAAATTTATAGGTTAGGACGGAAACAATATGATAACAACTATGAAATTAGGAGAATTGGCTCTGATAAAAGGCGGTAAGAGATTACCCAAAGGAGTTAACCTAATAACTACGCCGAATAACCATCCATATATTCGTGTTCGTGATTTGAATAATAGACATACTCTTGAACTCAATTCCGATTTTGAATATGTGGATGATGAAACACAAAAAGGCATTGCGCGGTATATAGTGGAGCGTGGCGATATCGTTTTGTCAATTGTAGGCACTATTGGTTTAGTTGCAATAGTAGGCGATTCGTTACATCAAGCGAATCTTACGGAAAATTGCGTTAGACTTACACAATTAAACGGAGTGGATCGAGATTACTTATATTATTTTTTGAAATCTGCATTAGGACAGGCTGAAATCGCCAAAGGCACCGTTGGCGCTGTGCAAGCCAAGCTACCACTCAAGAATATACAGGCGATAGACGTTGTTCTTCCCGATTTGGAACAGCAGAGAAAAATTGCAAGCATCCTTACTACAATCGATTATAAAATTGAGGCAAACGAAAAGATAAACGATAATTTACAGCAGCAAGCTCAAGCTATTTACGCTTCGATGTTCATTGATAATGCTGATCCAACATGGGAACAAGGGCATCTTCCCGATCTTATAACTGTTAAGTACGGCAAAGACCATAAGAAATTAGCTGATGGCAGTTATCCCGTGTATGGCTCAGGTGGGATCATGCGCTATGTAGAGCGACCTTTATATGATAAGGAGTCAGTGCTGATACCGAGAAAAGGAACTTTGAACAATGTTATGTATGTCAATCAGCCTTTCTGGTCTGTTGATACCATGTTCTATACTGAAATGCGACTAACTAATGTGGCAAAGTTCGTATATCACTTTGTAAAATCCAAAGACCTTGCATCTATGAACGCTGGCTCTGCTGTGCCGAGCATGACCACTGACATTCTAAATGCAATGGAAGTTGCTATTCCTTCTGCGTCAGCTCTAGAAGAGTTTGAAGCGTTAGTCTCACCTATGTATAAAGCCATGCAGGAAAACAATAATCAGTCTGAAACACTTGCCAAACTGCGTGATACCTTGCTGCCGAAGCTGATGTCCGGCGAGGTTGATGTCTCTGACATCCAGCTCTAATCCGCTAAATTATCGTTTACCGTACTAATTAACACCCACCAGTGGCGGGTGTTTAACCAGAGAAACTGCCACTGCTGTCGTTCTCTCATTCTAAAAAAGAAGGAGAAACGACATGAAAACACAATTCATCAAAGAAGTACAGCAGCGCATGTTGCCGTTCTTGAACAACGAACAGCTTCAACATTTGCAGGAGACACTGGAATACTGTCTCCACGGCGTAGAAATAACCGCCGACGATCAGCCACCAAGACAGGATCATACAGATGCAGTCGCTGCGTTTATTGCAGCAAAGCGTATCGA
>JAZKZL010000134.1:0-6214 GCA_045612645.1 Oscillospiraceae bacterium
TAAGAGGACTTCCTCTTATAGTTATCTGGGCTGATAATGTTACTGATACTTATAATGAGTTGTCGAATCTGTTTTATAACGGTAAATATCGTAGGGAATCTTCTACTGTACATTCTGAGAAAGAAATACCTTCATTGTATTGTCAGGAAGATTGCTTTATACCTGTTATTGTTGATAAAAGCACCTCGCCTCGTAGTTTTTCAGCCGAAAAACAGGCAAACAGCCTGATAATTGCCAATAATAATCAAGACATTATATCTACATCAGCACCTGTAATAATAACTTCTGACCCTGCTTTGTTCAAAAATGAATCGGTTATGATATTCAGATATAATAGCTTCAAACCAGAAAACATAGATGAAGTGTACAATTCTTTTAAGAAGGGTATACTTTATGATAATAGTCTCTATTTTAAATTAAACGACGATGAATTCTGGAAAAACGGTGAGTATCCTTCATTAACCAAGTTATATGGTGAAAGAAGAGGACTGCTATATTTGTTACTCAAATATGTTTTTCTGTGGTTTGTTATTGATGATGTTGATAAAGAGAAACATTTTAGATTTTATGACTTTTTAAACAGTGCTTTTTCTTCTGTTGACAGTTCTGGCGAAAACACGGAAAGATTTTGCAGGACGCTTTTATCATTTGATGATTTTGAGCGTGTTGATAGATTTACTGCCACTGAATATTCTGATATGTGCCTGTATCTGGATAAAAATTACATATCTATGAGTTCACCTACATTCAGTTATCTGGCAAAAAAGTCTCTGTGTAATGCGGATTTGTTGAAAGATGAGTTGAAGAATAATAGGTTATTAGTGATTGATACAGGTGCGTATCAGAAGAATGTAAAAATAGCTAACAGAGTAATAAATGTATACTGTATAAGTCAGTCAGCACTCTATGGCAAATATAATGTTGTAATGTATAGCAACGAGTTCATAAACAAGGCTCCCGATTACAGGCTTAGACTTGGTGTTAACAACGATACAGAAATCTATTATTCGTTCGACAGTATTGCCAGAGCGGATAACCAGCATTGTTTTGTGTTTGGAAATAGTGGTTGCGGTAAGACCACTCTCTTGAAATCGATGATTTGTGAGTCGATACAGAATGGTTTTGAGTGTCTGGTTATTGATGCTAAGGGTGACTATTCTGGTTTTTCCGGAGAGCATTTTTATCATATCGGTTTCGGTGATGAAGATGGATATGTTCCGTGTTCAGCTATTAATGCGGAATCTATCATCAAATTGATGCAAAGTATCGGAATGCCCTTAACACCAACCATAGAACGGAGAATCAAGGTAAAGTGTAGTCCCATTGCAAAGAGTAAGAACTTTTCTACATTAAAAAACTATCTGGATGATTGTTATCTTATCCTTTCTGACAATCCTAAAACAGAGGAATTATCAGAGATGATATATGAGTTGAGTATGCATCCGATATGCAGGGGCAAATTGTTGGATTGGCAAAGGATTTTAGAGAAAGGTAAGGCGGTTATATTTGACTTGCCTTATGATGATGATATTGTCACTGATGATGAGGTTTTGAGTAATATAGCAGATACAATCCTTCAAAGCTTTTTTATGTATAAACGCGCTAAAAATCTTCCTGTGGAAGAGAGAATTCCGTGTATGGTCTTCGTTGATGAGGTTAAAAACTATAAAATCGGTACTAAGTCTGCTATCAGCAATATTCTTTCACAAGGAAGAAGCGGCAATATAGCTGCTGTTCTCGCAACACAGTATCTGTCTGCTGATAACGGAACAAAAGTCGGTGCTGTAATAGGGCAGTGCAATACGGTCATATCGTTTAATACTTCAGAGCCTACATATGCGGTTAAGTTTTTGGAGTGCAGTAATGAAGAGAAAAAAGAGATGGCTGATGCTTTGAAAGAATTAAATATCGGAGAAGCTATTGTGTATGGTAAAGAAAAGACTATCTCTACTGACACTTCTTATGTACATAACTACCTGAAGGTAAGGTTTGACGATTTCAGTACGGAAAAATACCAGGATTTATTTTGTTGATTTTAGAATAGAAAGGAGTAATAATGTATAGCGTAATCAGGATCATAAGTACACTTCTGAGAGCTTTTATTCTGCCGAATCCATTTGAGCAGCTTCCTGAGCCATTCAGTATCACGGTAATGACTACACAGATAGCAATACCTGCGGAGATTTTGAATTGGTTAGCAGAGGCACCGTTGCATCTGATTACTTTTTCAATAGTTGGATTGTATTATGAAAAGGGCAGTAATCCTGCTGTGGGTAGCTTCTTGTATCTGCTGTTTTATTGTGTACATACTGCAATGCTGTATATTATGGCTGGTTTCCAGTTTGCACCGATAGCGGTTGTGATGACTATATCAGTGTATATAGCAGCACAGATTGGTGTTGCCAGCATCATGAGCAAGATCAATTCAGCTTTCAGATTCAGATAAATTTTTGAGCATCTGTTTGTTCAGATGCTCAAATTTATTATTATATATTCCCAAAAATCTTGACGAACAGGTTTTGGGACATTATAATATTAATCAGGAACAAGCAAAGGAGAGATGCACATGAAAATAGCGATCTATTCCCGAAAATCGAAGTTCACAGGTAAGGGCGAGAGTATCGAAAACCAGATATCTCTCTGCCGTGACTATATAGCACGCACCATACCCGAGGCCACTGACAGTGATATCTATGTCTATGAGGACGAGGGATTTTCCGCAAAAAATCTCGACAGACCCCAGTTCCGCAGAATGATGGAAAGTGCCAAGAAGCAGCCTTTCGATTATGTGGTGGTGTATCGCCTTGACCGTATCAGCCGTAATGTCGGAGACTTTGCAAAGCTGATCGAAGAACTCAACTCCATGCATACGGCTTTCATCTGTATTAAAGAACAGTTTGATACTTCCACGCCTATGGGCAGGGCGATGATGAACATTGCCGCTGTGTTCGCACAGCTTGAGCGAGAAACCATCGCTGAACGTATCGGAGATAATATCGTGTATCTTGCACGAACAGGCAGATGGCTTGGCGGCGTAACTCCGCTTGGCTACACCGCTGAACAGATACAGATAAAGGATGAGGAGGGCAAGACCCGTTCCGCATATAAACTCACCCAAAACCCTGATGAGGTAAAGATAGTCCGTACGATATATCAGAAATATCTGGAGTTCCAGTCCATCACGAAGGTCAGAACATGGCTCATCCAGCATGACTACAAGACCCGTGAGGGCTGTGATTTCGGCGTCAGTGCAATCAGGTCTGCGTTGAGAAATCCTGTATATTGCCCCGCAGATGAGGCGGCTTATGAGCACTTTAAAAATATAGGCTCGACCGTCTGCTTTGACAGGGAAGAGGCAAGCGACAAGAACGGTATAATGCCGTTTTTCCGTACAAGTCAGGAGGGAACCAAAAACAAGCAGACCTCTGCTGACGAGTGGTATATCGCAAAGGGTAAGCATAAGCCTGTCGTCACTTCTGAAGAGTGGCTCAGGGTGCAGTCGCTGTTAGCGGCAAACGCATCCAAGACCTTCTACAGACCAGGCAGGAATGAAGTCAGCCTGCTGACAGGTATCGTGAGATGTGCACAGTGCGGCAGCATCATGCGTCCGAGGGTCAACAGCAACAGCCGTAACCTGCCCGATGGCACGCGTACATTTTCTTATATGTGTACCCTTAAGGAAACCTCACATAAAAGCAGATGTAACATGAAGAATATCAACGGCAACTTGCTTGATAAGCTTGTCTGCGAAGAGTTAAGAAAGTACAGAACGGTAGACAGCCTTGTGGGAGAACAGCTTGATAAGATAGTCGGAGATATCTCACAGGATGCTGACGATAACTCCGTAAGACTGTCAGACCTGAAGCGTTCGCTTGCTTCACGTAAGGAGAAGATAGCAAATCTCATCGATAATCTTTCCAGATCGGCAGGCAGTCAGGTTTTGGTGGAGTATACGACACAGGAGATAGAGCGTCTTGACGCAGAGGTCAAGTCCCTTGAACAGGAGATAGAGGACCTCAGTTTTATTGACGATGTGCATAATGAACGCAGGCAGCAGATAGATGAGATGATCAGCAGGATCGCAAGTTTTGATGCAGCCTTTGAAGATCTTACGTTCGCAGAGAAGCAGGATTATATGCACAGCATCATCGAGAAAGTCGAGTGGGATGGAGAGAATGCCCATATTTTTCTCGTGCACGCAGACGATAACGGATAAGCATTATACATTAAAAAACCGAGGGAACATACTGTTTCCTCGGCGTAACTATAGGTTTATCTATACATTTAGAAGCATAAGTGGAAAAATGATGCCCCTTACTATAGTCAAACGTCTCTGCGGCACGGATAAGACCGATGGTTCCTATGGATATAAGATCATCCTGTTCATTGGATTCGGGGTAGTTTTTGTTGACTATGTAAGCCACAAGGCGCAGGTTGTGTTCGATCAGCTTGTCGCGGGCGCACATATCTCCACCTGCAACAGCGGCTATCACCTCAGCTTCTTCTTTTTTGCTGAGCTGCTTGGGAAACATATTCCTGTTATCCATGTGCAGACCAAAAAACAGCAGATCTTCCAGTGCGAGTTTTATGAATATTTCAAACATATTTATCCCTCCCGCCCCTAGTGTATTTGTCGCTGCCTGTACAAAATTACAATGTACTTGAAATAATGCAGGCAGATGTGGTATACTTGTAACATAAGCGAGGTGTGTTATGAAGAATATAACTATATACAGCAAGGATAATATGATTGAAGAATCGGTTTTTGAGGAGGTCTGGAAGCTTATGGAGCTTTCCTTTCCCTCAGATGAGCGTTGGGACAGGGACGGTTTTTTGTCTGAGTATGAAAATGCCGAATTCCGCAGCCTTGTCTATCGTCCTGATGATAAGCTGGGCGGTGTTATGGATTTCTGGGATTTCGGCAGCTTTATCTATATCGAGCATTTCGCGGTGCAGCCGCAGCTTCGTGGACAGGGAATAGGCGCAGCACTCATGGCGGAGCTTTCCCACATTGCGGATGGCAGAATGTATCTGCTTGAGGCTGAACCACCGCAGGATAGCGATATAGCAGCCCGCAGGATAGCTTTTTACGAGCGCCTTGGTTTTGCGCTTAACAGCTACGAATATATCCAGCCTGCTATGGGCAAGGATGAGCATCCTGTGCCACTGGTGATAATGTCAGCGCCTTCGGCACTCTCTGAGGAGCAGTTCGTAGCCGCTCGTGATAAGATGTATGAAAGGGTATATCATGGCTGCACACCATAAGAATTACACAGCCACCGTGAAAATTGCGGTATATCGCATTTCGCGGCGGCTTTTTTTGTGTGTTATGACGTTTTTTGATCATTTCGGAAAAAAGGGTTGAAAAAATATAACACAGGTGCTATAATCATTTCGGTCAAAAAAACAAGAGAGGTAAGCTATGGCATCATATACACGAAACATGACCGAGGGCAGCGAGCTTGGTCATATCATAAGATTCACACTGCCACTGCTGCTCGGAAATCTTTTTCAGCAGCTCTATAATGTGGTGGATTCCGCAATAGTGGGAAAATATCTTGGCAGCGACAAGCTTGCCGCAGTCGGCTGCACGGGTTCAATTACATATCTTTTCTACACGCTCTGCATAGGTCTTGCAACGGGTGCGGGAATACTCATTGCACAGCGCTTTGGCGCAAAGGATATAAGTGCGGTAAAGCAGCTTATCGCCAATTCTGCTTATGCGCTGCTTGCGCTGGGCGTGGTGATCACTGTGGTATCTACGCTTTGTGCCGAGCCGCTTCTCAGGCTGCTGGATACCCCGGAAACTCTTCTGCAGGACGCTGTTGGATATATGCAGATAGCCTGTATGGGTACGGTGGCGGTGGCAGCCTATAACTGGATAAACGCTGTGCTGCGTTCTTTGGGCGATGCCCGCACGCCGCTTATATTTCTGATAGTGGCGAGCGTAATAAATGTCGTTCTTGATCTGCTTTTCGTTTTGGTGTTTCATATGGATGTGCAAGGTGCGGCACTTGCTACTATCATTTCGCAGGGTGTCTCGGCAATCGGCAGCATCATTTTTGCCTTTTTCAAAAATCCATGTTTCCGTCTTGCGCGCAGTGAACTTAAGCTGCGTATAGATGTATTTGCAAAGTGTATGGTAACAGGAATACCGATAGCGTTGCACAATGCATTGGTATCAGTATCGATGATCGCATTGCAGCGCACCGCA
>JAZKZL010000135.1:0-6931 GCA_045612645.1 Oscillospiraceae bacterium
GGTATTCCGACAGTATTGATGAGACAGACATCCCGTAATTTAGCAAATGGCCGTTATAAAAATGCTCTAAAAATTAAGCAAACTGCTATGATATTATTTTCTGTTATCGGCACGGCAGGTATGAGCCTTATATGGATCTTATCTTCTTTTTTCACAAGTAAAATAGCAGGTTCACCAGAAAGTCGCACCGCGGTTATTATGATAGCACCTGCAGTTTTATTTTGCTGTGTCGCATCAGTTTATCGCGGATATTATGAGGGCTGCTTTAACGTAATGCCTACATCAATTGCAAATGTTACGGAGGCAATATCACGGGCTATTGCAGGTCTTGCGATATCATACGGTATCATTCTGTATTCAAAATACCGCTTTGAAAATGGTATGGAGGTTTTCGGATATAATTACAACACATATGCCGAGGCATATCAGGCTGTTCTGCCGTTTGCAGCCGCAGGGGCAATAGCTGCTGTTACTTTCAGCGAGATATGTGGTTTAGTGGCGCTTATAATACATGACAGAAAAGCATGTAAACGTACTCCCGATACATCAGAACAGCCTGTAGATAGATTGAGAAACATAGCTACAGAACTGTTCCGTGAGCTGATACCACTTGCCGCGTTTGCGTTGGTTATGAACTGCTTTTCTTTTATTGATCTGATTACTGTAACGCGATCTATTGATGCTTCGATAGCTGAAAATATCGATTATTATATGCGATGCTTTGGAAATGTAATTTCCTCAGGTGTCAAGCGTGAAGATCTAGCAAATTTCATGTACGGCAGCTATTCGGGTATAGCAATGTCACTGTTTATGCTGATACCGTCTTTTGCGGGAATGACGGAGAAAACTTCTATCCCCGAAATTGCAACAGCCTGGGAAATGCAGGATAAAGAGCTGTTGGGAAACAAAATATTGATGCTATTCAAAATGTCATTTCTTATCGGCTGTCCTGCTTGTTTTGGGGCTGGTGCACTTGCAGAGCCGATCCTGACGATGCTGTATCCAAACCGATCTGAAGAAATATCGGTATGTGTACAGGGGTTTACAATTTTATGTCTAGGCGGAATATTTATGGTTACTGCATCAGCTATATCGGGTTTATTTCAGGCAATAGGAAAGGCGCATATACCATTATGTCTTATGGCTGTAGCAGTTATTATAAAGGCAACACTGAATCCTGTGTTGATAATTATACCTGATATAAATATAACCGGTGCTCCGATAGCTACGGTATGCAGTTATATCGTGGTGTCTATTGCAGGAATGATATTAGTAAAGAGGTATACACCTAATGTACACTTTTCAAGTGAACTTGCAAGGATAATCTTTAGCGCAGCTGTATGCTCATCGTGTGCATTGTTGATATATAATAACATAGAAAAATGGCTTGTACAACCGATTGCAACGATAATTTCAGTAATCTGCGGAGGTTTTGTTTATGGATTATTACTAATATTAACCGGTGTTTTTCGTACAAGTCCGATAATTAAATCGGAAAAGCTAAAAAAAAGAGAAAAAGGTCTTGAAAAATCATCGGAAATAGGGTAAAATATTAAAGCGAGCCGTTTTGTAATACGGCTCGCTGTATTGCGCAATGCTTTTTAAGGAGATCTGCAGATGTTTGAATTCAAAGAAAAATATAATATTGATGATCTGCTTGAAATAATGGCGCTGCTGCGTTCCGAGAATGGTTGTCCGTGGGATAAAGTGCAGACGCATGAAAGCATTCGTACTGATCTGATCGAAGAAGCTTATGAGGTATGTGAGGGTATTGATAACAATAGCCCCGAAATGCTTCGTGAAGAGCTTGGAGATCTTCTTTTACAGATAGTTTTTCATTCCCAGATAGAGCGCGAAAGCGGCAACTTTACTTTTGATGATGTATGTAACGACATCTGTCAGAAACTTGTTTATCGTCATCCTCATGTGTTTGGTGAGGTCAAGGTAAACGGTAGCGAGGATGTGCTTAAAAACTGGGATCAGTTGAAAAAAGAATCAAAGCATCAGGAGACTTATGCCGATACTTTGGAAAGTGTTCCGAAGAACTTCCCTGCCCTGTTAAGAGCGGAGAAGATTTGTAAGCGTACATCCAGAGCGGGTATTGAACTCAACAGTGCAGAAGAGTGTGTCAAGCTTATCAGAAATATGCTTGCAGAACTTGATCTCACAGTTGATAAAGCCGATACACAGAAAAATACCGATCTGATGGGTAAGATTCTGTTAACCACTTGCAATTTAGACAGAATTTTGAAAATAGATGGCGAAAAAGCCTTGACATATTCTACAAATCGGTTTATAATGATGTTTAGAGTCCTTGAAGAACAGGCTACGGCAGAAGGAAAGTCGCTTGACAGCCTTACTGACGAAGATCTTACTTCCCTGCTTGACAGGATATGAATCACGTTTTCAGCGGTCTGTGACCGTTAGATAGATATTATTTGGAGGTTTAAAATTATGACAAAGGCAGAATTAGTAACAATGGTAGCATCCAAGTCCGGTCTTTCCAAGAAGGATACTGAGAAGGCAATTGCTGGTATGATTGACACAATCACTGAGACACTTGCTAAGGGCGAGTCCATCCAGCTCGTTGGTTTCGGTACATTCGAGGTTCGTGAGCGTGCAGCTAGAACAGGTATCAACCCCCGCACAAAGGCAAAGATCGAGATCGCTGCTACAAAGGTTCCCGCATTCAAGGCTGGCAGAGCTCTCAAGGATGCAGTTGGCGAGTAATTCGTACTAATTTCAGCATTATAAGCGGCCGGCATCAAGCCAGCCGCTTTTGATTTATGGAGGTAATATGAGACTGGACAAATATCTTAAGGTTTCTCGTCTTATCAAGAGAAGAACAGTTGCAAACGAGGCTTGCGATGCTGAAAAGGTAACTGTAAACGGTAAGATCGCCCGCGCTTCTTACGATGTGAAGCTTGGCGATATCATTGAGATAAACATCGGCACAAAACCCTTGAAGGTCAGAGTTCTGGATGTAAAGGAATATACAAAAAAGGAAGAGGCTGCTGCACTTTACGAGGTAGTATAAGCCTGTAATATTTCACTTCCTATGAGAATAAGTATATATAAATACTATCCCACAGGAGGTCATTTATGAATAAGACTGATAATAAACTGCCACAGAATATTATCCTCGAAGAAAGAAAAAGGCTCAGAGTCACAGGTGTGAAAGATATAGACAGCTTTTCTGAATCAAAAGTGGTGCTGAATACTTCACTTGGAGAGCTGGTAATAAAGGGCGAAGACCTGCATATAATCACGCTTGAAACAGATACAGGCGATTTTTCTCTGACAGGAAACGTAGCTTCGCTTGTTTATAACAGCTTCAGTACAAATTCCAACATCTTCCGCAAGATATTCAGGTGATGGTAGCCTATGGAATACAGTATTCTTGATTGCTTTATGATATCCTTTTTCTGCGGAGCGTTATTTGGTCTGGTGTATGAATTTTTCAGACTAATCCGCAGAATGCTTCCTGCGACTATTGTTATAATGATATGTGATATCTGCTTTTTTGTAGCCGCGGGGCTGTTTGTTTTTGAGCTTTCCATGTATCTTGGTAATTTTGTAAGATTATACACGCTGCTTGGCTTTGGTGCAGGATTATTTGCATATATTCAGACAATCGGCAGATTGTTTTCTTCAATCGAAATGCTCGTTATAAGGACGATTTCTGCTACTCTTGGTGTCTTACTTGCAAGGCTCTTTGCATTACTAAAGGGCGGCATTGGGATAATTGCACATAATGTTGCAACTGCTTTTGGGCGTTTCTACGATTTTTCTTTTAGAACCAAAAAAAGTGCATCTTCCCTCTTGCAATTTAACACTAAAAGAGTGTATAATGTAAAAAGAGATATAGAGACTTATGGGGAAAATATCGGGGGAAATAATGTCGTTCAAGTTAAGATCAGAAGAAGTCAGTGAAAAGAAGAATCACGGCTTTATTAAAACATTGGCTTATATCGCATGTTCTATCCTTTTAGGATTTATTGTATTTTCTGTTATTACAACTAAAATTCAGATTGATGATAATAAGCAGAAATATGAGGAGCTTGTACAGCTGACTGAAGCTATCGAAGAAAAAAATGCTTCTATTGAGCGTTATCTTGATGAAGATGCCAATATGGATGAATATATCGAAGAGATAGCACGAGATAAGCTTAATTTCGCAAATCCTGATGAACGTGTATATTACATCGTTCCATCCGGCAACTAAATAAATATGAGGACGCTTTTAAAGCGTCCTTTTTGTTTATATTCAGATATGCAGGTTATACTAAATCAAAAAAGGTGCTGTTATGAAGTTCTTTTCTACCCTGCATAAGATTTTGTTTAGCAGAATTTCCGTATGTGCTGTTGGTATTCTGTTTCAGTTAACCTATCTCATCGTTCTGTTCTGGACACTAGGCACAATGTTTTCATATTCATACTTTGTGTTCCTGCTCATTGGATTTTGCGCGGCATTATATATCATCAATCGCGACATAAGCCCAGGATATAAATTGATATGGGTGTTTGTTATTTTATCTTTTCCTGTTTTCGGATGTATGCTTTATTGGTTTTACGGGAAAAAGAAACAGCAGGAACAGTTGCCGCTGCACGCCGAATATAATTCTATGATTGATGGCAATGATTCAATTTATGATGAACTTCTGTCTGTCAATGAAAATGCGGCTAAGCAGGCTCGATATATATGCCGTAATGGAGCACATACTTTGTTTACAAATACCAAAGTAAAATATTATAACTGTGGAGAGCAGCTCTTACCTGATCTCCTTTCTGAACTGGAAAAGGCTAAGCGGTTCATATTTCTGGAGTTTTTTATAATTGATAAGGGCATCATGTGGGATAGCGTGCTTTGTATTCTTGAACGTAAAGCACGCGAAGGTGTTGATGTTCGTGTGATATATGACGATCTCGGATGTCTGATGACTCTGCCGAGAAATTATGCTGATACTTTACGCAGAAAAGGTTTGAAATGCTGCGTATTTAATCCACTAAAGCCGTACTGGTCAAGCAAGCTTAATAACCGCGACCATCGTAAGATAATCGTGATAGATGGTTATACTGCATTTACAGGTGGAATGAATCTTGCTGATGAATATATCAATGTGTATCCCAAGCATGGCTACTGGAAAGATTCAGCTGTGATGCTCAAAGGACAGGCTGTTGCAGGGTTTACTTCAATGTTTCTTGGTATGTGGAGCCATCTTGCCGATATATCCGTGGAAGCAGACGAAAGCATATACTTCCCCGATGTCGAGTGCATAAGTAAAGGCTATATCGTGCCTTATGTATGCTATCCGTATGTGGAGTGTTCGCTGGCTGAAAATATATACATCAATGTTCTGAACAGCGCTGCAAGGTATGTGTATATTACCACTCCATATCTTATTCTTGACAGCGAGTTGCAGGAAGCACTCAGGCTTGCCGCTAAGAACGGCATTGATGTAAGGATGATAACACCTCACATACCTGATAAAAAGGCTGTACACGCTGTCACACGCTCGTATTATCGGGCTTTGCTCAGAAGCGGCATACGAATCTATGAGTATCTACCGGGCTTCATCCACGCAAAGAATTTCATTTCCGACGACAATACAGCTATCGTCGGCACTGTCAATCTGGATTTCCGCAGCCTCTATCTTCATTATGAGTGCGGGGTGTGGATGTATGGAATTGACTCTGTTGAAGAAATAAAGAATGATTTTATTAAAACTCTGGATGATTGCAAGGAAATAAGTATTGATGATACCTATGAAAAGAATGTTTTCAAACGGCTTATATGGTCAGTTATAAGAATATTTTCACCGTTGATGTGATATAAAAAAGACCGCCCTGTGGACGGTCTTTCTTTTGGTACGCCTGATGCGATTCGAACGCACGACACATAGCGTCGGAGGCTATTGCTCTATCCAGCTGAGCTACAGGCGCATTTAATACCTGTATATTGTACCATAACTTCGGTTAAATTGCAACAGCTTTTTATTGAAATAATAGCAGCTTTTCATCCAAAATTAGCGGATTTTAACCACATTGCGATTTAGTGCAACAGAACTGAACAAAACTCTATAGTCAATATGCACAAAACATTTCCATGAAGCCGCATTATTACAATTAAAACCACGTTTTTTCGTCGCTGCACTTGTAGACTTGTAAAAAAAGTTGTATAATATCATGTGGTAAAAAATAAATATAGAAAGAGATGTTGAACATGATTAGAGAGGACCTCAGAAATATTGCCATTATCGCCCACGTTGACCATGGCAAGACCACACTTGTTGATGAAATGCTGAAACAGGGCGGCGCTTTCCGCGACAATCAGGTTGTGAATGACCGTGTTATGGACAGCAACGATATTGAGCGCGAGCGTGGAATAACTATCCTTGCAAAGAATACCGCTTGTATGTATAATGACGTAAAGATCAATATTGTAGATACCCCCGGACATGCTGATTTCTCAGGCGAGGTTGAGCGTATCCTGAAGATGGTAAACGGCGTTCTGCTGCTTGTAGACTCATTTGAGGGTACAATGCCGCAGACTCGCTTTGTGCTGCAGAAGGCACTGGAGCTTGGTCACAAGATCATCGTTGTTGTAAATAAGACAGACCGTCCCGATGCCCGAAATAAGGAAGTCGTTGACGAGGTACTTGAACTGCTGCTGGATCTTGACGCTACCGACGAACAGATCGACAGCCCTGTTGTTTTCTGCTCAGGCAGAATGGGTGTTGCATCCTTCTCCCCTGATCACATGGGTACTGATTTCAAGCCGCTGTTTGATAAGATCGTTGAGCATATCGATCCTCCCGAGGGTGACATTGAAGGTGAGCTGCAGGTGCTTGTATCCTCAATT
The DNA here is from genome assembly GCA_045612645.1 of Oscillospiraceae bacterium. GTDB lineage: Bacteria > Bacillota > Clostridia > Oscillospirales > Ruminococcaceae > CAG-115. The sequence continues at coordinate 6,863 of JAZKZL010000135.1, forward strand.
GACTATAATGAGTATGTTGGCCGTATTGCTATAGGACGCATCGAGCGCGGCGTTATGAAGCAGAATCAG
>JAZKZL010000136.1:0-1161 GCA_045612645.1 Oscillospiraceae bacterium
AGCTTCTCCGTGCGCTGACGGAGGAGGACGGCTCCGAAAAGGAGCAGGAAAAGGATACCTCCGACAGGGAGTCCTCCGAGGGCGGCGGTCTTTTCGGAGACCTTGACCCGAGCATACTGCTGACCGCCATGAGCCTTTTCGAGAGCATGAACAAGCAGGACGACAGCGAAAGGCTGCTGCTTGCTCTGAAACCGCTGCTGCGGGAGGAAAACAGGGCGAAGATCGACACGGCGGTGAAGTTCATGAAGCTGTTCTCGCTGCTGCCGCTCATAAAGGACAGCGGAATGCTGGGAAAGCTGCTGTAACGGAGGTGTAGCTATGGTGTGGTATAACGGCGACTCGGCGCTGGATAAGGCGGTGGAGCGGCACAACAGTGGCGAGGCTCTGCCCGAAAAGGAATGTGGCTGCGTGGCTGCACAGGCGGAATGCTCTCCCCCGCCGAGGGAAAAATGTGCCGAGCATAGGCAGTGCGTCTGCCCGAAACAGCCGCAGGAGGGCTTGCTCTCCGCCCTCACAAAGGACAGGGATTTTCTGCTGCTCGCTGCCCTGCTGCTGATACTTATGCACGAAAAAGCCGATAAAAAGCTGATCTTGGCGCTTGCTTTTGTGCTGTTTGCGTGAAAATTTCGGAAATTCCGTTTAGGGGCTTGAAAATTGTACGATATTCGTGTATAATTATCGTATGAATATTTCAAAGGCGATAACACAGTCAGAGTAACCGTGTCATCCGTCCCACAGAGAGCCGCAGGTGCTGGAATTGCGGCGTTCGGGAGCGGCGAAAGTGCGGCTGTCAGCCGACAGAGGGAACAGTATTCTCAGTATCTCTGTCCGTATTCTCTGCGTTAAGGAGATAATGAGGGATTTTACGGCTTTCAGGCTGTCAATAATACCACATCTGCTTAGTCAGAAGCACGCTCGACGTACACAAAGTACGCCTTCGGTGCTTCTTCCTTGCATCTGCGGCATTCTTGACACCCTTTTCAATGGAGGCTATAGAATCTGAAACGAAGTGGAACAGCGACTTCTCGCCTTCGTGCCGTTTAATCGGTACGGAGGCTTTTTTAATGCACTTTCTTTATGGAGGTACACAAATGTTCAAGAAACTCAGGGAGGAGATAAACTCCATCAGAGAGCGTGACCCTGCGGTGCGTTCCGCATGGG
>JAZKZL010000137.1:0-8703 GCA_045612645.1 Oscillospiraceae bacterium
GGTGATATCGCGTCCGCTGCCGTTCCAGCCGCCGCCGATACCTGCTGCAAACTCGCCGCCCATAGCGTGGATCAATCCGCCGCTGATGGTGATATCAGATACAGATTGTGCGTCTCCGCCGCCAATGCCCGCACCAAAGCCGCCGCTTCTCGCTGTAAGGGAGCCGCTGCCTGTTATCTCAAGCGAAGCCGAGCTTTCCTTCTGCAGACCAGCGTAGTTCTCGCCGCTTATCAGACTGTTCTCGCTTCCATCAGCAAGCGTAATAACAACATCGCCACTGCCGCTGCTCACAAGCATAGCCGCCGAAGCCGAACTGATGCTCACTCCATCAAGTATTATATCTGCACCCGCAGCGCTGTCGATCACGATGCTGTCTGCAGTGCTGCCCGAGGTGCTTATAGTAAGCTCCTCAGCAGTATTTATAGTCAGAACGCCTGAAGCATAGACATAATCCGTCCCCTCTACGCCTCCACTGACGATAAATGCACCTGTTTCAGCCCCCGCTGTCACGCCGAGACCCAGCGCCATTACCGCCACAGAACAAGCAAGCCCGATATGTAATTTCTTTAAGAGCCTCTTGCCGCCTTCCGATAAAATTCGTACCATATTTTCCTCCCTGGACATTGCCCGCACAAATGCATTATACACTGTGCATTGATATGCTTTGCGGCTGCGCCGCATATATATGGACCTCCAACAGGCAATAGCTACCCACCATAATCCATTATATATACATTATTATAACATAACAGGAAGTAAAAATCAAGTACTATTACACGATTTGATTAGTATTTATGCCGTCTTATGTAATACAAACTCCTGTAATCTTCACATCCCGCCACATATCACCAAATGTCATTTTGAAACTCCAAAAGCACAAACCATTCGATACACTAAATAATAACAGCACAAATTCAGTAAGCACATCTAACAATCAGCCACAAACTGATAACAATAATCACATAATGGCAGAAAGAGCAAATCGGCTTTCAAATTATTATTTTCGTTTACATTATGTTTTAAAACTATTTGCTTTCGTTTGCTTTCTTTTTATTTCTCGCAAGCCAAACTGCACAAATATCCCTTTTCACTTAACAACCATCTCACAACGCCGTGATTTTGCCATCAAAACCGCAGAAAAAATCACCGATGGATTTAGAAAATAGTGGCAAATAATATATTGCAAACCTACCAATTCTGTGATACAATAATATCACCAAGCTATTCTTTATAAAGGAGATCTATTATGAATTGCATCAAATGTGGCACTTATCTGCAGGAAGGCATAAAATTCTGCACCACCTGCGGAACAATGCAGCCTGATACAGTACCGGTATCGCAGCCTTTGTATCAACAGCCCTCGCAGCCTTTTCAGGCTCAATATCAACAGCCTAATTACCAGCAGCCTTATTATCAGCCCGATCAGATCCACACTCCCCAGCCTCCCAAGAAGAGCAAAACACCCCTCATTATCACCCTTGGCATTGTAGGCATACTAGTTATGATTTCCATTGCCGCTGCGATTGCTGCACCGATCCTTCTGAATAAACGCCATTCTCTTGAAAACGCCGAGAAATATCTGCAGCAGAACAATTTCAGTGCTGCTATAGAAGAATACGAAGCGCTGATCTCCGAAGAGCCCAACAACACCAACGCTTACATAGGTCTCGCCGAGGTTTACGCCGAAATGGCAAAAAGCGGCGAAGAGGACATCGACGACATGATCGATGAGATCGAGGATCTTATGAATGATGTCGATGACGAGGCCGCAGAGGAAGAACTCGCGGATATCATAGAAGATCTTACCGAAAAGCTTGAAAAAGAAAATGCAGTAAGCACCGGCGAAGCTACATCCAGCCCCGCTGATACCAGCGAACAACCTATATCTTCCACTCCAGCAGAGGCTGAAAAGCTAGAGCTTTCAGACATCGGAGGAACATGGGGGGCATATGGCTACACCATAAGCGGAACAGAATACAGTGATCCGATGAACCTCAATATCTATAACGACTACATCACCATCGAAACCCGTACCGATACAGTTACAATATACGATGATGATATGGAATTCGATGAGGACAGCTTCTCTTTCTATTACGACGGTTATAAGTTCACCTATACATATAACGAATATAGCAACACCATCGAATGCAAGCGTGAACACTCTTCAGGTTCGACAGCTTATGTGTACCACAGCTATGGTGCGGTTGCTCTTGTTGAGACCGAGGGCAAGGTGCTGAACATATGGTGCTGGAACGATGAATTTAAGCAGAGAGTAGTTGAGTTCTACCCCGACTACATTGACAACGGAGATGGCACAGGCAGGATCGGCGATGTTACCGTTAAATGGACAATAAACGCTAATGCTGATAACGGATATCAGATCCCTCTTGACGCAGCACTGGCAGATCAGTACAACGTTGCAGCCGACGAAAAGATCGACATCTTCCTTATTGAAGCCGATTATGCAGATAAGTATGTGAATTCCAATTACACTCTGGATCTTTCTGCAATAGGAATCACCGATGCCGATACATCGGAAATGTACGCATACACCAAAGAGATCGTAACGGATAATTATGGCGCTCTGAAGGCCGCTACATGGCAGGCTTGCCCCGGAGTATTTGCCTACAAACGCTCGATTGCTAGACAGGTACTCGGCACTGATGATCCCGATGAGGTACAGCAATATGTAGCTGACTGGGATAAGTTTGATGAGACTGCCAGAAAAATGAAGAACGCAGGCTACTATATGCTTTCCGGCTATGACGATGCATACCGTACTTTCTCAAATAATGCAAGCTCTCCCTGGGTAGACAGCAATAATTACATCGTCATTGATGACAATATCCTCAGATGGGTGGAACAGACCAAGAACTTCACAGACTACGGTTACCACAACAGATCCAACCTCTGGTCTGAACGCTGGGCAGATGATCAGGGCTCCAACGGCAGGGTTTTCGGTTTCTTCCACTCCACATGGGGTGTGAACTTTACGCTTTTAGGCAATGCGGGCGATGCAAACTACGGCAACTGGGCGATCTGTGAAGGTCCCGATAACTACTTCTGGGGTGGGACTTGGGTCTGCGCAAGCTACCTGACCGACAACAAATCTCTGGTAAATGACATCATCTATCAGCTCTGCTGCAATGAAGATATCATGTATGACTTCGCCACCGATCCCGATGTTCGTACTTACGCAAACAACATGGCAGCTATGAAACGTGCCGCTAACAGCAATTACGGCGATAACTTCCTCGGCGGACAGAATTCCTTCGCAGTATTCCACGAATCCGCAATGAAGATAGATATGTCCAATATATCTCCTTACGATTTCGTACTGAACGAGTCATTCACGTCAGCATTCCGCGATTACTTCAACGGATACATTGATTATGACACCGCTCTGAAGAATTTCTACAATAATGTCGTGATCAGATATCCCGCACTCCGATACAAATAAAAACTTTCCCCCGCAAGTACTGCTTGCGGGGATGTTTATATTTACAGCGCATCCATCACAGTGCCTATCATGCGGAAGGCTTTGGCTGCTGTCATTCTGCGAAAGCTCTTTCTTCGTCCGAGAGAATTTACCGCAACAAATGCAAGTCCACCCGTGACCACTCCCGCTATCGTTGCCTTTACAAGACACTCCTGCTTGTTAGTCATTCGATCAGCTCCTTTTCGTCAATATTATCTGATAAATACCACTGATTAACCCTAGCAAATTATGACAGTATACAATATCTGCCAGAAAAGCGAAAAAAGCTTGCAAATTGTCGCAAAATATGCTAGAATAGATAGAAATGTGTATTAAAATTGCAACGAGGTGTTTGAAATGGAGCTTAATATCGTGTTGGCACAACCTCAGATACCACAGAATACAGGCAATATCGCCCGCACCTGCGCCGTAACAGGGGCAAGGCTCCACATAATCCGCCCTATGGGATTCACTCCCGATGACAAGCACCTGAAGCGTGCGGGTCTTGATTACTGGAGCTATCTGGATATCACCTATTATGACGACTTTGAAGATTTCTTTTCAAGAAACGACGGTAAGTATTTTTACTTCACCACCAAAGCACAGAACACATATTCAGATGTGGAATACCCCGATAAGTGCTATCTGTTCTTCGGAAGAGAAGACGCAGGCCTGCCTGAGGAGCTTCTGTTCCGCAATAAGGACAAATGCGTGCGGATACCTATGCGTTCCACATTAAGAAGCCTCAATCTCTCAAATAGCGTTGCGATAGGAGTATACGAGGTGCTGAGGCAATGGGATTTTCCTGAGCTTGAAAATTACGGCAGACTGAGGGAATTCGACTGGAGCCAAGCCGATTAATACTGATAATTATATGGAAAGGATACAAATCATGAACAAAAACGTAAGGATCATTACAGACAGCGGCTGCGATATCTCCGCCGCTATGGAGGAGCAGTACAAGGAGTTGCTGGTAATCCTGCCATTTGAAGTAATCATTGACGGCAAGAGCTATACCGATCGTCAGGATATTGAGATCAATAACTTCTACAAGACGCTGAAAGAAAGCGCTGAGATCCCCAAGCATTCTCAGATCACCGCACTGCGCTTTGAGGAAAAATACCGTGAGCTGTATGCACAGGGCGTAAGAGAGATCATCGTTGATGTTATCAACGCAGCAGGCTCTCAGACTCACGCCAGTTCCGTAATGGCAAAGGAAGCTGTTAAGGAGGACTGTCCCGATCTGAAGATCTACAACGTAGATAGCCAGAACTACTCTCTCGGATATGGATATCCTATAACAGAAGCCTGCCGCAAGCTGCAGGAGGGTCAGAGCGTTGAATCCGTAGTAGCCTATCTGAATGACTGGGCAAAGCATATCGAGGCTTACGTTATCGGCTTTGATCTCCGCCACATGAAGAAGTCGGGCAGAATCACTGCCGCTGCATCCTTCCTCGGCGAGCTTATGGGTCTGAAGCCCATCATCTCCCTGTTTGCTGAAAAGACAGAGGTAGTTAAAAAAGCTCGCGGCGAAAAGGCAGCCATTGATTCCGCCGTGGAGCATATCGCATCCCGCATGATCCCCGAGACCCCCTGGCAGGTGATCACCACCACCCGTCCCGAGCTTGAAAAGGAATTCATCGATAAGATGACAAAGAAAGTAGGCTATGGTCCCGTTATGATCGAGCCTACAGGTGTTGTGGTATCCTGCAATGCAGGCCCCGAAATGATCGGCGTACTTATCAGAGGCGCTGAGAGAAACTAAATCACTATAGCTACAGCCTCCGTGTAATACGGAGGCTGTTTTGTTATTTCAGGAAATCTCCCACGGGCTGATCATTGTTCTGGCGCTTGATGTGTACGACTATCGCTCCATCATCCTGCACTGTCTCTCCCACTATCTTATACTTTGCGCTACGCTTTTCAAGCGAGGCCTTGTATGCATTGTATTCGTTCTTTACCGCTGCCATTGCATACTCGGAGGTGTCTCCGTCCTTTGCGGTGAAGCTAATGATCTGCTCTAAGCAGGCTGCCTTTATTCTTTTCATGTATTCTCCTTTGGTCGTTTCAACGGGGCGTAATCCCCCTCATTCTGATTTTACCACAGAAAAACACAATTTTTCAAAGGCTGTTTTCAACAAAAAATCAAACCATAGTACATGGACAAAATCACCATTTAGTCAAGCTTTCCGTCTGCCGCAAAAGATCTCTCAGCAGGCATATTCCCGTGGTGCCTTTAGAAAGCTCCTTTTCAGCACTTTCAAGATCAAACCACTGCGCTGTCTCCACCTCATTTTCAGAGAGCCTGAACGGTGCTTTCTTCACTCTGGCAGCAAAGCCGAGCATGAGATTGTCGTTCTTCTCGTAGTAATAGCTGCCGACATATCGCACACTCTGCACCTCAAGACCTATCTCCTCGCCTATCTCACGAACTACTGTGTTCTCGGCAGTCTCTCCGTGAGCGATAAAGCCTGCCACGCAGACAAAGCGTGTGGTGGCATACGTCTGACGGATGAGCGCTATCTCATTATCCTCGTTTATGGCAAGACATATTACACAAGGGTACGAAAAAGGAAACCACGGTCTGTTGCAGCTTCCGCAAAACGGGATCATACCCTCATCGCCTATCTGCTTTTTACCTAGCTTTTCTCCGCACTTCGGACAGTGGATGAAATCCATAAGATCACCTCGTATCTGTATATTTTTTTATTTTCACAGATATATTATACATTAAGGACATCGTTATGTCAAATTCAATAAATACAGCCGACACAATCTGTTAATTTTTTCTCAAATAATATCAAAAAATACTTGCAAAATTCCATGAAATATAGTACAATATATTTTGTAGGTGATATACCTTATTTATTAAGGACACACCATAGTATGTTCAATATTTTCATAACGAAAGGAAATACAACAATGAGCAAGCTTAACAAGAAACATGTAGAAGACCTCGCAGTAAAGGGCAAGAAGGTTCTCGTAAGAGTTGACTTCAACGTTCCCATGAAGGAAGGCAAGATCACAAACGATAACAGAATCGTTGCTGCTCTGCCCACCATCAACAAGCTGGTTGAGAACGGCGCTAAGATCGTACTCTGCTCTCACCTGGGCAAGCCGAAGAACGGTCCCGAGGACAAGTTCTCCCTGAAGGCTGCTGCTGACAGACTCGCTGAGCTGGTTAGCACAAAGGTTACTTTCGCTAAGGACGATACAGTAGTAGGCGACAACGCTAAGGCAGCTGTTGCAGCAATGAACGACGGCGAGATCGTTGTTCTTGAGAACACACGCTTCCGTGGCGCTGAGGAGACAAAGAACGGCGAGGAGTTCGCTAAGGAGCTGGGCGCTCTGGTTGACGGCGAGTTCTTCGTAATGGACGCTTTCGGTTCCGCTCACAGAGCTCACGCTTCCACAGCTGGCGTTACAAAGTTCGTTAAGGAGTCCGCAGTTGGCTACCTGATGAACAAGGAGATCGACTTCCTCGGCAACGCAGTTGAGGATCCCGTTCGTCCTTTCGTTGCAATCCTCGGCGGTGCTAAGGTTGCTGACAAGCTGAACGTTATCTCCAACCTGCTCGAGAAGTGCGATACACTCATCATCGGCGGCGGTATGGCTTACACATTCCTCAAGGCTAAGGGATATGAGGTTGGTACTTCTCTCGTAGACGATGAGAAGATCGACTACTGCAAGGAGATGATCGCTAAGGCTGAGAAGAACGGCAAGAAGCTGCTCCTCCCCATCGATACAACTATCACAAAGAGCTTCCCTGATCCTATCGACGCTGAGGTTGAGGTTACTGTTGTTGATTCCGACAAGATCCCCGCAGATATGATGGGTCTCGATATCGGTACAAAGACAATGGAGCTGTTCGCTAACGAGGCTAAGGCAGCTAAGACTGTTGTTTGGAACGGTCCTATGGGCGTATTTGAAAACCCCATCCTTGCTAAGGGTACAATCGCAGTAGCTAAGGGTCTCGCAGAGGCTGACGCTACAACAATCATCGGCGGCGGCGACTCCGCAGCAGCTGTTGTACAGCTCGGCTACGCTGACAAGATGAGCCACATCTCCACAGGCGGCGGCGCTTCTCTCGAGTACCTCGAGGGTAAGGTACTTCCCGGCATCGACGTAATTCAGGATAAGTAAGCCAGCGAACGCAAGCGTTCGCAAGGCGCAAACTCCGTTTCGGTGACGGAGCGTCACCGATTTCGCTGTGCGAAACCACTACGTTTGCCGTACACGGAAAGCTTTCGCGAATAACAAAAATAGGTACGGGCGGCAGATTGCCGCCCCTACAAATGATGTAGGGGCGAACAGTGTTCGCCCGTTACTTGAATAAAAGGGTATCTTATGAACATCGTCAACGAAAAAATATCACTGATAAGTGAGTGTGATTCCAAAAGCCTCCGCATTGAGCGCAGCAGACTATGCTGCGACGTCGAGGAGTGTGCGCTGGCAGGCTCTGCGTTTGTAAGAACGCAGCTGAGCGGCGCAGGATTCGTCGAAAACGATATGCACGGCATAGGATTACAGCAGTGCGATCTCAGCGGGGCAGGCATCGAAAGATGTGACCTCACCGGAGCAGCGCTAGTCAGCTGCAAGCTTGACGGAATGACGATAGACGGCATAGATGTTCAGGAAATGATAGACTTCTACAAAAATAATCATAAGGAGAATACAACAATGAATAAGGCAACAAGAAAAGCAATTATCGCAGGCAACTGGAAGATGAATAAGATCCGTCCCGAGGCTAAGGCTCTGCTGGACGAGCTGAAGGGCATGGTAGCTGACATCAAGACCGTTGAGATCGTAGCTTGCGTTCCTTTCACAAACCTCGAGACAGCTCTGGCTGCTACTGAGGGCACAAACATCAAGATCGGCGCTGAGAACTGCCACTTTGAGAAGAGCGGCGCTTTCACAGGCGAGATCTCCGCTGATATGCTGGCTGAGATGGGCGTTGAGTACGTAGTTCTCGGTCACTCCGAGCGTCGTCAGTACTTCGCTGAGACAGACGAGACCGTAAACAAGAGAACAAAGGCTGCTCTGGCTGCAGGTCTGAAGCCCATCGTTTGCGTTGGCGAGCTGCTCTGGGAGCGTGAGTGCAACATCACAGAGGAAGTAATCGCTCGTCAGATCAAGCTGGACTTCTTCGGCATCGAAGCTGAGGATCTCAAGAAGTGCGTTATCGCTTACGAGCCTGTTTGGGCTATCGGCACAGGCAAGAC
>JAZKZL010000138.1:0-30574 GCA_045612645.1 Oscillospiraceae bacterium
GGCAAACGGAATGGTTTTGCGCAGCAAAATCGCATTCCCATTAGGGGAATGCGAAATGGAGTTTGCGCCCGTGTAAGCAGCGTAGCTGCGTCACTGGTAAATTCCGATTTGCAGTAAAATTCATATTGACGTCAAAATCTCGGCTGATGTTAACATTATGACGGCATGATGTCGTCATTTTGTCGCAAAGTAAAGTATAGTAAAGTAAAGAGAAAGTAGAGTAGAGTAGAGCAGAATAAAGAAAGAGGAAAGCAAAGTAAAGGAAAGCGAGAGGAAAGCAAAGTAAAAAGCAAGCCCGAGAAAATTTTTCTCAGGCTTTGCTTCTATTCACTTGCTAACTCAATACGGCAGTTCAAAATTGATGAAATACCATCTGCCGTCACGCTTGACAGCGTTGTACTCATAGGTCTCTGTATAAGGATCTCCGTACTCGCCTCCGCCGTAGGTGGAAGTTACCGTGTACAGCGCACTGTCGGCGGTGAGCACTGTCAGCTCATACTCAGAGCTGTTATAATAAATATTTGCTCCTCTTGCTCCGCCCGCGGAATACAGCTTGCCATCCATTCCCTCACGGTACTGCGAAGTATCCATCAGCGAGTTTATGATATCATCCGAGAAATAACATCTCAGAGCTTCAAGCAGCTCCGCTTTTGTATCATATCTCTCATCGGACACCATGTAATACACCCATGTGCTACCATCAACTTCGACTTCCAGCGTCTTATCATACCAGCCGTTCAATGCTGCCATATCGAAGTATCCGTACAGCTCAAAAGCCTTTGCAAATATCTCCTCAGGCGTCTGCGTACCGGGATCCATCGGCACCACCGACGAAGTCTCGGGCAAGCGCGAGTATATGCCATCCATCACATAATAGCGATAAACGGCGCTTCCGTCCTCCGAAACGAAATAATCACACATATAGTACAGAACGCCCTCATGCTCATCATAGCAGGACACTCCGTGGCAGGTCACGCCATCAAGCTCCTGCTGCTCGCCCGTGCCTGCGAATATGTATATCTTATCCTTTTGCGGAAGTCCGAGGAAAGTGTTATCATACTGCATCACAAGCTCGGCATATTCATCAAAGCCGCTCTCGGCAGTCTCCGCAGCCTGAGTTTCCTCTGCAGGTTCTTCCGTCTCAACAGGCGCAATGACCTCAGTAGTCTCCACCGGTGCGGAAACATCAGCCTCTTCCGTATCAGCAACGGGTGCCTGTACAGTTTCCGCAACAGCTGAGGAGGTAGTCTGCTGCTGCACCTCTGACGGCAGCGAGCTTTCATCTCTGCCGCCGCAGCCCGTCAGCAGCACAACAGCCGCAAGCAAAGCGCACGATCTCTTTTTCATAATAATTCTCCCACACAAAAAAGGGCGGCAACAAGCACGCCCTTTATCGTTTTTTCAGCGATCAAAGCTGACCGTCGGTCTCCTCGACAGTCTCAGCAGCCTCTTCGATAAGCTCATCGTTCTTCTTGTTGACTTCTGCGATATCAGCAATGGTTTCTACGATGTTATCTGCGATAGTCTCGTCAGCCTCGTCGAAGTCAAAATCCTCGTCATCCAGCCACTCAGCGTCATCCCACTCATCGTAGTAATCTTCCTCGTTTTCCTTTTCGAGCTTTTTCTTTGTAATATATGCAGCTGCAGCAACACCGCCTGCGATAGCAAGCAGACCTACAAGTGCAATACCTAATCCTTTAGCCATATTGAAAATCCTCCTAACATAACATACTTTAATGCTATATGATACAGTATATACCTATCCACGGAATTTTTCAAGTATTTGCATGAATTTTTAGTTAAATAATCCAAAAAACTCATATGTTTCCTGTCATATTCATCAAAACGGAAAGTGCCGTTATGGGAGCCGTCTCGCACCTGAGGATACGCTTGCCGAGGGACACGGGAATAAAGCCATGCTCTGCGAGTTTCTCCGCTTCAGACGCCTCAAATCCGCCCTCGCTGCCGATGACGATATCGATATTGGTTCTGAACTCGGATACCGCCTCTCTCAGCGGCAGCTCCGCACACTCATAAAACAGTATGCCCGTACTTTCGGGAGATAACATATTGCACAAGGCGGAAAATTCCACCGCCTCGCCCACCTCGGGGATTATGCCACGTCCGCACTGCTTTGCCGCCTCGTAAGCTATTCTGCGGTAGCGCTCGGTCTTTTTCGCCATCTGCTTCTTATCGGGACGGGAAACACAACGCTTTGAAAAGAACGGGATTATCTCGCACGCACCGCACTCCACCGCTTTCTGCACGATAAACTCCATCTTGTCGCTTTTCGGCATTGCCTGAAACAGCCTGATATGCACGCTCGGCTCTGCCTCGTTCTTTGTTTTTTCAAGAAGATCGAACACACATTCGCCGCCTGCGGAAGAAAGCTGACCGAGATAGTCCATGCCCTTTCCGTCGCAGATAACGGCATAGTCGCCCTCTCTCATGCGCAGCACCTGAACGGCGTGCTTTGCATCCTCGCCCGAAAGCACCGCAGTGGTATCGGATATATTTTCCGTGAAAAAGCGTGGATATCTCCAGCGCTCCATCTTTATTTCAAGCTCCTGCTGTGACATATTTTTTCTCCTTTGCTGTGATAGGGATAGTGTAACAACTTAATTCCATCCATATTCACCGTTCTGTCCGAAAAGCCTCTCCACATTGCTGCGCAGTCCGCTGTTATACTCCTTTGAGAGCAGCGGATCATCTCTCAGCAGCTCCTGTGAAAGCTCATCCACCTCGTACAGCACCTCCGCGTCATCTGCGATATCCGACACCTTCAGCGGCGGAAGTCCATGCTGCTGCCGTCCGAAAAAGTTACCCGGACCTCTCAGCGCAAGATCACGACGAGCGATCTCAAAGCCGTCCGTTGTTTCCACCATAGCGCCTGTACGTGCCTTGGTGTACTCGCCTGTGTTATCCGTCATAAGCACACAGTAGGACTGCTCGCTGCCTCTGCCGACTCTGCCTCTCAGCTGATGCAGCTGCGAAAGCCCGAACTGCTCCGCATTCTCGATGAGCATTACAACGGCGTTCGGAACATCGATACCAACCTCTATAACTGTGGTGGAGATAAGCAGCTTCAGCCTGTTCTCCCTGAACTCCTGCATTACCTTATCCTTATCTGCCTGTTTCATCTTTCCGTAAAGCAGACCCGTGGGGATATCTTTAAACTCGTTGCTGCAAAGCCGCTCGTAATAGCTTATGGCACTTGTCTTTTCGCTGCGGACATTCTCGCTGTCCTCCACCAGCGGACACACGATATAAGCCTGTCTGCCCTCTGCAATGTGCTTTTTTATGAAATTATATATCCTCGGTCTGAACGACGTATCCACCGCATAGGTCTTGATGGGGATCCTGCCTTTCGGCATCTCATCCAGCACCGAAACATCAAGGTCGCCATAAATTATGAGTGCAAGCGTTCTCGGAATAGGCGTTGCTGACATCGCAAGGATATGCGGATCCATGCCCTTTTCCGCTAAAGCGCTGCGCTGCGCCACTCCGAAACGGTGCTGCTCATCCACAATGACAAGCCCTGCTCTTTTCAGCTCGGATGTCTTTTGTATCAGCGCCTGCGTTCCCACAAGAACGTCTATCTCGCCATCTGCCGCAGCCTTGCGCACCTCAGCTTTCTGCTTTGCGGTCATGCTGCCCGAAAGCAGCTCCACCCTCACGCCGAACGGCGAAAGTATGCCGCTGAAAGTGGCGTAATGCTGACGAGCAAGCACCTCCGTCGGCGCCATGACAAGCGTCTGAAAGCCATTCTGCTGCGCAAAATACGCCGCAGCCGCCGCAACAAGAGTCTTACCCGAGCCAACGTCACCCTGCAGCAATCTGTTCATAGGATACTTCTTCTGCATATCTATTATGCAATCATTTATAGCTCGTTTCTGAGCGCCTGTCGGCTCAAAGGGCAGCTCCTTGTAAAAATCATCCATGCTCTTTGCCGACATAACTGCGCCGCTCTGCTGCCGTCCACGGTTTCTCATCTGCGAAAGTCCCAGTTTCAGCGTCAGCAGTTCTTCAAAAGCAAGGCGTCTGCGAGCCTCGGTGTATTCCGTGCGGCTTTTAGGGAAGTGTATCTTCCGCACCGCCTCTTCTCTGCCTAACAGGGAATATTTCTCACGTATTCCCTCGGGGAGAGTCTCCTGCTGCTTTATAACGGAAAGCGCAGTTTTCACATTTGTGGAGACCATGTTATTCGTAAGCCCCGCCGTCAGCGGATACTTCGGGAGAAGTCCGCCCTCCTCGGGAGCAACAAACATCGGCGAGGACACCTGCAATCCCACAAGATCTCCTGTTATCTTTCCGTAAAACAGATATTCCTTATCCGGTTCCAGCTTCTGAAAGGTGTATTTTGCATTGAAGAAAACAGCCGTTATGCTGCCTGTGCCGTCGGTGAGTATAGCCTTGTATATCGCCATTCTCGCATACTCGCTGAAGGGCGAATGCTTACTGCTCACAAACGCACGAAAGGCGCAGACCTCACCGGGCTGCACCTGAGATATCGTGAGGGGCGCAGTGAAGTCAACATAATCACGAGGATATAGCTCGGTCAGCTGCTCCACTGTCTGCACACCTATTTTATTGTATAACTCTGCTCTTTTGGGGCCAACGCCCTTCAGATATGTTATATCCATCTTACTCCACAGAAATGATATAGTAATATACGGGCTGTCCGCCGTTTACCAGAACGATATCGATATTGTCGCTGATCTTGGAGCGCAGCTTTTCGTATGCAGCCTGTGCGTCATCATCCGAAACATCGGAGCCGTAAATAACGGTGATAAAGCTGCTGGAGCCGCTTACAAGTCTCTTTGTCAGCTTAACGAGAGCCTTTGTCACATCAGTCTCGGTGAATACGATCTTGCCGTTATCCATAGCAAGTATCTCACCTTGCTTGATCTTGTGACCGTCATACTCGCTGTCACGCACTGCAAAGGTGATCTGTCCGCTCTCCACATTGCCGAGAGCGTCTGTCATGGTGCTTCTGTTGGAACGAAAATCCGCATCGGGATCAAACGCCATCATAGCGGCAATGCCCTGCGGAATAGTCTTGGACTGCAGCACACATACGTTTCTGTCAGCGAGCTTCACAGCCTGCTCCGCAGCCATGATGATGTTCTTGTTGTTGGGCAGAACAAATACGTTATGTGCGGGAGTCTGACCGATAGCCTCCAGGATATCCTCGGTGGAGGGATTCATGGTCTGACCGCCACGGACGATCTGATCCGCACCCAGATCACAGAACAGCGCCTCAACACCTGCACCTGCCGCAACAGCCACAAAGCCCATATCCTTTTCGGGAGCTACGGGAGCCTTTCTGTTGGTCTGCGCAGCCTCGTCAGCCTTGATGATGTTGTTGTGCTGCTCACGCATGTTCTCTATCTTCATCTTGGTAAGCTCACCGAACTTCAGACCCTCCTCGATAGCCTTACCGGGATGGTTAGAGTGAACATGTACCTTGATGATCTCGTCATCGTCAACGACCACTACGCAGTCGCCGATAGTCTCGAGGAATGCTCTCAGAGCGGTAGCGTCCTTAGCGCCCTGCTTCTTCATAACGATGAACTCTGTGCAGTATGCAAAGGTGATCTCATCGGAGGAGCCTGTCGCAGCAGCCACTGCTACGGGGCCAACAGGCTTAACAGCGCCCACAGCCTCGATGATAGCTCCGCCGCCGATGACCTGCATCATACCCTCAAGGATAACGATAAGTCCACGGCCGCCTGCGTCAACTACGCCTGCCTTCTTCAGTGCAGGCAGCAGCTCGGGAGTCTTTGCAAGAGTCTTTTCAGCCTCGTCGATATATGCTTTCAGGAATTCAGCAGCGTCGCCGCCCTCAACAGCGAGAGAAACAGTGTTCTCATAAGCCTCTCTTGCAACGGTGAGGATAGTACCCTCGGTGGGCTTCATAACAGATTTGTACGCAGCGTCAACACCCAGCTTGAACGCCTCGGAAAGATCCTTTGCGTCAGCCTCTGCCTTACCTGCCAGACCCTTGGAGAGTCCACGGAAGATAAGAGACAGAATAACGCCCGAGTTTCCTCTTGCACCTCTCAGCATAGCGGAGGCTACGATCTTTGCCGCATCGCCTGCAGTGATACTGTCGCTTGCCTTCTTCATCTCTGCAAGGGCATTGCTGATGGTCATGGACATATTTGTACCCGTATCTCCATCGGGAACAGGGAATACGTTAAGCTCATCCACTGCCTGCTTCTGATTTGAGATGTTGTTCGCACCCGAGATCAGAGCATCCCTGTAAAGCTTTCCTGTGATCTTCATTTCTTTTCAATAATTCCTTCCTGATATATAATAATTAAATGTTGCCGAAAAATCAAGTTCTGATACCGTCCACATAGACGTTGACACGCTCGACCGAGATGCCTGTGCTTTCTTCGATGGTGTAGCGCACCTTGTTCATGATGCTCTTGACCACTGCACTTACATTCACGCCGTACATAACGGTGATGTGCAGATCTACCACCAGCTTATCCTTGCCCACACGCACAGAAACTCCGCAGGGAGCCTTCTTGCTGTCCTTCTTGGGCAGATATGCCATCAGGGTCTGCTTTGCAGTGCTTGCATTCATCTGAACAACACCGAAACAGTTTGTAACAGTGTTGCTGATAAGCGACATGAAATACTCCTGAGACACTGTGATCTCACCCACATGGTTCTTAACTCTTATCATATTACAGCCTCCTTTTGGTCAACTTTTATCTGATATTAAAACGCCCTTATCGGCAGGCTCGCATATAGCGGTGAAATACTGCGGAAACTCTCTCGCAGCCGATTCAGCCGCTTCTCTGCCGCCGAAAACCCCGAACACGGCAGCGCCGCTGCCCGTAAGCAGCGCACCCTCGGCACCCGAAGCCATAAGGCGATCCTTTATTTCTTTTATGCGTTCGTCTGCATACAGCACCTCAAAGCTGTTATAGAGCTTATCGGCAAAGCTGTCGGGCAGAGACGCCGCAAACTCCTTCAAACCGTTTTTCGACGGTATCGGAGCCTTGTCATACTTCGCATACGCCTCCCCCGTAGGACAGGTGAAATCGGGCATAACAACGAGAAAACAGCGTCCCTCTGCATTTTCAGCCTCAGCCATGATCTCGCCTATACCTGTGCATATCCTCGTGCCGCCCCAAAGGCAGAACGGAACATCCGCACCGATCTCCGCCGCAAGCTCTGTGAGCCGCTCCATGCCCAGCGCAGCAAAGTGCTTTTCCATTGCAAGCAGAACTGCCGCCGCGTCTGCGCTGCCACCGCCCATGCCAGCTCCGCTTGGGATACGCTTTTGAATATCTATCATAACCTGCGCCGATACGCCTGCCAAATCAAGATAGCGTTTTGCCGCCTTGTATGCGATATTGCGCTCGTCGGATGGTATGTGCGGAGCATCGCAGTGGAGCGATATTCCGTTTCCGTCACATATGGATATCTCCAGTATATCGGAAAGCGTAACACTCTGCATTACAGTTTCAAGCAGATGATAGCCGTCCTCGCGTCTGCCTACGATATCAAGATAAAGATTTATCTTCGCATTTGCGGTAACGATCACTTCTTTATCTCCTCAATAAACTCACGGATACGGCTGAGAGCCGTTGTAAGATGCTGCACGGAGTATGCATAGGATACTCGCACAAATCCCTCTCCGCTCTCACCGAAAGCGTTACCGGGAACTACAGCTACTTTCTTGTCGTAAATAAGCCTCTCGCAGAACTCTGCGGAGCTCATGCCCGTGGACTTAATGCAAGGGAATACATAGAACGCCCCCTCAGGCTCGAAGCAGTCGAGTCCCATATCATTGAAACCCTTTACAAGAAGTCTGCGGCGCATATCGTATTCCTCCACCATCTTATCAACCTCCTCACGACACTCCGTCATAGCGACGATAGCTGCGTGCTGGCTGATGGTGGGGCTGGACATTATGCAATACTGGTGAAGCTTCAGCATCTGCCTCATAACAGGCTGCGGGCCTGCGGCATAGCCGAGTCTCCAGCCTGTCATTGCAAACGCTTTGGAAAAGCCGTTTATAACGATGGTGCGCTCCCTCATATCGGGGATCTCGGCAAAGGAAACGTGCTTTACTCCGTTATAGGTCATCTCGGAATATATCTCATCCGAAAGCACCATGATATCGGTGCCTTTCAGCACCTCTGCGATCGCCTCCAGATGCTCACGGCGCATTACGGCGCCTGTGGGATTGTTCGGAAAAGGCAGCACCAGCACCTTTGTGCGTGACGTGATGCGCTCTTTAAGAGCCTCTGCTGTAAGGCGGAAATTATCCTCGCGCCTTGTAACTATCGGCACAGGTGTGCCGCCGCACATAGTAACTATAGGAGAATAGCACACAAAGCTCGGCTCGGGCACAAGCACCTCGTCTCCGGGCTGCACCATGGTGCGGATAGCCATATCAATAGCCTCTGAGCCGCCTACCGTTACGATGATCTCCTTTTCGGGATCGTATTCAGTGTGGATGGTAGTGCGCAGATAATCTGCGATAACGCGGCGCAGACCGATAAGTCCGCTGTTTGCGGTGTATGCTGTCCTGCCCTTTTCAAGCACACGGATAGCCTCCTTGCGGACTGCCCAGGGCGTCTTGAAATCAGGCTCGCCCACAGAAAGAGAGATAACGCCCTCCACCTGCTGAGCTATATCAAAGAATTTTCTTATTCCCGAGGGCTGGATGTTCTTTATGCGCTCGGGAAGGATCTTGTCATAATCTATCACGGAGAAACAAGGCTCCTTTCATCGGTGCTGTCCTCACTGAATACATGGTTCTTCTCCTTGTATCTCTTGAGGATGAAGTGTGTGGCGGTGGAGATAACTCCGTCCAGAGCAGAGAGCCTGTCGGAAACGAACATGGCTACCTTACGCAGACTTGTTCCCTTTACGGTAACGGAAAGGTCATAAGCACCGCTGAGCAGGAACACGCTATCTACCTCCTCATACTCCATGATGACATTAGCAAGCTCATCAAAGCCTCTTCCCTTCATGGGAGCGACCTTTATCTCAATGATAGCGGTAACAAGAGTCTCATCCACGGTCTCTTCGTTTATGATAGCGGTATAACCCATGATTATGCCGTCGTCTTCAAGCTGTTTTATCTGCGCGGCGACTTCCGCCTCGGGAACACCGAGCATTGCGGCAAGCTCCGCATTGGAAAGTCTGGCGTTCTCTCTTAATAAATCCAGCAGCTTGTTCATAACATTTTCCTCCAAGATCAGATTTTTATAAAAGTCGGCTGTTTGCGACTGAAAACACATATTTTATTATAACCTATTTTCTTCAACATTGCAAGACATTCAGGAATATCCGCTCCCACATCTCCGACACGATGCGCGTCAGAGCCGATGGTTATCATTCGTCCGCCCTTGTCATAATAGCGCTGAACATACTCCTCAGACGGCATCGGCACATGGAGTCCCTTGCGTATGCCCGAGGAATTGACCTCCATAGCGATATCCTTGCTGATGATGGTATCCAGTATCTTGTCTATTGCCGATGAATAGCGGCTCATATCCACCTCATGACCGCCGAAGTCTCCACTTATAAAGCGCAGCGGAAAGGTAAGATGCGAAAGCGAACAGAACTTGCCCCACTCCGCAAGCGCCAACAGCTCCTCAAAATATTCATCCATATAGCGGTAACGGACTTCCTCGCTGTCGGGCAGCTTATCCACACGGGCATAGCTCCTTGTGCGATGCTGAGAGCCTAGCACGAAATCGTAGTCATACTCTGCAAGGATAGCCTCAGCCTGCGGTAAATTATACAGCGGCTGCCCCAGCTCTGCGCCATAATATATGCTCATACGCCCTGCGTATTCCTCTTTCAGCTGCAAATACACCTCATAGGACTTCTTCATCGCCCCACGGTAATCCCAGCTGTCAAGCTTTTCGTTTTCGATGTGGTCTGTAAGTGTGAAATGCTGTATACCAAGCTCAAAGGCACGTCTCGCCATTACCTCGGGAGTATCGCAGCCATCGGGGGATAAGGTGGAATGCATATGACAATCCACGGGAATATATCTGTCGTTCAATTTGTCTCTTCCTTGTTCTGTTGCCCGTCAGAGAAAAATTTACACATAAATATCCCTCTGCGAACAGTTTTTTTATTATTTTATCACAAAATTTCAAATTTGTCTATGAATACATTTACTTTTTCAAGATTTTTTAGTATAATAGATAAGAAATAATAATTAAAAGCTATGCGAGCGGTTATTTTATACAATACGCCCGCGGCAAGGAGGACAAAATGAGAGCAGTAGTAGCCGTTATCGGTAAGGACACAGTAGGTATTCTGGCAAAGGTCAGCGGTATCTGCGCAGAGTGCAAGGCAAATGTTATGGACGTTACACAGACCATCATGCAGGATCTGTTTGCAATGACCATGATGATCGAGATATCCAATCTCACTGTTGATTATGTAGATTTTGCCGACAAGCTGGTTGCAGCAGGCAAGGAGATGGGTCTTCAGGTACACGTTATGCACGAGGACATCTTCAACGCAATGCACCGCATCTGATATAAGAGAACAGAATAATCTAAGGAGAATTTGACTAATGCTTAATTCAGGCGATATTCTTGAAACGATAAAGATGATACAGGAGGAAAACCTGGATATCCGTACGATAACCATGGGTATCTCTCTCCTCGATTGTATCGACAGCGATGAGAACCGTGCTTGCGACAGGATCTATGAAAAGATGATGCGCAAGGCGGAAAACCTCGTAAAGACAGGCGAGGACATCGAAAAGCAGTACGGTATCCCGATCATCAATAAGAGAATTTCCGTAACACCCATCTCCATCGTTGCAGCTGCAACAAGAAGTAAGAATCCCGTTAAGTTTGCAAAGACCCTGCAGCGTGTTGCCGAGGGTACAGGCGTAAACTATATCGGCGGTTATTCCGCACTGGTACATAAGGGCTTTGCTGCAGGCGATCTGGAACTTATCAACTCCATTCCCGAGGCTATGGCTGAAACATCCAATGTATGCTCCTCTGTAAATATCGGCTCCACCAAGGCAGGCATCAACATGGACGCTGTTTCCATGATGGGTAAGGTGGTATATGACGCAGCAGAGGCAACAAAGGATAATTTCTGCTTCGGCGCCGCAAAGATCGTTGTATTCTGCAATGCTCCCGAGGATAACCCCTTTATGGCAGGTGCTTTCCACGGCGTAGGCGAGTATGACACCGAGATCAACGTTGGCGTTTCCGGCCCCGGCGTTGTAAGAGCAGCCATCGCAAAGCACCCCGAGGCTAACATGACAGAGATCGCAGATATCATCAAGAAAACTGCGTTCAAGATCACCCGTATGGGTCAGCTGGTTGGTACAGAGGCTTCCCAGCGTCTCGGCGTCCCCTTCGGCATCGTTGACCTCTCCCTCGCTCCCACACCCGCTGTAGGCGATTCCGTTGCACATATCCTTGAGGAGATCGGTCTTGAAAGCTGCGGCACGCACGGCACAACAGCCTGCCTCGCTATGCTGAACGACGCTGTTAAAAAGGGCGGCGTAATGGCATCCTCTCATGTAGGCGGTCTGAGCGGCGCATTCATCCCCGTTTCCGAGGACGCAGGCATGATCGACGCAGCAGTTTGCGGCTCGCTTTCTCTTGACAAGCTGGAGGCTATGACAGCTGTTTGCTCCGTAGGTCTGGATATGATCTGCATCCCCGGCGACACACCTGTTGACACCATCTCCGCTATTATCGCAGACGAGGCTGCTATCGGCATGGTGAACTCCAAGACTACAGCAGTGCGCGTCATCCCCGCTATCGGAATGAAGGAAGGCGATATGCTGGAATTCGGCGGTCTTTTCGGCAGCGGCCCTGTTATGAAGATCAATAAGTATTCCTCCACTAAGTTCATCAGCCGCGGCGGACGTATCCCCGCCCCCATGCAGAGCCTGAAGAACTGATATTTACTATCACATATTACAAGGAACGGACGATCCATCCGTTCCTTTTTTTGCCTGCAAATCGGTAAAGACCCGGTAAAAAAGCAGTTTTTTAGACAAAAACCTACTATTCAACCGTGATATTTGTTCAATATTGCCATTGAAGATTTTACTGTTTTGGATTATGATATATAAGGTCGTTTTTAGTATATAATAAATAGGTATACACCAAAGTAAAAAATAACCTACAAGGCAGGTCTTGATATGGATATTCTCAGACAGATAATCGAAATAGACAAGAACGCAGCCGCCCACACCGAGCTTATCGTGGAGGCGGAGCTGATACGCATGGATGAATCCGATGAAAAGTACGCTAACCGCCGTGAAAGGCTTATCTCAGACGAGCGTGCCAAAGCTGACGAGGAAATGAAGCAGCAAGCGCAACTGCTTGAAGAAAAAAAGCGCAACGCAAAGGCTGCTCTTGTCGAAAGCACCGAGCGACTGGATGGCGTATTCGCAGCGCATCGCAGCGAATGGCAATCAGAGATCATCAGCCGCATTACAGGAGTATAACAAATATAGCGGGAAGTATTCCCGATGGAGATCATTATGTCATTTTCGTCCAATTCCGTTATCGCCAAAGCAAGGGCGATATACGGCAGGTCGCTTACCGCGGAGGATTACGCTCAGCTCTGCTCCAAGCCTACAGTGGCTGAAGCGGCAGCGTTTCTGAAGCAGACCGAGCGCTACGGCAAAACGCTTGCAGGCATAAATCCTCAGACCGTACACAGAGGTCAGCTGGAGGCCTTGCTGAACCGCTCGACTTTTGATGTGTTTGAACGATTCCACAGGTTCGATCACAGCGACAGCCGTATCTTCTTCCGCTACATCATCATGCAGCTGGAAGCCGATCAGATAATAAACGCAATAGAGGGCGTGGCGGCAGGCACAGCAGACAGATATATCGCCTCCCTGCCGATGTTCCTTGTTGAGCATGCGTCTACCGATCTGATGGCTCTGGGCAGAGCCGAAACCTACCTCGACATTTCTCATCTGCTGGAGGGCACACCATTTGCCAAAGCACTGCGGTCTCTTCTGATCGACGCTGCCGAATCGGGCAACATAAACATCAGAGAATGTGAAAGAAGGCTGTACACGCTCTACTACATGTCCGCACTGAAAACCGCAGAAAAGACATATTCCGGAAAAAGGCTGAACGAGCTGAAGCGCGCTCTGCTGAAAAGCATAGATATGGAAAACGTAGTTTCCTGCTGCCGCATGAGAGCATTCGGCGCAACGGCAGAAGCCGTTCATTCCACACTGCTGCCGTTCAAATATCGCCTGAACAACGAAGCGATAGAGCGGCTAATGCAGATATCCGATATCGAAAAGATAGAAAACGAGCTGAGCGAGCTTGGCTACCGCATAACAGAGCCTGCGGAATTCAGCAATATAGAGCAGCTTACAGACAGGCTGAATCTCGATCATCTGCGGCGCCTGATCAGAATGTCGGGCAACTCCGCAGCAGTATATTATTCGCTGATCGAATGTCTGAAAATAGAACAAAGAAACGTAAAAGCAGCTATCGAGGGAATACGCTATGGTCTTAACAGCAGCGATATCCTCGGTATGCTGGTAATATGAAAGGTGGTGCATTTAATGGGTATTGAAAGGATGTCTCAGCTTACCGTAGAGGGTACTCTTGATAAGCTTGATGACGCTCTCATGCTCTGCTGCGAAAGCAGGATGTTCCAGATATCTGATGTGAGCAACAGCACGCTGATGCGCAGCATCAATGAACAGAACCCTTACGAAAGCGCATACAGCGATCTTAAGGAAACAGTACAGGCACTTAAGATATCCCCCGAGTTTGTGGATTACAGCAACGTAAGCTACGAAAGCGCGGAGGATTTCAAAAACTATAATTCCGAGATGTCAAAACAGCTTTCAGAGCTTAAAACAGCATACGAGGATATGCACGCAGCTCTGGAGGAACACCGACAGACAGATTCCTATGTAAAGCATATGCTGCATCTGGATGTCAGCTTCACTGAGCTGTTCAATATGAAGTTCGTCAAATCCAGATTCGGAAGAATGCCTGTAGAAAATCTTTCAAAGCTTGAATACTACGATAAGAAATGCCTGCATTTCATAAACTTTGAAGAAAAGAACGGCTATGCATGGGGTCTTTATCTCACGCCGAACAAATCCTCGGAATTTGCGGATATGGTAATGAATTCGCTGTATTTTGAAAGAGCAAATCTTCCCGATTACCTTATCCATGATCCCGATTCCACAGATGAAGTGCTGCAGCAGATCATCTCAAACGAGGAAAAGATCATTGCAGATCTTGAAAAGAAGCTGAACAGCTTTGCAGAAAACCACAAAAACGAGCTTCTCGCTGTAATGAGCAAGCTGAAATACCTGTATGACTGCTTCGAGCTGAGAAAGAAGGCGCTGATATCCGATCAGCAGTTCTCTTTCAGCGGCTACTGCCCCACAAGGCACTGCAAGGAGCTGACAGATAAGCTCACTGCAATCGAAAGCGTAACAACCACTCAGATACCGATAAAGGGCCGAATGGCGTCTGCAGATGTGCCGGTGAAGCTGCACAACAATTTCATCTTCCGTCCGTTCGAGATGTTCGTGAAGATGTACGGTCTGCCCGAATACGGCACCTTCGATCCCACGCCCTATGTGGCAGTAACATATATGCTGATGTTCGGCATAATGTTCGGAGATGTGGGTCAGGGTCTTGCGATATCCCTGCTGGGTCTTATCGGCAGCAGATTCACAAAGAACGGTCTGTTCCCGATAATGACGAGGATCGGTCTTTTCTCCGCAGCCTTCGGCGTGCTTTACGGCTCGGTATTCGGAATAGAGACCATCATCGAGCCTTTCTTCCACCGCGAAAACATATGGAAGCTCCTTGGCTATACCGAACAGCCGCACAACATCTTCCAGGTGGCAACGGTGCTGCTGATAGCAGCTCTCGCAATAGGCATAGTGCTGATAGTCATCTCCATGACCTTCAACACTGTCCTCAACTTCCGCAAGCGGAAATGGGGCGAGGCACTGTTCAGCGTTAACGGCGTGTGTGGACTCATGTTCTATATCTCGCTGGTTGCAGGAGTTGCTTGTATGTTCATGCTGAACATCAATCTGTTCAACCCCGCATATATAATCTGCCTTATCGTACTGCCGCTGGTGCTG
Source organism: Oscillospiraceae bacterium (assembly GCA_045612645.1). Taxonomy (GTDB): domain Bacteria; phylum Bacillota; class Clostridia; order Oscillospirales; family Ruminococcaceae; genus CAG-115. The sequence goes on from JAZKZL010000138.1 coordinate 15,119, forward strand.
ATATTCTTCAAGCATCCGCTGTCTGACCTGATATCGGGTACCAAGCATGAGGAAAAGATATCTGTCGGCAACTTCATCATTGAGAATTTCATAGATCTGTTCGAAGCTGCTCTGAGCTTCCTTTCAAACACCATGTCCTTCCTGCGTATAGGCGGATTCATTCTGAGCCATGCGGGTATGATGCTGGTTGTGGCTCAGCTGGCAGGAACGAATGTCGCAGGCGCCGAGATAACCGTAGGCACCGTTATCACCTACATCATCGGTAATCTCATCGTAATGGGCGTTGAGGGTCTGCTGGTAGGTATTCAGATACTGCGTCTTGAATTCTATGAGATATTCAACCGCTTCTATAGCGGAAACGGTAAGGGCTTCCGCCCCATCGAAATAAGCTTTGAGACTGAAAATTAATATACTTTGGAGGAAATCAAAATGGAAATCGTAATGTTTTTTGCTATGCCGCTCATCGCTGTTGCTGCGATCCTGCTGCCCTTATTTATCAACCTGAAGCGCACAAAGGAGCATAAGCCCACCAACAGAAAGCGCGCAGTCATCACAAATATCGCATCCTTTATCGGCGTTATGGCAGTTATGACCATCATTCCCATGACAGGCGCATTCGCTGCAGGTGAGACCGCAGCTGTTGCAGCTGATGGCTTCACAGAGGGTATGAAGTACCTTGCAGCCGCTCTTTCCACAGGTATGGCTACCATCGGTACAGGTATTGCGGTAGGAAGCGCTGCTCCTGCGGCTATCGGCGCGGTAAGCGAGAACGACAAGGCATTCACCAAGGCTCTGATCTTCGTTGCTCTGGGCGAGGGTGTTGCGATCTACGGTCTGCTTATCTCCATCCTTATCCTGTTCGGATAATATCACCATGAAATTCTATATTATAAGCGATAACATAGACACACAGATGGGCATGCGCCTTGCAGGAATAGAGGGCGTAGTCGCTCATACGACCGAAGAAGTAAACTCCGCACTGGATACAGCCTTTGCGGATGAGAGCATCGCAGTGGTGCTTATGACGGAAAAGCTGGTAGAGCTTTGCCGTGAACGTGTCTATAATCTGAAGCTGAGCTGCCGCCGTCCGCTGATAGTGGAGATACCTGACCGCCATGGTAATTCTGGCGTAACGGAGGCTATCGGAAGATATGTCAGCGAAGCTATAGGAATCAAGCTCTGACAGGAAGGATCTATTGATGGATATCACCAACAAACTTGAAATGTTCAGGCAAGCGATACAGGAGCATGCCGAAGCCGAAGCCAAAGAGATCATGGCTGAGATGCGCGCTAGAAAGGCAGCTTCAGGCAGAGTTAAGGATAAGCTCGCCACCAAAGACGCCCTGAACAAAATAAGAACAGAACTTGCCCACAGCGAAGCGGATTTCAAAAGAGAGATGTCCCGCTGTGACTATGAACTGAAAAAATCCGTGCTGATCCACAGGAACGAGCTTATCACGGAGTTTTTCGCAGATACCGAAAAAAAGCTGAAGGATTTCACTCTTTCTGAGGAGTATTCGGAATATCTGAAGCGCTCTCTTGAAAGGATCCGTGCAGCCATCGCACTGGACAGCGCTACACTTATTTATGCACGACCCTGCGATGTTGACGCCGTTCGCGCGCTCACCAGCTGCGAGGTCACCACAGACAGCAGCATCCGCTTAGGCGGACTTCGTGCAATGTGCCGCAACAAGAACGTTCTGTGCGATGTTACACTGGACACCGCTCTCGAGGATGAGAAAAAACGCTTCAACGAAAAAACAGAGTTAAGACTGTAACTCTCTGAAAGGAATGAACCCGATTGAATACTATCTATGCTATAAACGGCCCTGTTGTTAAGGTTGCCGCAGCAAAGGAATTTTCCATGCTGGAAATGGTCTACGTCGGTAAAAAGCGCCTTATCGGAGAGGTCATCGGCGTAAACGATGAGTTTACAACAATTCAGGTATACGAAAACACAGCAGGTCTGAAGATCGGTGAGCCTGTCGTGGCTACGGGTGCGCCTGTATGTGCGACTCTCGGCCCCGGCATAATCTCCAATATCTTTGACGGCATCGAGCGCCCACTGCGCGATATGACTAAGCTCAGCGGCGTGTTCGTATCCGAGGGCAGTAACATATTCTCTCTCGACGAAGAGCGCGAGTTCGATGTTACCGTTACAGTTAAAGTCGGTGATAAGGTAACAGGTGGTCAGATATACTGCACCTGCCCCGAAACCGCCCTTATCGAACACCGCTGCATGGTGCCTCCGAACATCAGCGGAACTGTTGTTTCCGCAGTTTCTGACGGCAGATACAGAGTCAACGATGAAATTATCACAATACAAACAGAAAACGGCAGTAATATAGCTCTCACAATGGTACAGAAATGGCCCATCAAGAGCAGCAGACCCGTTTCCAAGCGCCTGCCCGTTTCCCGTCCGCTTATTACAGGTCAGCGTGTTATAGATACCCTTACCCCTATCGCAAAGGGCGGCACAGCTGCCATCCCGGGCGGTTTCGGCACGGGCAAGACCATGACTCAGCATCAGCTGGCAAAGTGGTGCGACGCTGACATCATCGTATACATCGGCTGCGGCGAGCGCGGAAACGAGATGACTCAGGTACTCGAGGAATTCTCCGAGCTTATCGACCCGAAATCAGGCAGACCGCTCACCGACAGAACAGTGCTTATAGCAAACACCTCCAATATGCCCGTAGCGGCACGAGAGGCGTCTATCTATACAGGAATCACCCTTGCGGAATACTACCGTGACATGGGTTACCACATTGCCATAATGGCGGATTCCACCTCACGCTGGGCAGAGGCTCTTCGTGAGATCTCGGGCAGACTTGAGGAGATGCCCGCCGAGGAAGGCTTCCCCGCATATCTTCCCTCACGCCTTTCCGACTTCTACGAGCGTGCAGGCTACACCGAAACTCTCTGCGGCAAGGAGGGCAGCGTTACCATAATCGGCGCCGTATCCCCGCAGGGTTCTGACTTCTCCGAGCCTGTAACACAGAATACAAAGCGATTCGTGCGCTGCTTCTGGGCGCTGGATAAGTCCCTTGCCTATGCAAGACACTACCCTGCTATCGACTGGAACAACAGCTACAGCGAATATATCGATGATCTTTCCCGTTTCTACGCCGAAAATGTAGGCGAGGATTTCATGAGATGCCGCCGTGAGATATCCAATATCCTGCAAGAGGAAAACAAGCTGATGGAGATCGTAAAGCTCATCGGTGCAGATGTTCTCCCCGATGATCAGAAGCTCACCATCGAGACCGCACGCCTTGTAAGAGTAGGCTTCCTGCAGCAGAATGCATATCACAAGGATGATACCTATGTCCCCCTTGAAAAGCAGCTGCTTATGATGAAAGCAATCCTTAAGCTTTACAGCCATGCGCTGATCGCTGTAAAGAGCAGTGTTCCGATAAGCGAGATCACTGCCCTCGGTTTCTTCGAGAAGCTTATCAAAATGAAATACGATATTCCCAATGACAGACCCGAAATATTCGAGGAATACTTCGCCGAGATGGACGAATCATTCCGTGCGCTTTCTGTCTGACGGCAAAGGAGAATGAAATATGAGCTTACAATACCTGGGGCTTAAAGATATCAACGGCCCTCTCGTTGCACTGGAGGGCGTATCAGGCGCCTCCTTCGACGAGATCGCTTCTATACGTCTGGACGACGGCACTGAGCGCATAGGCAGAGTAGTTGAGATGCAGGGTGACCGTGTTATTCTGCAGGTGTTTGAGGGTACAAACGGTATCTCGCTCAACAACACCCGCACGATCTTCTCGGGAAAGCCGCTGGAGATACCTCTCGCATCCGAAATGCTGGGACGTGTGTTCAATGGTGCAGGCAGACCTATCGACGGAATGGGTCCCGTGTTCCCTGAAAAGATGGGAGATGTAAACGGTCAGGCGCTGAATCCTGTTGCCCGTCAGTATCCCAGAAACTATATCCACACTGGAATATCTTCCATCGACGCTCTGATGACCCTCATCAGAGGACAGAAGCTGCCGATATTCTCAGGCTCGGGTCTTTCCCACAACAAGCTTGCGGTGCAGATCGTAAAGCAGGCGAAGATCGCAGATGAGAGCGGCGCGGATTTTGCAGTGGTATTCGCCGCAATGGGCGTTCAGAACGACGTTGCGGAATACTTCCGCCGTTCCTTTGAGGAAACAGGCGCTATCGAGCGTGTTGCGATGTTCCTGAACCTTTCAAACGATCCCATCATCGAGCGTATTCTTACCCCCATGTGCGCACTCACAGCGGCTGAATACCTCGCTTATGAAAAGAATATGCATATCCTTGTTATCATGACGGATATGACATCCTACGCCGAGGCTCTGCGTGAGTTCTCCTCCTCCAAGGGCGAGATCCCAGGCAGAAAGGGCTACCCCGGCTACCTCTATTCAAATCTTGCCGCTCTTTATGAGAGAGCAGGCGTTGTTGAAGGCAGCACAGGCTCGGTAACTCAGATACCGATACTCACCATGCCCAACGACGATATCACCCACCCCATCCCCGACCTTACAGCATACATCACCGAGGGTCAGATTGTATTCGACCGTGAGCTGGATCAGCGCGGCGTATATCCCGGACTTTCCGTGCTGCTGTCGCTGTCCCGTCTGATGAAGGACGGCATCGGCGAGGGCTACACAAGAGCAGACCACTCCGCTGTGGCAAACCAGCTGTTTGCCGCTTATGCAAAAGTACAGGACGCCCGCTCGCTTGCCTCTGTTATCGGCGAGGAGGAGCTTTCCGAGAACGACCGTGCATACATGGCATTCGGCAGACTGTTCGAGGACAACTTCCTGAATCAGGGCTTTGACGAAAACCGTTCCATGGAGGAAACTCTGGAGCTTGGCTGGGATCTTCTCTGCACTCTGCCAAGATCCGAGCTTGACCGTATCGACGACAAGCTGCTGGCTGAAAAGTACGATCCTGCCCGTGCCCAGAGATTCAACAAAAAGTCTGAAGCATAAGACTCACACCACCCGAAAGGAGCGATAGTTCTGGCAGAACAAATCTTCCCCACCAAGGGCAATCTCATAAAAGCCAAGCGCTCCCTGCGTCAGGCAAGAATGGGCTATGAGCTGATGGATAGAAAGCGCAACATCCTCATCCGTGAAATGGTGCAGCTTACCGACGAGGCAAAGGCTCTGCGTGACAGCATCGACAAGACCTATACGCAAGCCTATGCGGCTCTGCAAAGAGCCAATATCTCAATGGGCGTGGTGAGCGATATTGCCAACACCTTCCCTGTTGACGACACTCTGTCGCTCAGCACACGCAGTGTAATGGGCGTGGAGCTGCCGAAGCTCACAGCATCAGAACAGCAACGCGATATCTCCTACAGCATGTATCAGACCAATTCCAGCTTTGATACGGCGTACATCAGCTTCAACAAGGCAAAGGATATCACCGTAAAGCTTGCTGATATAGAAAACAGTATCTACCGCCTTGCCATCGCCATCAAAAAGACTCAGAAGCGTGCAAACGCCCTGAAAAACATCATGATACCCAAGTTCGAGAACATGGTGAAGTTCATCACAAACGCTCTTGAGGAAAAGGAGCGCGAGGAGTTCTCGAGACAGAAGGTCATCAAGAAGGCAAAGCTCAGGAAACAGGCATAACGAAAGCCGTGAAGTTAATTCTTCACGGCTTTTTTGCTTTAGTTTTGGGGATTCCCGTTATCTTTTCGGGTTACAACTATCAATACATCGAGAATATCATAAAAACACCCTGCACAATTGCACACCGAAACAATGAAAAAGAACAACGGAGCTTCAGCATAAAGCGTCAGTATCACATCGATCAACAGCGTAACAAAAACAAACGGCGCAAGATATATGATGACAAGCTGCCATTTCTTAAATTCAGCCTGCGCTGTCGTACAGAGAGCGGGCAAACCCATCGGGCTCTTCATGATCTTTATCTGAACTCTGCCCTTGCAGAACATCTTCATAAATGCGAAATGGACCAATTCATGTATCGGAAGAGTCAGGCATATAGCTACAAGCAACATCAGTACCCTCTGCCAAGGCTGATAATCAGAGCCGTTCTTTGCCTTGAATAATACGATATGTACCACGCACGCAAGCATTAACCATATCACACTTGCAAACGGATTGGTTTTGATTTTGTTCAGCATAAACGCTCCCCCTGTAATATTCGATTTATCGCTATATTGCCCTCTTATTCCCCTAAGAACAGTATCGTGCAAAGTCCCTTTTTCTGCTCGGGAGTGGGATCTTTAAGCACGCCGTTATCAACAAGGTATTTCATCATCCTGGTGTGGCAGCATGCCGCAGCATTTCTGTTCATATGCTTTATCTGAGCGTGCATATGCTCAGGCTGACCGATAAGCTCCGCCTTTGTGATACCTGCAGCACAAGCCTCACACTGCTGTCCGATATCCTCGGGAGCAGCAGGAATATGCTCCCACCACTGCTTTTCGCTTGCACAGGTGATAATGTTCAGCTTATACTCTCCATCCGTTTTCAGCAGATAGCCTTTGTCCAGCAATATCTGATAGCTCTCGATATTCGCAACTGTATCGGGAAGCTCTCCTCTCGTAAAGAAATACAGCTTATCAAAATCATGATGCTGACATTCGTGCCAGTCCAGCTTTCTGTCAGACCAGTAGCAGTTGAACTGCCAGCTCTTCCACCACTTGGTATCAGTAAATTCGTTTCTCCACATTGGGCCGCAGGATGCGATGTATTTCCATTCCTCTCCGTTCCCGGGTAACCAATCCTGCTTTACATCCAGCGTTGCAAAAGCAATGTAATCACCGCCATCGGGACGCTTTACACTAAATTCGCTGTTATCACCTGGAACAACAGCGAGCTGATCTGCCATTGGCATGATAAGACACCACTTATATAAATTGAGGTCGTTATCGGGCACGCTTATCCACTCGGGTATCTCGGTGATGCTTTCAAGTGCTGGAATAAAGTATTTCTCCGCAAACAGAGGAATATACTTTTCCATTACTGCCTTGCCTATCTCATAGTTTTCCTTGTTCGGAATTATCATCTGGATATTCGTGCGATATCTTCCGTTCGGAAGCTTATCCATGAAGCCGTACTCCTCCAGCACCGCCACCTCATCCTCAACAAAAATCGGATTGATGCCAAGTTCTTCGGCTATCTCGTTGATGTTCCTCGGCTGATGATACGCCGCATAGGCGATGTTCTGAGTTATGTTTTTGGCAAGGAAATTTGACGTATCATACATTGTATCTCCGAGCGTTCCACAATGTCCCATATTGATAAATCTGATCGGCTGTGCGCCAAGCGTTCCTGTTGTTCTTACCTTATCCATACCGTCCTTTAGCTCCTTTCGTGAGCAGGCTAAATGCCACTTCACCGTGTTCTCGGGGATAGAGAGTATCTCCGCTATCTCCCGCACCTTCTTGTCATGGAAATAGTGAAGAACGATGATCTCGCGCTGTGTCTTTCCGAGATAGGTTATCTCACGGCGGAGTATGCCGTAGCTCTCGCTGTCCGCAAGCTCCTGTGTGAAGTCATGGTTATCGGGAATAAACTCAATGCCGTCCACTGCTGTAAACTGCTTTCTGCCACCGATATACCGTGCATAGCAGTTCTTTGCAACTCTCCACACATAGCCGTCGGGATTTGCGATATCCTGCGCTTTCAGCAGCGCCTTATATACTGTCAGCGTAAGCTCCGCGGCAAATTCCTCCGCCTCCGCTATGTCTGAAAGTCTCTGCCTTGCAAAGCCGAAAAGCTTGCGCACATATCCTGATATCAGTCTGTCCGCATCGTTCTTGTTCATCACTTTTTCCTCGCTTTATGAAACGTTTCGGTAATATAGTGGCGGAAATTCCGAAAAGGTTGGTATTTTTTCTAAAAATTCATCCCCTTTTTTCAAAGGGGATGGCTGATTATAAGAACTGCACGCCGTTTTCCAAATCAAAGATTTAGACGGCTGAGCAAACCTTGAAAAATATGCCGTCGCTTCGCCACACGCATATTTTATGAAAATAGCGATGCAAAGAAGTCACCGATAAACTCGGGAATGCACTCGGCAATAAACTCTCCCGCTTTTGAAATAAAGCTGCGTTTCTCCGTTTGCTTCTCCTTATCTGTATTCTCCATTTGCTTCTCCTTACTTCAGATTCTTCGGTCTGCGCTTGTGACGGGATTTATCATTATACATCAGCCTGTCTGCAAGCTCAATAAGCTCGTCAACCGTATCCACCGCAGTAAGCGAAGCGCAGTATACGCCGATGCTGACCGCAACAGTAAACGGATTTCCCGAAGTCTCGTTGAGTCCAGCCAATACGCTGTCAAAATTGCGCTGATAGCGCTCAGCTCGTTCCTTTGCGTCACCTGTGCATATCCTTGCAACAACGAACTCATCACCGCCAAAACGTGAGCAGATGATCTCAGTGTCATCCTTCTCAGCGGCACCTGTAAGAGCATTTGCCGTGATACGCAGAGCCTCGTCGCCTGCGCTGTGTCCGTAGGTATCGTTAATAGTCTTCATATCGTTAAGATCAATGGAGACGATAAACACATCCTTATTCTCCGCAGCAAGCTGCGCAAAATCCTCACGGAAATTCTTGTAGAAACCGTAGCGGTTATAGATCTTCGTAAGATGATCATGCGTAAACATGAATTCCAGCTTCCTGTTGAGGAAACGCATATGCTCATGAGTATGGATAGTCTCAAGACACTGGTTTGCCATCATTGTATAAGCAAGCATCTGATCCTTGCAAAGATCATAAGAAAGATAGCCCAGTGTGTAATAGCCTATGACTCTGTCTAATGAATGGAAAGGAATCACCGTAAGTGCATGCCTGCCGTCAAAATGAGAAAGCAGATCAGGCAGAACTTCGGATGTTGAGAAAGTAATACCCTCCTGATCCCTGTCATCGGAACAATCCACCAGAATATGCATCTTTTCGGAATAAAGACCTGTATTCTCCGCATTCTTTGCCGCCTCATCGAAATCCTCAGAGAAATAGCGGTAATAATCCTCGGTGATGCAGATATGTGTGCCTGCAAAGCTGTATTTTCTCAGCACCTCGCGGGCATTATCCAACGTGGGATCAGCGAAAACACAATTGCACATCTCACCCATCTGTTCCTCGTAATATACCATCGTATAGGTGAAATTGCGCACATACTGAGCAAGCGCCTGATTGTTGCGGACAGCATTCTGATCTGTACATCCGCAGCTTTCAGAAAAAACAGGTGTATAATCAAGTATCACATCATGCGGCTGTATAGATGGATCGGCAACGATCTTATCAATGAGCTTCATAACAGCAGCTACAAGCAATTGATTGTCACGCACTGCTGTACACAGACGAGGATCGTGATATTTTTCGATCTCCGTGCCATCAAAGCCTGTTACAATAACATCCTCAGGCACCCTCAGCCCCTTCTCATTGAGTTTCAGGCACACCGCCATAGCCATTGCGTCATTTGCACACACGAATGCATCGGGAATCTTTCTGCCACTTGCAAAAAATTGGTCCATCACTTCGTATGTAGGCCCGTCCCAGAACTCGCCGTACAGCACATCCTCATCACGAAGAGTAAGGCCATGCTTTGCCATGACCTCACGGCAGCTATCGATACGGGTCTGTGAGAAATCATTGTTCCTCTTACCCGCCATATGTATGATATCACGGCAATTATGCTCCGTGATAACATGCTCAACTATCTGACCGAAAGCATCCCCGTAACCGAAAGAAACACAGAAGCAGTCCTCATATTTCTCATCGATTATAATAACAGGAACATTATGCTCATGGCAACGCTTGGCAATATTTGTGAACAACGGTTTCTGATACTCGTTGCACTGCATGATTATCATTACATCCAGCATATCGTAATTGATCATATTAAATATGGATGCAGCACCTCTGTTGGACGGAGTATCATACCACAAGTCCTCAAAGCAGTGATAGATCAGCATTCGGTAATTCTCTCTGTTTGCAACCTCTTCGACCAGATTATCCACAACGGGTTTTATAGGTTCCTTCTGCATCGTAGTACAGCAGAAACCGATCATAAGGCAGTTGTCGATCAAAGCTCAACTCTCCTTCCTGAATAAAATATGATAAAACGTTTACACACGAAAGTTCGTACACTTATACATAATATTATTTTATCATACTCTTCAGGAAAAATCAAGTAATAGATATGTGTTTTTTGACAAATTATTGAATTTAAAATTAAAACCTGTCAGGACAGATCCCGACAGGTCATGATATTTATCTGAAGCCGTAAAGCTGCACCTGTTCAAAGCCATCCAGCAGTTCGCCCGACATTCTGAACGCCGCATCAACTCCCCGTGCAACGCACTCAATAGGATTATCCGCAATAAAGCATGGTGCGCCGACGTTAGCGGAAATAAGCTCTGTAAGACCGCCCAGCAACGCCCCTCCGCCCGTTAACGTGATACCATTGCTCAGGATATCACCCACCAGCTCAGGGGGGGCAGATTCCAGTGTAAGCTTCACCTGATTTACTATCTCCATTGCATTTTCATGGATAGCCTCGTCGATATCTATATCCGTGATCTCGACACTTTCAGGGAGACCTCTCAGCAGATGCCTGCCACGGACAGTCATCTTCTTGCTGCCATCGGGATCAAACACGTTTGCGATCTCCATCTTTGCCTTTTCAGCGGTTTTTTCTCCGATAAGTATCTTGTACTTCTGAGTGATATGGCGGATTATCGCAGCGTCAAACTTGCTGCCCGCCATCTTTACGGAACGGCTTGCAACTATACCATTAAAGGAAACGATCGCCACATCCGCGGTGCCGCCGCCGATATCTACTACCATGGTGCCGTTAGGCTTTGATATATCGATTCCTGCGCCGATAAGCGCTGCAATAGGCTCTTCAATGAGATATACTTTTCTTGCACCTGCGGATACACCCGCCTCGATAACAGCTCTGCGCTCTACATCGGTAACGGAGGAGGGTACGCACAGGACAACTCTCGGCTTCATCATAAAGCCGTTGTTTACCATGCGGATAAACTCCTTGACCATTTCCTCTGCCATATCATTATCGGAAATAACGCCATCCTTCAGAGGACGTACAGCTACGATATATTCAGGCGTTCTGCCGATCATCTTATAAGCCTCAGTGCCTACAGCCACGACCTCTTTCTTCTTACGGTCATATGCCACCACAGACGGCTCGTTCAGCACTATTCCCTTGCCATTAACAGTAATAATGATATTGGCGGTGCCAAGATCTATTCCTATATCCATTGCCATTGTTCAGTTCTCCTACACATAGATTGTCTCAACTCTATAAGTATAGCACAAGATTTAGTTTTCTGCAAGATATTTTCTGTCGTCTCAGTCTATTATCTGCAATTTTTCAGGAAAGATTCCGCCTGCCGCAGAAGCTCTTCCCGCTCGTTAGGGAATCTGCCCTCGATCACGCCTTCCAGCAGATATTTCAGCGTTTCTCCTGTTTTGGGAGATGGCTCCACAAGCTTTGACAGATCTCTTCCGCTGATAGCAAGATCCTTTATCCTGAGACATGGCTGACTTTCATTTATCTCCTCTGCAATGTGTATGATCTCCCGCCATTCAGGGATACGCTCCTTTGCGAACTCCTGCTTTGCGCTGTCATCCGCAATATGAGCAAGCATGATGTCTCGGAAAAGTTCAAGCCCGTGCTTTGCAAGACGTTTTCTGATGAATTTCTCCGTCTTTTCGGGAGCAAAGCCGTGATATCTGATAATGGTGCAGACCCTCTCCCTCAACGCATTGGAGGTCTTTAACCGCCTGAGGATATCCTCGGCGAGACGTGCGCTCTCCTCCGCATGACCATAGAAATGCCATTCGCCGCTTGCGTCCTCAGACTGCGTAAGCGGCTTTCCTATATCGTGCAGCAGCATTGCAAGCCGCAGCACCTCATCAGTAGGACAGCCTTCCACTGCTCTCACAAGATGCTCATAAAGCGTAAATGCGTGATATCTGCTGTGCTGCTCATATCCGATGCAGGGGGCAAGCTCAGGGATGATCTCAGCGAAAATATCAGAAAACTCCCGCAACACTGCGCCTGCATTTCTGCCACAGAGAAGTTTCTGCAGCTCAACGAATATACGTTCCGACGAAACACGGCTCAGCAACGACTTATTTCGTCTGAGCGAGGCAGCAGTATTCTCCTCTATCGGAAATCCAAGCACAGCGGAGAATCTCAGCGCACGCATGATGCGCAGAGCGTCCTCTCCGAAGCGCTTATCGGGATCTCCGATGCAGCGGATAATGCCCCTGCGGATATCCTCGGCGCCATCGTAAAGGTCAAAAAGTCCTCGTTTTGGGCTGTATGCAATACCGTTCATGGTGAAATCACGGCGCGCCACATCCTCTGCAAGCGAGCGTGTAAACTTCACCTCATCGGGATGTCTGCCGTCAGCGTAATCACCGTCTATGCGGTAGGTGGTGATCTCTATCGGCTCTCCCTCATAAAGAACTGTGACCGTGCCGTGCTTTATACCCGTTTCAATGACTCTCATATCAGAAAAGACCTGCTGTGTCTCCTCGGGCAGTGCGGAGGTAGTTATGTCGAAATCGTGAGGCTGTGCGCCCATCAATCCGTCACGCACACAGCCGCCGACAATATATGCCTCATAGCCTGCCTGTTCAAGGCGCTGGATGATGTAAAGAATGTTGTGCGGTATCTGCATGGTGATGCTCCTTTCGGTGGGATATGCTTATTGTAGCACTTTTTTGGAGATTTGGCAAGAGAAAACCGCCCTGTGAGAGGGCGGTATATCTACATATTTATCACATATCAGTGCTCAAGGTAGTACCTAATGGTAGCTCTTTCTTCTTTAAGTTTGTCTAACTTATCCTTGTCATAGCTTTCGTCTGAAAGCATTTTTGCGCACTCCTGTTTAAATATTTCAGATTCAAGCAAGTCGACTCTAGCTTCTAAATTCTTTCTGAATTTCTTTTCATTCCTCATCAACAATGCCTACTCAATTAACTACATTTAGCTGAAACGTATATTTTCTTTTCGAGTTTGCTCTTTGATTTGATTTTCAAGCATAACTTTCTTTTTTTCAAGCATACTTCTAACCGCTTCATCTGGACAATTTCTTAAGTATTTTTCACAATAAGTAAGAGCCTCTTTTTTGCGTAATATCGTGTCACCACTAATATGACATATATCCATATTTATTGTTGTCTGTATAGCCTGAAGCATCTGCGCTTTTAGGTATGGATTTGACTCTCGTCGGTAATTACGTATCTGTTCGTCAATATTACTCCTACGGTATTCTTTAATATGTTCTCTTTTTCCGAACTTTTGCGCTTCTGTTGAAAAACTAATTCCCTGTTTTTTAGCTTCACACACCATTCCAACGCCTAGAAGCGCTAAACCGACTATCGTTTCCAATACCTTCATCAAATTACCTCCTCCACACAAAATATAAGCAAATCAAGAAACCAACCTTATACTATTTACTTATCACATCATTCAATTATCTTCGTCAACACATTCATAACCATAAAAATCAACTGCTAAATTCACTAACTCTTGAATTTGACGTTCAATGACCCAATACTCATTATCTACTTCGCAATATTCTTCTTGACGTCTTTTTAATTCGGCTAAATCCGCTTCAAAATTAATCATAATAACCCCCGTATACACTTTATTTCAATCGTCGCTTGATAAGACTATATCGTTTTCATCAAGTTCACTCTCATCAATATACATATAGCCTGTGCCATCACATTTATCACAATCTACAATCAATCCACAAATGTCAAATTCTCCTTCACCGCCACAGCGGTCACAATATACCTTAATCATATAAATTATTCCTCCTACTGCTTATATAAATTCTAATGTTTATATTATATCACAATATGGTCAATTTGTCAATAGACCATATTGTGATAAGCAATAATATTATTATAATGATACAAAAGGAGATATGTAATTTTGTATAAACTGAAATACTTGCGGGAAAGTGAACTTCTAACACAAAAGCAGATAGCCGAAAAGATCGGCTGTGGACACCGTGCATACGCCTATTATGAGGAATGCAAAAGAGACATTCCAACGGCAATACTAATTAAACTATCTAAGCTATATAATGTTTCAATTGACTATATCCTTGACCGCATCGACACCCCCACTGCATATGTACCTTGTTCCGATGCTTCGTACAAATTTGCTCAAATTAGAAAGAGTCGTTCCCTGTCACAAAAGTATGTAGCAGATTCTCTGTTCATAGCACAGAACACTTACTCCTGCTATGAAAACTCCACCCGTGACATCCCTACAGCCACCCTTATCCGCCTAGCCGACTTCTACGATGTCTCAGTAGACTACATCCTCGGACGCACCGATAATCCAAAGATCAACAGATAAAAACATCCCCCGTAGTGAGCATATGCTGCCACTATGGGGGATTAGCTTTCTCTATGCTTGCCGACGTAGCGATGTCTACAGTTGACTACACAAATGCGGGCTTATAGACAGACAAAAACCGCTCCGATTGCTCGGAGCGGCTATGTTTATAAGTTACTCGTTATTCGCTAAGAATTACTCGTTGATAGCAGTAACAACGCCGGAACCTACTGTTCTACCACCCTCACGGATAGCGAAACGCAGACCCTCTTCGATAGCGATAGGAGTGATCAGCTCAACGTCCATAACAACGTTATCACCAGGCATGCACATTTCCTTATCAGCAGGCAGTGTGATTACGCCGGTAACGTCTGTTGTTCTGAAGAAGAACTGAGGACGATAGTTGGATACGAAAGGAGTATGACGGCCGCCCTCTTCCTTCTTGAGAACGTAAACCTGGCCCTTGAACTTGGTGTGGGGGTGAATGGAACCGGGCTTGCAGAGTACCTGACCACGCTCGATATCCTGACGTGTAACACCACGGAGCAGAGCACCGATGTTGTAACCAGCAACAGCCTCGTCCAGAGTCTTTCTGAACATCTCGAGACCTGTAACAACAGTGGACTTGGGCTCGTCAACGAGACCTGTGATCTCAACTGTGTCGTTAACCTTAACGATACCACGCTCTACACGGCCTGTAGCAACAGTACCACGACCTGTGATGTTCATTGTATCCTCTACGGGCATCAGGAAGGGCAGGTTCTCAGAACGCTCAGGAGCAGGAATGTAAGCGTCAACAGCGTCCATCAGCTCCTTGATGCAAGCATACTCGGGAGCGTTCTTGTCGGTGGACTCAGAGATCAGGGCGTTCAGAGCGGAACCCTTGATGATGGGGGTGTCGTCGCCGGGGAACTCGTTCTGGGACAGAACATCACGGATGTCCATCTCTACGAGCTCGAGCAGCTCTTCGTCATCAACGTCATCGCACTTGTTCATGAATACAACGATAGCAGGAACGCCTACCTGACGAGCAAGCAGCATGTGCTCCTTGGTCTGAGCCATAGGGCCATCAGTACCAGCAACTACGAGG